>CAISYZ010000025.1 GCA_903889895.1 uncultured Verrucomicrobia subdivision 3 bacterium | reverse complement strand
GAATACCGCAGGAATGCGGGGAACCACCCTCAAGGAAGCGTCGCAGAATTGAAATCGAAAAATGACCGGACAGCGAGAATAGCCAGATTTTACCGAAATGAAATCGTTGTCAGCAAAACCTTAACCGGACAGTAGTGATTTTTTATTTATTTTTAAAAGCGGCATTTTCCTGATGTTTTCGCCCCCCAGAGCCTGGTGGTAACGCGTCGGCGGCGTCCGCTCCTGCTGGGCTATGGCTGGGAGGTGCTGAAAAAAACTTCCTGCTTTCGACATCATCAAACATCGCAAATACGGTCAAATACAACTGTGTTTGCTATGCAAATCTGTTATGCAATTGAAAATCCAAAAACAACAAACCCCAACGAAACGATTGATTTCGTTGGGGTTAAATAATAATGGCGGAAGGGGTGGGATTCGAACCCACGGTAGCCTTGCGACTACTTCTGATTTCGAGTCAGATGCCTTTAACCACTCAGCCACCCTTCCAACCTAATGTTTTCAATGGTTTTAGTAGTTTTTGAAACTCCCGAATTGACAATCTGATACTGGTATCTGATACTGTTTGCATGAAATCGTTACTTTCTGGACAAACAGACACCGAAACCAACACAGACACCAAATCGGAATCAGTCTGGCAAAAGACTCCATTTGCCAACCTGCTTCGCTACAAACCGTCCAAAACTTATTTTGCACGAATGAGGGTTCGCGGCAAGCTGATTCGCCGTTCTCTGGAAACGCAACTTCTCACGGTTGCCAAGATGCGTTTGTCTGAAATGGAAAAGGCAGAACGCCAAACAGCCGACAGTATGACAGCGGTTGCTGGCGGCAAGATGACATTCGGGGATGCGCTGGCAGTCTTTCGGGTTCGTTTGCAAGGTGGACAGACCAAAGCCAAGAAACCACGGAGCAAAGCATACCGTGAGGAGCGTATTCAAGCCTTGCTCAAGTCATGGCCGACACTCGAAAAGACAGACGTTCGGAAAATCTCAAAGGCTGATTGCCTGAATTGGGCGGCGGGGTATCAGGCGAAGTTTTCAGCCACGAATTACAACAACACCAAAGACTCACTGAAAATGGTTCTGGACGTTGCTATTGAATCAGGTGCGCGGTATGACAATCCGGCAAATTTCGTCAAGCGCACGCGGGTCATCGTCAAAGAGATTAAGCTGCCAAGCCAAGAGGATTTTCAAAAAGTTCTCGCCACGATTAAACACAAGACGGTTGCTGACTTGGTTCGGTTCGCCGCTTATACCGGAATGAGAATCGGCGAGACAAGAAAGATAACTTGGCAGGACATTGATTTTGAAAACAAACAGATTGCCGTGCGCGGGGACGAATTGACAGGGACGAAAAATTGGGAAGTCAGACGTGCGCCAATGATTCCAGAATTGAAAACCTTGCTTGAAGGGTTGCGCGACGAAAATCCAGACCGAAAGCCGACAGACTCCGTTATGAGCCGGAAAGAGTTTCGCGGTTCGGTTAAGACCGTGTGCGCCAAACTTGGCATCCCGTATTTCAATCATCACGCCATGCGCCATTTATTCATCACCCGCTGCATGGAATTAAACATCAATGTTGGTGTGATTGCTTCATGGGTTGGACACAAAGACGGCGGGGCATTGATTTTGAAACGCTATTCCCATGTGCGCCCCGCGCACGCGGCAGAAATGGCAGAACGGGTGACGTTCTCGAATCCAGAACCACAAGCCGTGGTTGCTGCCTGACAGTCTAACAAATTATTCCACGCCCCGCGCAAGCGGGGCTTTTTTGTTTCATCAAACAGCGAACGCATATTCGGAATTGCGCTCAAAAAATGTTTCCACATCCTTGCGCGGTATCAGCACGCGGCCAAACTTTGTGCATCGGCGCAAGTTACCTTTGTCAATGTGTCGCCTGACAGTCTTTTGACTCATTCGCAAGCGCGTTGCCGATTCTGCCAAGGTGTATGCCAAGGGCGTGAGGCTATTCAAAACTGCATTATTTTCCTTTGGTTGAATTGTGGTGGTGTCCATTCTACTAGCTTAGGGAACATTTCATTTTACGTCAAGAAGATTAGCTTACAGCAAGCAATAGATGTATTACTTGTATGTAATTTTAATTTTATTTAATTTATTTTATTTACGCGCACAACAGATAATGTTTACAAGGGTTTGATTGGGGGGGGGGGTATATGGCATTTATGAAAATCGTAAGTGCTTGTGCGTCCGATTTGAGTCATAGGGTCTATTTTTTCATTCTATCAATTCAGATTCGGCGGGACGAAGATTCACGAGGGAAAATTTATCGGGAACGCCCTTTTTGTTTGAAAGTAAAAATGAAGCCGGAGCAACGCGAATCCCTAAGCGTTACTCCGGTGGGCAGAACATCACTTCGCCCTTGTTGGTGAAGAACGCACCAACATTAAGAAAACGGAAAACAAAACCAAACCGTTTCCTAAATTTTAACTTCAAGCGTCAACTTGGACATTTTGCCGCAATCGGCTTCGGCGGCGGTAGTTTCGTAAATCGTTGGACTCTGCAAACAATTTGGGACAACTGCCTTGATTCTTGAAATTTCTTTAGATGACAACGGTTGCCCGTCAATCAGGATGCAACATTTGTCTATGTTGGCGTTAAGTGTTTGAATTGCTTTTTTTAAGCGACTCTTGCCGTTGGTATCAATCCCTTGGTGCGCGGCGTTGAATTGCTCAAGCTCTGACTCTACCCAACTTTTTATGGTGGTATGGGCTGTTTTGGCGTCCGTTGAACTGTAAGCTGCAAGCAGTATTCCCACAGCACCAGAGCTAGAAAGACCGTTTTCCGTAAGCTGGTCGTATCTTTCGGCAAAACTTTTACATTTTTCCCTGCCGTGTCCCTCGCTGGCGAATACTTGGAATAAGCCTTCGCGCCAGCGTTGTCTTTCATTTTCTTGATTCATAACTTAAACAAAAATCCACTCTTGCCAGTCATAGCAACTCATTTGCACCTTGACGCGCTTGTTGGCTTTAAGCTCATCCACCCATAAAAAGAATAACTTTCCAAGCCTCTCCGCTGGCGTGTTAAGCGAACGGCTACAACTCAAAAAAGAATTTAACGACACTGACTTGTAATTTTGACAGAACATTCTTGCCAGTCCCGCGAAGTCCGCGATTGCTGTATCTGTCTTGTCTTTCTTGGCCTGCTTTTCGACGAAAGCGTTTGTAATTTCAAGCAAGGTGCGGCTAGGAAAGTGAGAGGCTCCGGCTTGCTCTTTATCAATGGTAACTGTGCTTGGTTTATTTTTTGGTTTCATGGTTGATATTTCTTTTTTGGTGTTTCAAGAAAGCGGAGGATTTCAGAATAAGCAAAGAGCTTGTTTCTTTTGAAAAGTGGTAGCGGCGTCAATCGGCCTTCCTTGACGAATTTGTAAAGGGCAGAACGCGAGATTCGCAAACGCTTCAAAAGCTGCGAAGTTGTCAGGGCTAAAGGCTCGGTGTTGTCTAATTCCATACAAAGGTAATTACACCTGTAATTTGTGTTTGGTATGGGTTATTTGATTTTAATGAGAGTTAAATGTTTGTGGTTTGGTTTATGGTTGTTTGCTGTATTGCAACTGGCCTGACTATCCTGCCTAGGCCAGTCCAATTTATTTATTTACAAATCAGAACCGCCCTTGCGAATTGCCGATTTAGGCCATGAAGCGAAGTAAAAGGAAGGGCAACGAAGAAACTTTGTATAAAAAGACTTGTGACGTGTATTATAGTATGTCGGGCAACGAACACAAGAATACGGCGAAAGCCGAGGCGCAAGCCGAGTAGGAACCGAACGACCATTAAAATGGGAACCTTTAGATGCTATGTCCCGCCCATTTTTCTTATTCGCGGGACGCATTATGCACATATCACGAGACGAAAGCCGATAAGCTCTAAACCAACAATACAACGTAGGTTTTGGAATCCGATGCGCCAGCAAGGAGGATAACAAAACCGGAACATAGAACAAATCCTCAAAAGAGGCATTTGTTCGTAACCGCGAATGTTGCGCTTTCCCTTCCCCTCTTTACTGTCCCTTCCCTTCGGGCGGGACAAAAGCCCATTCGGGCAACAAAGAATTTTTCAAGAAGTCCTGATTACTGAATGTTTCGAGTATCGGCGCAAACCAGCGAATCAAACGCAATCCCGCCGATTTGACGTTTCAACAAAATTACAATCACCGCAGGTTTAGTTAATTGAGTCAATATACCTGCTACTTACTTATATCTAGCAAGCCAAATTCCCTTGTCATTATCCAGCCAATAACGTCTTGCCAGATTGTTTGGTCGTCAAATGAGTTTCTGGTGTCGTCCGTCCATCCTGCGGTATATTTGCCGACTTCTTCGTAATTGTTGTTTAGGTCAACGGTATAATCGCTAAATGAAGCATCAAGATTGCCTCGTCTAAAGAAAATGTATCGCTCGTTTCCGGCAGGTATTTCACGGCCAGTAAGGGCAAAGAATGAGTAATGACCTGTATGCGGCAACGTCATTGAATACTTGCCCTCTTTATCGGTTACAGCGGTAGCGACAGCACCAGCCCATAAATTCAAACTCCCGTTATTCAAGGCTATCAAAGTTTTGATTCTTGTATCATCTGCGATTTGTTTCGCGCTCATTGGCGGCGATGATTGCCGTTCCTGTGTGATGTCGCCGTTTAGAGTAGCAATCTTGTTTGATATAAATTCATCTTCATAAGCTGCCACTTTAACCATAGATAATGAGACGCTTTCGCCAGTGCGAAGTTTTACATAAAGAGTGCCGTTCACCCCGATTTGCTTTAAGAACGCTGGCACTAGACTTCCTACGCTCATTGAATGGCTAGTATGTATCGCGCCAGTGAATAAGTGACTTCTGCATAGCACAATTACCATTAAAGTTAATCCTGCAACAAAAGACCACGGAACTGATGGAAACTTTTGATTCCATGATTTGGCAGTCAGCGGAAAATCAAATGTTATCCTGTTAGAAGCAGGTAGTGGATTCGTTGAAAATGCTATTTTGTTTGCAAAGGTCTTTTGCAGCAGGTTGCTTGAAATCATCCATACTATCTTTAGTAACAACGGTGCAAAAAGTGGAAAGAATATAGCAAACTCAATAACGGTATCACTAATCTCGTCGAGAAAGTTGTATTCATAAATCGCAACAGAAGCAGTTGCAATAATTCCGATTATAGCAATCCACACTAGGATTGTCTTTATGATTGAACGCAGAAGGTTGTAATACTTTTCAAGGTAAAATGTATTGGAACATTTTGGGCAAATAAGTTCACCGCTTTTAGTATCGCTCGCAATTATACATTTACCTTTGCAATGAGGGCAGACGTATGTATCTGATTCGCTACCGCTAGTATCAGACGATATGTTTGACGCTTCTAAATTATGTTTTCGGTTGGATTCTGTTATTTCTGCGACGGTTTCCTTGTGAGATTTTTTCTTTGGTGGATTTTCGCCATTCGCGGTAGGAACTAAAAATCCATTCTGACAGTTTGGGCAGTTGATTTGTTTTCCGCGATAGCTTTCGTCGCATTGAATATGCTGGGCGCAGTTCGGGCATGAAATTTTGATTTCGGCCATAGATTTGTTGGCAGAATTTCAGATTCGCCGCTGGCGAGCAAGAAAACACTACCTTTAGGCAGTTCTTTGGCTGGCGCAAAATCGGCATTTTGTTGGCGGTGCAAACTGCCGCCTCAAACCGATTCAAAAAGCGATTGCGGGAACTGCGCGTCAAGTGCGGTTGGACGCAAGAACGCGCTGCCGAAGCGTGTGGCATCGGTTACAAGCTGTTTCAACTTTATGAGCTTGGCGTCAAGCAAAACCCCGGCCTTTTGACGCTGGAAAAAATCGCGCAAGGGTTTGGCATCGGTGTTCACGAATTGCTTGCGCCTGCCTGCCCGAAAGTCCGCTTGCCGAAATACACCGCCAAAAAATCAAAGCGCGCCGAGCCAAAGAGCGCATAAAACCCCCTTTGCCGCGCCGTAAATGACCGTGGCGAGGTTTGGGAACTGAAATAAGGGGAAATTGACTGGAAAGATTGGAAGGCCATAGACCAAAATAAGAACGGGAGAGGGATTGGCTTAATTTATTAAATTTTATTTTGGCGCAAACCACGCATCGGCATTGGGGAAACATAGCAGAGAGGGCTTTTGAAAATCTGATACTGCAATCTGATACTAGTTGCCCAAAACTCTGCCCAATGGTGTCCCGCGCTGTCCAAGTCGCCTTTTTAATAAAACAGAGAAACACCAGTCAGGGCGGTGCTTGTCCAAGGGTGTCCAAGTCTGGAAAAGTTTGGGAAAATTCGCGGAAAAGTGCGTTTAGCGATTTCGAGTCAGATGCCTTTAACCACTCAGCCACCCTTCCAACCGTTTAATCTATTGTCTTAAATGCTGGTTTGCACATTTCAGAATTTGCCTTTTATATACTGGAGTTCTATACCATCCGCATGAATGTCACTTCTGCGGACGGGTTAGAGGCTCGCTGACAAAAAACGCTGGTGGCCAATCTCATGCGCCACCGCCAATCAGGGAATTATTATGCGCGAATTCGACTTCGCGGCAAGCTCATTTGGAAAAGTCTCAAAACTGACACGATCAGCGTGGCGAAGCTTCGAATGGCCGTTGGTGGTCAAAGATTTGCCGGTTGGCCGCCAGCGATAGTGATGACGGATGGGTAGGCGGGCGGCTGGCCGGCAGCGGTGAGCAGTTGGTTGATCTCACGTTTCAATTCCACGACACGTTGTTCGCGGTTAATCATCACGCGGTTAAAACGTTCAAGTTCAGACAAGGTGGTGCGGAGTTTGTTTTCGTCGCGCTTGAGTTCGGTGATGTCGCGGAAGGCGACCACGGCACCAATGATGGCGCCAGCCTCATCCCGAATCGGCGTGCTCGTGTAAATGACAGGAAATGATGTGCCATCTTTGCGCCAGAACACTTCGTTCTCCACGCGGTGGGTCAAGCCGTCGTGCAGCGTGGCATAAATCGCGCATTCTGTGACCGGATATGGCGTGCCATCTGCGCGCGTGTGGTGCATCACTTGGTGCGCCGGCTGACCGATCAATTCCTGGGCTTCCCAGCCGAGCATGGCGGTGGCCGCAGGATTCTCAAACATTATTTTCCCTTCCCGGTCAATGCCATGCAGGCCTTCGCCGACGGCGGTGAGAATTCGTTCCTGTTGGCTTTGTAATGCCGCCAGCTTGGCTTCCGTGCGCGCGCGTTCAGCAATTTCAAAGCTCAATCCGGCGTTGGCCGTATTCAATTCGGCGGTCCGCTGCTGGATGCGGGCCTCCAATTCATTGTGCGCCAGATGCAATTCCTGCTCCGCCCGCTGGCGTTGGAACGTTTCACTGAGGATTTTGCGAGTGGTCAATGCCATGATTCCCATGGCCCCGGTCAAGGCCAGCAGCATCAATACCAGCATCTGGGCGCGGGTATGCTCATAATCTTGCTCAGCCACCCGGGCGGATTCCTCCATCTGTCGGCCTTGAAATTCCACGAAGGCGTTCCACGCGGCGTGATAATTGATCAGCAAAGGCAGCGTCACTTGCACCATCATCGCGCGGGCGGCATTCGGCTGATGATCTTGAAATTGTAATTTGAGCGCCGCTTGGTAGCTGGCCACATAAGGCCAGCGCGCGGCGTCAATGTTCGCCAACAGGTTGCGCTCCGGCTTGGAATCTAAAACCTGCTGGAGGTTGGTGAAGAGTTCGGAAATTTTTTCCGTGTTTTGCTTGCGTTGGAGCAACAGCTGATCGATGTCCGTGCTATTGGTCATCAGAAATACCGCCAAAGTGATCCGGTTGTTGGCGGTCGAATATCCGAAAGCCTGGCGTGAAAGTTCCACTTTATGCCAGCAATGCTGGACCAGGTAGTTCAGGTTGGTTTTGACTCGCTCCATACGATCCAAAGCCAGCCACCCGACGGCGACCAGGATGGCAATCAACAGCGTGAATGCGAGCCCCAGCCTGAATTTAATGGTTTGCGATTTCAATCGGCTTAAACTTCTGTTTAGACTGCACCCGGATGCATGGACAAGAAAGCAATTATTTCATTTGAGTGATGGCGGTGCGATCCCGTTCGACGGAGAATTGATTTTTGAGTCGTTCGAGGTGGCGTTTGTATCGGTGGCGGGAGATGTGGAAAAAAGAGCCAACTGCTAGTGGAATCCGGCTTCAAAGTGCCGGCTTATAACCTCCAGAGTTAGCCGGATTTTCACAGTCGCGAATGGTTCCAACCAAGCAATAATTTAAAAACCTATGTTTCAATTGGGAAATTCAGCTTTCAATAAATACGGCTGAATGCGCTGCTAGAAAAACTTTCGTCGTTGGTATCAAATGAAATGTCCTTTTTCTTTTGATTTTGCTAATGTCCACTGGGCTTGAACGATGGTTTACGATGACAAGCTTTTTGCTAAAACGAGCGAACTCTACCCCTTTGATCGGCGTCATCGGTGCGAGCGGTGAAACGCCGGCGAGTTTTTCCACTGGCGTTTGGGAGAGGAGCACGACCGGGTGCATTTCCCGTTTGCCATATTGTGGGGGAACGATCGGCATTGAGCGGCGGCAATAGGCATAGCCGTATTGGAAGCCGAATGAATAGGCATTCCCTTTGCCGAGCTTGGTCTGTGCGATGCCGATCTTGCCGCTTTGGATGTATTTGGCAATGGGCCTGCCTGTTATAAATGAAACCGTGCTCCAACCGTGCGGGATGATTTCTTCATCCCACTCTAAACAGTCAAATGCGATAACTTTTTCCTTGATGCCGAGTGCGCGTTCGGCGAGTTCGCAGTGCGGGCCGTGAAAAAAATTACCGCCGCCGCTCACGAATTTTTTAACCGCGGCTTCGAGTGGCTTGTTGTCGCCCAGGTCATAGAGGGAGTTCGTCGGCACGACGAGATGCTTGTAATCCTTTAGGCATCCCGCAGCGACCTGGTGGGGGTGCACAATATCCACATGCCAGCCCAGATCAGTGAACTGTTGATACCAGCCGAGCAGATCCATACGGTGACGGCCTTCGAGGTCCACTTCGAGCGGCTCAAAAAGGCTCATTTCGGCGGGGAACAGCAGCGCGACTTCCTTGGCGCGCGGCGCGTCGAGCAACGGCATCACTTTCGCTGCCCAGCGGTTGCCGGCGCGCAGCGACTCCTTGAACATTTCGTCCATGCGATACATTACGCCGCCGTCGTCGAGGCCGCTGTAGCCGTAGATGTGCAGTCCTTTCGCGCCGTTCGCGACGTGCGTGCCGATGCATTCCGCCGGCGGCACGACGCGGTAAATGTCGCCGTTAACGTGCCGGCCGAGATACAGCCCGGCGGTGAACGGCCGGTGCGAATTCGCGTTGCGCAAAATCGAGCCCTCGACACTCAAGGCCATGGCGTCGGCGTGATTCTCCGCATTCAGCGGCGCGGCGATGAACAGCACGCTGTCCACGTGTGCCGCGCATTTGTAAACATCTAGTGCGCGCTGGCCTGTCTGCCAGTCAATCTGGCCCGGCGGGTTGAAAAAATAGCCCCATTGATGCAGCAGCGGCTCGATGAAAAGATTTGGCTCGAGCTCGCGCCAATGTTTTTTCATCGTGGCGAGATAATCTTGCAGCACTTCGGCCAGATGCGTCTGATTGTCAATCCAGCGATAAAAATCTGGCGTGCGCTTCGCAAAATCTTCCGCCGTCGGTCGTGCGCAGCCCACCCAGTTCAACTCCTCCGGGCGCAGCCAGTATTCTGACGTTTTCAATTCGGAAAATGATTTGGCCGCAAGCTGGTAGCGCGAATTCAATTTTTCAATCGCGCCGCCATAGTTTTTTTCGAGCCAGCCGAGATACTTTTGTTTTCCCTCGGCGTCGAAGCTCGGCTTGGGAATCGGCTCGAACATTGTCTGCATAATGATTTTTCCATCCGCATTTTGCCGCATTCCATTGCCGTAAAGATTCAGCAGACCTTTGACATGCTCCACCATCGTCGCCTGCGCTTTGGGCGACCAGTATTTGTAAGTGCCCATCGGCTGGCCGTTCGGGCGCATCGGCTCCTCGCCGCGCACCGGCGGCACGCTGCGGATGTTTGGATATAAATTGTCGCCGCAGAGGTAAAGCGCGAGGCAGGTGTAATCAATCCCGTGCTTGGCCATCTCCGCCATCATGAACTCGTGCATGGCGACATACTGGCTGGCCGCTTCGCCACGATAGCGCGCAAAGAAATCTGCCCACGCCTTCGAGTCGAGGTTGATGCTGTTGAAGCCGAGGCTGGCAACTTCGGCGATGCCGCGTCGCGTGGCTTTGTAGTCGGAATAGAACGGCTCGAAGAAATTTCCGAACCAGATGCTGATGAAAGGATGGTTTGGGGTCGTATTGCTCATATTGTTCTGAATAAAAGCGCCATATTTTAAGGATAAATCAGGCGGAAGAAAACTCCGCCGGTATTCTGGGTCAGGGTGATGGAAATCTGGTTGGTTGAGTTTGAATTAGGCACGGTCACCCAGTTCGTGCCCAGACCAGCCGTCAGCGAATTAGTCTGTGTCTGCAACTTCCAGCCCAGATGATCTGCTGGCCAGTTGAATCGAAGCTCACTTCCGTTGAGGCTGAATGTTAATTGGGGCGGAATCCACGAAACCAATGTCGCAGCCGCTGGCGAGGAGTTTGTGCTCTGGCCCACGGCGTTGATTGCCGTGACGATGTAGTAATAAGTCATGCCGTTGTTAGCCAGGCCGGCGTCCGTGTAATTCGTGGACATCACGCCCGCCAAGGAGACGTAAGGCCCGCCGTTGGTAAGTGAGCGCATGACATTGTAGCTGGTGGCGCGCGCGGCGGCGTTCCACTTCAAAGTCACCAGACTGTTGCTCGCCGTGGCGGTCAGATTGGTCGGGGCAGACAGCGGCGTGATGAAGGTCGCCACTTCGCTGGCGGTCAACGCGCCGTTGTAGATGCGGAATTCATCCACCAATCCATTGTAGTAAGGATCGGACCATTGCGACTTGCCAATATAATTTTGAGTCGCCATGCCGAGGCTTGAAGGATTCAACGTCATGGAACTGTTCGTTCCCACCGCCACGCCGTTCGTATAAAGAATGCCGACGCTGCCGTTCAACGTGACGGCAACCTGCACCCAGACGCCGGTGGGTATTGTGGTCGTGGTGTTGATCTGCTGTTCGCCAGTATTGCTTCCAATGGTGATTGCGAAGCGAAGGTAGTTGTTCGCCCCGTTTTTTGGGGTCAACATCATATAGACCGTTGTTCCCGTGCCGAAGTCGAAGATGCGTGCCCAAGTGCTCACGGTCGTTTGTTTCACCCATGCCGTGATGCTGAAATTGGTGAGACCGTTGACTAAGCCGGACGGCAGCGTGATATACTGGCTGCTGTTGCTGCTCAAATTCACAACGTTGTTGCTGTATCCGGTCACAAGGGTCGGGCCGTTTACCAGCGTCCCATTCCAGCCGTTGCCGGTCGAGTCAAACGCGGTCGTGCCATTGGTTTCATCGAATTTCAAGTAGGTTTGCATGGTGGAACCCACCCAGGCACTGACCTCGGTGGAATTCAATCCTTCGCCAACACTGTTGACGGCGGAAACTACATAAAAATAATTCATTCCAATAGTAACATTGGTGTCTGTGAAGGTCGCAATAACCCCGGTGGCGATGTTGGTGTAAGGACCGCCAAATGTTGTCGAACGCTTTACGTTGTAACTGGACGCGCCAATGGAAGCGGACCAATTTAGTTCAACCTGAATGGGACTCGGATCTGCGGTCAGGCCAATCGGCGGAACAGGAGCCGAAGCCCCAGGCGTGGTCACGCTGGAAGGGATTGAATTGGTGCTCTCGCCACCGCCGTTGATTGAGGATACAACGTAATAGTAGGTCTTGTTGGCGGCGGCCATGGTGTCGTAAAAGTTATTCGCGGGCATGGCCGTAACGAGGTTCGTGTAAGGGCCACTGCTGACGTTGGCACGCTTGACGTTGTAACTGAAGGCATTCGTGACGGCCGACCATGTCAGATTAACCTGATTACTGGCAACGGCGGTCGTGGTCAAATTTACCGGCGCGGCGGGTGGCGCAAAACTTCCGGTGACCGCTGCGTTGGTATAAGCCACGTTATCAAACACAGCGCTGCCATTATTGATCGCTATGCCGGCGTAATAGGGGCTGCCCATCGTGAAAGTGGACGATTGCACACTGACCCAGTTCACGCCGTCGGCGGATTGGTAGGCAGTGAATGTGTTGCCGCTACCGGTCAGCTTATACCACGTCGGCAGCGCGGTGAACTGATCGCCGCTGGTGTAATGATTCAGGTTGCCGCCCGGGGTGCGAACGCCATAGGTGGATTCCCGGGCGTTCGCAGCCATCATGATTTGCACCAGCGCGGCGTTGGTGGCGAGCGAGGAGCGCACCATCAATCCCATTTGATCTGCGTTATTGGCCGTCAGCCGGGCAATGATAGTGAAGTTGTTGGTAACATTGAGGTAGTTGTAATGAAATCCACCATCTGCCGTGCCGCCGATGCCAGTTCCATACCCGGTGACGATGAAGGTGTTGTCGCCGGCGCTGGCATACACGGAGCTGCCGGCGTTGGTCACCACTCCGACGTCCTGCGACGTCCAGACCGCCGGCACGGGGCCGGAGGCAGTGGGCGTGACACTAGCTTCCGATGAGTTGGCGCTGGTGCCGCTTTGATTGTTGGCGGAAACCACATAGTAATAAGTCGCGCCATTGACCACGCTGGTGTCGGTGTAATTGGGTGAGGTATTGGGCGACGCGTTTACGGCCCAGGTGGCGATGGTTGTGTAGGGGCCGCCGCTGGTCGTGGACCGTTGCACGTTGTATCCTTGGGCCAGATCCCCGGCAGCCCGCGTCCAGTTCAAGGTGACCTGGGATATTCCGGGTGTCGCCACCAGCCCAGTAGGAGTGTCGGGCAACGGCGCCGGTGGATAAGGTGAATTGGTGGCATTGAGTGTGAACGTCAATGTCCCATAGCCAAAATGGTCAATGCTGCCTTGCTCCGGCCGATAAAGTCGCTCCATCGCGGTTGTGTTGGGCGCGCTTATCCCTTGAAGAACGACATAGTGATTGTAAATCATTTCCCAAATTGGCCGGTCATCCAGCCGGCCCCGGCCGTTATTTGCGACGAAAAACATGTTGTCATCCGCACAATCATTGAGATCCGTATAGGGAACGTCGTGTTGCAAGTTATACTGGGCCACATACTCGGCGCCGGCCAGCAGCCGGTTGTTTGAAAAACCAAACAAATCCAGTCCCTGGTTCCAGGCTGTCTGGCAGGCAGCGGCGAGTTCCCCGACGCCAAGCTGGGCGTGTTCCTGATCGCGCCCGTTTTCCTGCCATTGCGCGATGCCACCAGAATAGAGATAGGGAGCCGCGTTTGAAATGCTTCCATTGCCCGCGCCGCTTATGAAGTAGTTCACGCCCTGGTTGTAAATGTTCGTGTTGTCGCACAGCACGCCCATGGCAATCAACGATTCGATGTTGCACGCATCCCAGTTGGCAAAGTAAGAGCTGATGCAAGCGCCGTTGTGGTTTGTGAGAAAGTTGTTACACGACGGGTAAAGGTAGGTGAGCATCATGTTAGTGAAAGCCTGAAAATCAGACGCTTTCCAGCCGGAGTAAGTCCGCAACAATTCCGCGTCTTCGGCAAAATGGGCAATCGGGATACCAATCAAGCCGGGTGTGTCTGTTCCGCTGGCAACCACATTCACCGCCGCCGCCCAAGAATTGAGAATGTTAGTCGTTTTGTTGGCATAATTAGCATCACCAGAAATATACCAGCGAATGAAATTGAGATAAGCGGCATGGGCGTCTAAATCGGCATTCTGGCGGCTGGAGCCCATGTTGGCGGTGACATGTGTGCCAACATTGGTTTGCGCTTTTGAATCGGTGATTAAAATATTCCAGTCGTCTATCCACGGATGATTCCCCGCCAGCACGTTGGTTTTCATCCGGTTCAAATCCGCCAGCGTGTGCAGGCCGCCGGGATGAAGGAAAGGTTGGGCCATCAGCGGTGAGCCGATGGCCAGCACCATCAAAAAACAAAACGACAAGGAGGCGCGTATCCTGTTCATTTATCGAAAAAACTTAAATTCCACTCATCGTGCCAAGAAATCGTTGGCACGTCGTGACGAAATTCCACCGGTAGCCAGACGTAGCGGCCATCGATCGCGTTCGCCGGATTCCAACGGTCGGCCATGAAAATGAAGGCGTCTGCTTTGCCGTGCACCGGCAATACAAAGGTGGATTGCGAAATAAATGTGTTCGTAATTTCCACGCCCGGGCCGAGGCACGGGTTGCCGAGCTCTTCCCAGTTTCCAAAAATGGTATCCGCCGTGAGCAGCCGCGCCGGATTCGGCGCCCAGCCGGTGCAATCAGAAGTGAACAAAAAATATCGGCCACGAAATTTCAGCATCGCCGGCGCTTCGTTGAATCGGCCGGGCAGCACGCGGATAAATTTTCCGGCGGGACTCAAGTAATCATCGCTCAACCGCGATATATGCAGCGTGCCATTGGCTTCCGAGGAGTAAATGTGATATGCGCTGCCATCGTCGTCCACAAACAACGTCATATCGCGCGCCATCTGGCCGCCGGCGAAATCGCGGCGGAACAAAAGCTGTTTGGGATACCACGGTCTCGGCCCGCCGTTCAAATCCATGCCGCTGATGCCTCCCAGTTCCGCCGCGCTTAACTCACGTTTGTCCGCGTCCGGCACATTCAGCGGCCACACGCCGGTGTTCGGACGAAACGCATTGATCAATTGAAACGGCCCGGTGACGTTATCCGCCACCGCCACGCCGCTCAACGAACCGGCGTAACCAACGTCCTTCGGCTCCAAGTGAAACCACATCACGAACTTTTTTGTGCGCGAATTGAAAACAACTTTGGGACGCTCCAGAATACAGCCGCGCGTGATTGGACTTTTTGAATCATCGCTTACCGCCAGCGCGATGCCTTCGTCCTGCCAGTTGTAAAGATCGCGCGAGGAATAAACATGGACGCCCACGTGCGCGGCGTTACCGGCTTCGCCCTCGATTTTGTGCTCGCCGAACCAGTAATACACACCATTGTGGAAAAGCACGCCACCGCCGTGGGCGTTGATGTGGACGCCGTTATTATCCGGCCAGAGTTGGCCGGGAAGAAATGATTTGTTTGCAGTCATGTCATCACCATTTCTAAACCGCCTTTTCCTGATGCCGCTTGGAAATGCGCCGCAACAGCCAGCCCACGCCAAAGATGCAGCCGCCGCTGAATAAAAAGGCCAGCCGTTTCATGCCGTCGTTGGGCACCAGCATCAGCAAGATCACGAACCCGCCGAAAATCATGCACAACCCGCCAATCGCGCCGACGACCTTGTGGTTTTCCTTCACCTGCTCCGCGGTCAGGTCTTCGATCGGGCGCTTCTGTTCGCTGAAAAACTTTTCGACGTTAGCCTTGTATTCCGGCGCTGATTTTTCATAGAACAGCGAGGTAAAGAAAAACCAGGCGACCGAGACGGCGATTACCCCAAAGGCCGTGGCGATGAGAAAAGTTTGCGTGGCTTCTTCCGGCTTGAGCGGAGCGGACATTCCCGGAATCCAACTCACTAAATCCGAAACGACCGGCAGCTTCAAATGAAGATGCGACTCGATCCAAATCTGAGTTTTGATCACCAGCTTGTTGGAGGTCGGATCCAACACGGCTTGGGCTTTCACCAAAAACATAATCGCAAACGAGGTGAGCAAGCCCACCAGCGCCGTGCCCCAGCCGGACCACGGCGGCGTGCGCTTGTAAAAAAGCCCAAGGCACATCGGCACCGCCAGCGGCAACCACAAACCGACGCCGAGTTGATTCAAAAAATCAAACAGCCCGGCGGTGCGCTGCTGGCTGATGATCAGCCCCATTTTGATGATCACGAGACCGAAGCCAGCCGTGCAACATTTGCTGATGATGAGAAGCTTTTTTTCTGAACACTGCGGATTGATGACGGGCAGATAAAAGTTCCGCACCAGGATGCCAACGCCCTGATTTACGCTGGCGTCGAGGCTGGAAAGAGTTGCACCGAAAATACCGGCGATGAGCAGTCCCAGCATTCCCGCCGGCAGGACATCGTGCGCCGTCACCAGAAAAGCACCTTCTTCCGGATGGCTCAACATGGGAAGAATATTTCCCAGACCGTTGGGGTGAATCACCGCTGCCACCATTGGCGGCACAATCCACAGCAGCGGCCCGACAATCGTGCCGATCAGCGGGAACAGCACCATCTTCCGCGCGTGCGCATCGCTGCGCGCCATCAGATATTTCGCGGACATTTCCATCGAGTTCTGGGCAAAAATCGTGTTGAACATCAACGCCACGAACCAGAGTGTGATGAATTCCGGCCGCGCAATCTGGCCCCAATGAAAATGAGCGTCCGGCGCTTTTGCCAGCAGCCCGGACAAGCCGCCCACCGCCGGCTGCATCAGCGCAAAAGCTGAGATCACCAGTGTCACTGTCACCACCAGAAACATCTGCACGAAATCACTCGCCGCCACACCAAACGCGCCGCCCACCAGCGACACAAACGTCACCATGCCGCCGAGAATCATGATGACGTAAGGCAGTTCAATCCCGAACGCGCCGGACATGAAAACGCCCACGGTGTTCAAGGCCACGCCGCCGAACAGCATCAGGAACGGCAGCCGCAGCCACGTCACGAACTGCTGCGTCGCCGCGCCATATCGCGCGCGAATCGCCTCCATCGGCGTCACCGTCCGCATCCGCCGGAACCGGTAGCAGGTGAACACCAAAATAATAACAAACGCCGCGATGCTCGAATAATACAGGAGCAGCACGAAAGGACCGTTTTGATAAATTTTCCCCGCCGCGCCGGTGAACGTCCACGCGCTGAAGCTCGCCATCCACGCCGACACGCCGGCCATCCACCACGGCATGATGCCGCCGCCGCGAAAATAATCTGACGTGTTCTTGTTCCGCCGCGAGAACACCATGCCGACCGTCACGACGAAGACGAAATAGAAAATGATGCTGATGTAATCGAATTTGGTGATCATGATTTTTCAGGCCGGTAGTCGAAATAATCAAAGTCCGCGATGACGTGCGTGCCCCCGACATCCTGCGCGCACATGCCGACCATCGCGCCGGTGAAACGCAGCGTGCTGCCGTAGTCGTCGGACAGCTTGGAAAAGTCCAACTCCGGCCCGATGTTCTGCCAAACTTTGCCGTCCGGTGACGCGCTGAATTGCAGCCGTTCGCAATCCACTGTGGCGCGGAGAAAAACCTGTTTCCAATCATTGATGGCAATCTGGCTGTCGGCCAGTTCGTCGTAGACACCGTCGTCCGTCAGCACCACGCCGAGAACTTTTCCGAACTTATCGTCATGCGTCACGCGCAGATAATAATGCTGGCGCGTGTTGTAGTAGCAAATCAGCCCGGCCATTTGCGTAAAGTGCGTTGGCGAAAAATCCAAGTGCGTCTCGGCGGTGAACTTAAAATGCTGGACGCGCCGGGCTAGCAAGCTTTGCCAGAACAACGAGAACAGCGAGTCGCCGCCGCGCAGACGCAGCCAGCCGGGACGTTCCGCAAGCGACAGCCAGGATTCCGCCACTGGCTGCCGCAGCGAACTCCAGCGCAAATCAAGCCGGAGTGAATCGAAGCCGTCGCGTATAGCTGCGATGCCCTCGTCGCAGAGTGTGGCCGCGACGCCTCGTCGCGTTTCGCGGTTTCCTGAAGAGGCGACGAGGGCGTCGCCACCACCCGACTGCGACGGGGCGTCGCAGCTACTTTGCGGCTTCGTCCCGCCCGTCGCCAGCCGCAGCCATCCGTCGCGCCATTCGACGCGTTGCAGGCACGTCTCGCGCCCCAGCACACAGCGGTGGCCGGCGTGAATTTCCGCCGAGGCGGTTTTGTCGGGCGACGCCGGATTTTTTCCGGCGCTGGTTTTCAACGGACGCGCGGCCAGATGCGCGAGATACCATTCGCCGGCGGGAGTTTCGACAAGTTCGCCGTGACCGGCCTTTTGCAGCGTGAGCGTGGCGTCATCCCGCGCCGTTAGCACGCTCGCCTGCGGATCCAATTCGTAAGGGCCAAGGATATTTCGCGAGCGCGCCATTGAGATGCCGTGGTTCCAGCCGGTGCCGCCCTCGGCGAGCATCAGATAATACCAGCCGTCGCGCTCGTAGAGGTTCGGCCCTTCGCAAAGGATGTTTTCCTTTTTTAGGATTTTTGTCGTCGGGCCGACCAGCTTTTGCGATTTGGAATCGTATTCCTGAATTACAATACCGGAGAAACGGTAGCGGCCTTTGCGAAAATCCCATTCCATGTTCAACAGCCATTTGCGGCCATCGTCGTCGTGAAACAGCGATGGGTCGAAGCCAATTGAATTCAAAACCACCGGCTCGCTCCATGAACCGGAGATGTCCTTCGCCGTCGTTAGATAAATGCCGATATCCTTGAACGGCCGGCCCATGCCGCAGGTGCGGATAGTCGTGTAAATGAGCCAGAATTGCCCGTCCGCGTAACTCAACGACGGCGCCCAAACGCCCGCCGAATCGGCGATGCCGCGCAAGTCGAGCTGCGACTGGCGCGTGAGCGCGTGGCCGATGAGCCGCCAGTTCACGAGGTCGTGCGAGTGGTGAATCGGCACGCCGGGAAACCACTCGAATGTCGAATTCGCGATGAAGTAATCGTCGCCGACCCGGCAGATGCTCGGGTCGGGAAAAAAGCCCGGCAGGATGGGATTCTGAATGGATGCCATTTTATTGCGGGTTGGTGGATTCCTGTCGTAAAACTTTGCCGTCCTTGCTTTCGACCAACTCGGCAACGATGTCCTTGCCCGAACCGTCAAAGTTCTTCAGCGTGATTTCCTGCACGCGGCCGTCGTTCAGCTCCACGCGTAACGAATCGGCGCTTGTCGCCACGGCAGTTTTCACCATCGGCTGATTTTCGTAAGGCTCGATGACGGTGAGAAAGCGCGCTTCATTGCCCGCCGGTGCGCGGATGGCGGTGACTTTGCGGCGCTGGCTTTCATCGCCCAGCGGATAATCGCCGCCGAGCATCGCCTTGAAACGAACCGCATTTACGCCGGACAAATCCACGCGCACAACTCCCGTCACACCATTCACCGTCGGCTCGGCGGGCGTCACGGACTTGTATTCTTCGCCAACGATTTTGATCGGCCCGCCAAAATAATCTTTGCCCGGCTCCTTCGGCTGCTGAACATTTTCAAACTTCACCGGCAGTTCGCTCAACGCGATTTCCTTGCCGTCTTTGGTCACGATGCGCGCGTTGGCCCAAAACAGCGTCGGCAACTTCGCCAATTCAGTTTTGGTTTCCAGTTCAAGTTGTTTCACGCCGTCCACCGAAACGTCCACGTTCGCTTGACCTAAAATCCACGCGCCAAATTTTCCATCGGCCAGCGTTTTACCATCGCCGCGCACCGTCCAAAACAGCCGCTTCTGCACGTCGCGCATTTCCGGCGCGGCGCCGATCATGATTTCCTGCTGCGACGGCCAGAGCGAATGCACGTCCAGTTTTAGCACGCCGTCCTCGTTGCCGATGGAGCGCGAACCTTCATTGTCCGCACCCGGCCCCCAGCGCTCGACGAAGCGCGCCACCGCCGGCGCGTTCACGGCATACCAGTCGCAATCGGTCACGAACTGCGCGCTGCCAAGCGGATCGGGATTCCATTGCGCATCGTGGCGCAGAAATTTTTTCTCCGGCGCTTCGAGGTCTTGAAAACCTTTCAGTTGAAACAAACTTTCAAACGTGTGCGCGTTGGTGCCTTTGACGAAATCGGCGATGACGATGTAATCATCCAGCACGAGCAGCGCCCGCCGCTGGAGAATATTTTCCGTGAAGCCGGTGATTGAACCATAGACCGGCAAGTTCACTGGAATCGGCACGCTGCGGCCTTCGCGCCAGCATTTTTCGGCGAAGGTTTTTACCGGCACATAGTCATAGACCATGCCGCCGTAGGGAGGATGGCTCCAGCGCGCGTCCGTCTCGACGACGGTCGCCTGCATCGCGTCGCCGGTGTGGAACAGCAGCCGTTCACCCGGTTTGGCCTCCTGCATTTTTTGGTCCACGACCACCAGGTTGTGGTTCTCCGAGCACTGGCAGTAAAATTTATACATGAACGGCTCATAGACCCAGAAGACCGACTCGGGATTCCAAAAATTCCGGCCATAGCGGAACAGCGAAAGCAAATCCGTGCGGTCGTAATGTCCGTGCGCCCAGCCGTGCGTGCCGTAATGCAGCGTCGCCTGAATCTGCTCGCGAATCGGGCGGTTGGTCGTCTGCGAGCGGAGCATCACAAGCCCAACGTTGTCCGCAAACGCGCTGTCGCGGAAGCGTTCGGGCGTTTTGTCCGGCAACTCCGGCACGCCATAAAGCAAATCGCGTTTGGCGCCGCCGTTCTTGATGACGGCCGCGTAGGCCGGATCGCGAAAAACGTAATAGGCCAGTTCATATGGCGAAGCGCCGCCGATTTCGCTGCGCGCGCCGCCGATGGCGTTTTCCGTGGAATCATTCACGCCAAACATCACGCTGCGGTAATCGAGGAACGGCAGCAGGCTGTTCCACATCATGCGGAGATCGCGATACGGCTTGGTGTTGGGGCCGAAAGAATTTGGCTCCATGCCGAACGGTTTGCGCCGCTCCTCCGGCGTGCCGCCCACCGCCGTGCCGCCGCTCAATTCCGACGCCAGGTTCATGCGGCCCGAAAAACTCGCCGGCGCCTTCAGGTCGCGGAAATTCATACCGAACGGCTCGCAGGCCAGCGCGGCCTGCGTGAACTCGCTCGTGACCCAGGTGTTGTAGCTCACGGAACATTCGTTCCACCAGCCGTCGTCCATCACGCCCTTTTCCAGTTGATCGAGAATGCCCGACGGCCCGGAAAACCAGCGTTCCGCCTCGGCCAAATCACCCAGCACCAGCGCGCAATAAAATCCGCCGGTGACCTCCGAGACGTTCCAGTTGTTGATCGGCCCGTAGTCGTTGGCGCGGCGCAACGTCGCGAAGAACAGGCGGAAGGTCTTTTCAATCTGCCGCTGGTCGGCCTCGGAGAAAACACCGGATGCCAGCGCCATATCATAGGCCTTCGCGATGTTTTGGAACCAATGGCCTTCCTGCACGAGGCTCTGGTTGCAACCGCGCAAGGTCGCCGGATAGCCTTTGGCCGGATCAGAAAGCCGGCGCATGAACAGGGCGACTTTTTCGGCAAACTTCTTTTCGCCGGTCAACTGATACGCGTAGCCGCACGCCAGCAAACCGTCTTCCGACGCCGTCGCAAAAACATACGGGCCGTAGGTGTCGTCCGGTGCCTTGGCCGGGTCGGCGATGGCCGGCACCGGCCAGTCGCTGGCGGTCTTGATGAATTCATCGGCGCGCTCCTTCGCCCACGGATATTTCGCGACTTTTTCGCGCACTTCCTGCCAGCGTTCCGGCGTATGCAAAAGAAACGGATGCGGCACTTCGCTGGTGGTGATGAATTTCAACTGCGTCGCGTTGGCGGCATCGCCGTTGGCAACGGCCTGCAACACCTGCGTCTCGTGGCCGCCGGACGGCACGCGGTCGGAAACCGCCACGCGCACTTTCACGCTGCGTGTCTCGCCGGGGACGAGTTGCAAGGCGCTTGGCTCGACGCTGGCGGTCATTTCTTCCCAGCCGTATTTTACGAACGAAAGTGTGATCGACTGTTTTACCTCGGTGCAATTGCCGACCATTACTTCGTATTCCACGCTGCTGTTTTGCGGTGTGGGTTTGCCGCGAACCTCGGCTTCGAGCGCGACGACCGGGGCCTTGATGACGCGCACATTGCGCAGTTGAAAGGTGGCTGCGACGCCCCGTCGCTGTTCAGTAGCAGCGACGCCCTCGTCGCTGTTTTTTGCCGTGCCGTCGGAGGTCTGCGACGAGGGCGTCGCAACCACCTTCGGCGACGGGGCGTCGCCGCTACTGGCCGCGGTCAGCGTTCCGGCGATCGTGAACGCCTTGACGAATTTCAGGAATGAATTGTTTGCCTGCTCAAAATCGAACGCGCTCCACGGCAGCGTGACCGTGTGCCAGCCTTTGCCGGTGATGCGCACCGTGCCGTGAACGGGGTTTTCGGTGATGTTGGTGTTCCGCTGCGCGCGGAGAATCGTCGCCGTCAATTCCACCTCGCGAGCATCCGACAGCTTCACCTCGAATTGCACGCCGTAAAAATTCTGCCAGTCCGCGGCGCTGTCATTGCCCAGCCAGAAACCGTGTTTGAACTGGCCGCGCGGGCCGTCCGGTTCGCGCAACGTGACCGCGCCGGTGACGTCTAAAATTTTGCCCGCCGCCAGACCGCCGACCGGCAGGGTCAGCAGCGTTGGCTGCGCCAGAGCAGTCGTCAGTGAGCACAGGGCCACGCCCAAGGCATAAAAAATACGTTTCATCAGCTGCGGAATTTGATGATGCAATTCTGCCTGACAACATAGAAGGACAAAACCCTTCGCTTGGTTTCCCTGTAAACCTAAAACCATGCCATTCCCGGAGCGCGTAGCGGCGACGCCCCGTCGCCGAAACCGGCTTCGACTCCTTCTCATTCGAAATAGAAATGGGAGCGTGCCCGCCCTCGGGCGCAGTTTTCCACGCCCTCGCGGGAAACCCCGTGCGCCTGGAAAAGTTTCAAGCGTTCATTTCAGTCTCAGGCGCAAAATGTTGGATGCGTAGCGGCGACGCCCCGTCGCCGAAACTGGCTTCAAATCCTTCTCTTTCGAAATAGAAACGGGAGCGCGTCCGCCCTCGGGCGCAGTTTTCCATACCCTCGCGGGAAACCCCGTGCGCCTGGAAAAGTTTCAAGCGTTCATTTCAGTCTCACGCGCAAAATGTTGGATGCGTGGCGGCGCCGCCCCGTCGCCGAAACCGGCTTCAACTCCTTTGCCCGCTAAACGGGAGAGGGCAGGGGGCAGTGGTTTTGATATTTCAACCTGACGACACCTCATCCGGTTTCAGCCACCTCCTCCCCATCGGATGCGGAGAAGGAATTATTTTGACTCCTTACCCGTCCTGCTCCTCCTTAATGGGTGGGGCGGGCGCGCTCCCCATCTGGAAAAAAAAGGACCGGGCGGCGGGTGGGCCAACTGTTCTTTCAGTTTTACGCTTGGCCGTGTGCCCGTCGTCCGGTTATTGCGCGCTGGAGCGCTCCAGTGGCAAATAGGGGGCTGAAAGTTTTGATCCTTCGGCTTCCAGCCTTGAAGTTTTCGTGTTTCCGATTTCAGGTTTCCGCTTTTTCGTTTTCCGCCTTCCGCTTTTGCCTTATGTGCACATCAGCGCCATCGTGGCGCTCCACGGGCCGTATTGATACGAACCGCCGATGCCGCGCACCCGCACCGAATAAACCGTGCCCGGAACGAGGCCCATGATGATCACATCCTTGGTGTTCGGCCAGACGCCCGCATCCACCCATGCGCCCGCGCCGATGCAATACTGCACATGATACGCCTTGGCCCCGGCCACCGCCTGGAACGAGACGCCCAGTTGCGTGGTCACGGAATTGTCCAGGCCCGAGATCTGCGGCGCGATGAGCGTGATCGTGCTGCGGGAATGCGTCACCACATCAAAGCCCGAGAGCATCACCTGCGCGGCGGTGAGGTTGAGCGATTGGATATACGCCGCAATCAGGCGCAACGCCACGACCAGGTCGTTGTAAGCTTCCGTCTGCGCCTGCGTGTCCGGCGGGCCGCCCACGGCCGCGGCCGTCATGGCATCCTGATACGCCTTTTGCAACGCCGTCAGGGCGATGAGCGTTACCGGGAGGTTGGGGAATAGCGTCGCGTTTTTGCCCAGGCACACAATGGCCAGGATGGCGAAGCTGTTGAATTCATCTTTTTTCAGTCTCGCAAATTTGAGACTTACTTGCACCGGCTGTTTTTTCATACCGTCTGTAGTTCCCTGAAAGAATCCGGTTGAGGCCGACAGGCTGATCAACCGTGCGTGAAAAAATGAATAGCACCAGCCGTGCCAGCTTGTGAAAAAATTCACAAGCCGGCGATCCGGCGGGAAAATGCACCTGACCAATTTGCTCACGGGCGGCGGTTCCGACTCCCTCGCCCCGCCCAAGCGGGGAGAGGGCAGGGGTGAGGGGGCTTGCGAACGGACAACATTAACCTCCTCACCCCGACCCTCTCCTCCTTTTGGGGAGGAGAGGGAGAAGACTTTGTCTAAGACATAATCCCGCGCTCCGGCACAGCGGAGCTGCCCGCCAAAACACGTTTGTTCCGGAACAAAACACCCTTGCAATGGAGCAAAACAAAGTTGCGGAGCAGCAAAACACCGTTGCGCTGACCCAAAACAACGTTGTTTTGGAGCTAAACAACGTTGCGGTGGAGCAAAACAACATTGCGGTGGAGCAAAACAACATTGCGCGGAAGCTCCGCACCGTTGCGCTGCTTCACCACACCTTTGCCTTGGAGCAAAAAAACGTTTCTCTGGGGAAAACACCGTTGTGATGAAGCAAAACACCGTTGCGCTGACCCAAAAAAAGGTTGCGATGGAACGAAACAATGCTGCGCAGCGGCAAAAACGCCAATAAACCGGGAGGATGCACCTGACAAGCTGGCCAAAGGCCGGAGTGGCGACTCCCTCGCCCCGCCCAAGCGGGGAGAGGGTTGGGGTGAGGGGTCCTTGCGGGCGGCCACCATTGGCCTCCTCACCCCGGCCCTCTCCTTCTTTAAGGGAGGAGAGGGAGGAAAATTTGTCCAAGACATAATTCCAAAAAAAATGCCGATTGCTTAAAATATATTTTTGGGGGGCACCAAACCGGCGGGTTCAAACCGGCTTGTTTGTCCGCTTATTGGGCACACGTCTTCTAAAAATGGGACAGTTGAGACACCGGCAGCGGCACGGATTTCCCCGGTCTGCGGCTAGCGCACAAATTTCCTCCCAACTCCCAACTTCCATCTCCGAGCTTCATTTTTTTCAGTGATTCCGCTTTCCGCTTTTCGACTTCCGCTTTTTTTCCCATTGACCTGCCGGGGCATCGGCGTAGCATCGCGGAACAACTCAACGGGCGATGTGGTTATGAAAACCGGACCTAAGCGCAGAAAAAAGAAACCGGCTTCCCACCTGTTCTGCGGCAGCAACGGGGCCGATATCGCCGGCCAGAATGTGCGGGCCTGGCGCGAGCGGCGCGGGTGGACACTGCAACAGTTGGGCCGGCGCAGCGGCGTCTCGCCGAATACCATTGACCGGCTCGAACGCGGCTCGAGCGACCAGAGCTTGATTATTCGCGCCTCGATTGCCTACGCCCTGGGCGTTCCGATGTGCCAACTGTGGACGGAGGATGAAAAGATGTTCAAAATACCGGATTCAAAACCGTTCAGACCGACCCGCCGCCGGTTGAAAGCCGGCTAGGCTTCACCCTCTGCCAACTCCGAGCTTCATTTTTTCAGTGATTCCGCTTTCCGCTTTTCGACTTCCGCTTTTGTTATTTCCCATTGACCTGCGGGGGCATCGGCGTAGGCTGACCGCGAACCGGGAACTGATCACCCGGTTCGAGCAAAAAATCCAAACCACCCTCGCCCGCATCTGGGGCGAACCCGCAGCGTCCTGATTTTAATTATGGAAAACCAAACCAACCCGCCTCCCGTCATTGGGAAATGCGATTCCAAGGTTCTCACGGAACAACTCAAGAACGCCGTCTCATTGGTGGCGAGTGAAGACCGCATCGTCTGGACCATCTTCGGTGTGTTCCTGGCCTCCCAAGGCGTCCTCATTGGCTGCTTTTTCCGCAATGGGGAATTTATCGGACACGCGCCGGCGGGCCTTTTTCTGTCGTTATTCGGGCTGGTGCTTTCGGTCGTCTGGCTGTTCATCCAGTGGCGCGCCCTCGGGCATTTGAACCGCTATGACGATTTGGTCAGGAGACTGGAAGTTGAACTAAAGATTTCCAGCGAATTTTGCATCAGCACCTGGAATAATCCGGCGGCGAGAAAGGAATTTTTGAGCGGGCCGTCGGTCAGAAAAATCATGCCGGCCACTTGCGCGACTTTCATTGGCATCTGGCTGCTTTCATCGATCGGCTGGTTTGGCTACGTTTGTTTTACCGCGTTGCGGTGGCTGCAGACATCACATTGCGGCTGCTAATTGAACTGAACAATTCATTAAATTGGCGAATGCAAAAACCCCAAAACACCCGCGCCCGCATCTGGGGCGAACCCGCTACTACCTGACCCATTCAAGTCCACCATGAAAACCAAAAAACCAATCCTGAACTTGAAACCAAAAGACGTGCCGGCGTTGCCGCTGTTTGTTCCGCCCAATGCCCAAGGTGATGCCATCGGCGATGCAACAACGGATCCGGGCGGCGTGGCGATGGCGCAGCAAAATGGCACGGCGCAAATTAGCAAATACGGGGTGGCCTATTGCCCGAACGGCGGCACGGCACACGCCGGGGCGCAGGGCGCGGCGGTGGTGCATAATGGATTAGGCAGCCATCTGGCCGACGCTGGCGATGGCGCAATGGCTTATGTGTGGAACGGAATTGCTCGAGTGACGAGTTATGCCACGGCATTCGCGATTCGTGGCGATGCTTCCGCCGCTGACAGCGGCGTGGCCGTGGTGATGTTCGATGGTTCGGCCAAGACCCAAGCTGGCGGCGTGGCCTGTGCGATGAACAACAACGTGAAATTGACGAATGTGAACGGCTATCCGGCAGTCACCAATGTCACCGACCCGAAGATGGGCGTGGTGTCCGGTGCCAAGGGCAGCGTGGTGGTGGCTTTCACCAAGGACAAAGATGGCAACCGTATCCCAGTGGTGGGTTTCATCGGCAGCCGGCCACAGTGGTTCGATGACATTGTGAATTTGGAAAGCCGGCTGCTGGGTCTGGGGGTGCAGTTCGGTCTGAAACCCGGCGTGAAGTATCGCTTGAATTCCAAAAACCGTTTTGAACCCGTTCCTCTGCCCCAAAAGCAAAACGCTAAGCGGAAAAAATAAAAACGTTTCATGAAATCAATCGGCACATACCAGGAAAAATCGTCCTCGTCGCAGGCGCGGCGTAAATCTCCGGCTACGGCTGGCCCGGGGCTGACTATCGTTGCAAATTAGTTCTCGACTCGGATTTGGAATGGTCAGCAAACTAAAAGCCCTATTAGAAACACCTTAAACATCATCCCGAACCTTGGCGGCGGCTCCGGCCGGAAACCATTTTTTGCCGTCACCGGCTTCATCGTCCTGCTGTTTTTTATGGGTTTAATTGGGAGGGCGGCGGCCGCTCCGCTGCCGGTGAGCGGTAGCATCAACGGTCTGCATTTCGGCAATTCGCAGACCGGCAATTCGCTGCCCCAAAATCTGCCGCCGGAATTTTCCGCTCTGGGGGCCAGCCAAAGTTACGTGGAAACTTATCTGGGCTACGGCACTCCTTTGGATCAGACCATCCAGCCGCAGAACGGAAAAACCGCCCAAGGCGAAATTCAAAGCCGGACCTGGAGCTACATCACCCTGCAACCCGGCCTTGAGGATGGCAATCTGTATGGCCAAAGCCAGTTGGCTGCCGCGTCCCAGATCATCCAATGGGCCGAGGCCAACGGGCAGCACCCGATTTATTACGTCTATGAAGCCTGGCCGTTTTACGCCCCGGTCAATGGCTGGGGTCAGGCGTCAACTTCCGGCCCCTGGCTGGTGGGCAACACTTATTCGGACGTGTGGAACCGGTCCGCCGACACTTTCACCCCGGGGCAATTCGCGGCGAACGTTCCCGCTTTCAACTACCTCAAGGGCTATTTCGATATTTTCCTACAGCAACTGCAAACCAACTTCGCCCAGGAAAACATCCAGATCATCCCGGTCGGGGAGGTCTTGGCCCAACTGGACGCAATCCTGCTGGCGACCAACGGCGTTCCGACGGATGGTCCCACGAGTCTCACGGGCGCTTGGAGCTTTCTCTCGCAAAATTACGGCGATGGCATTCACGCGAATGCTTTGGGCCAATACGTCGCCCATGCCACCACCCTTTCGACGATCACCGGCATCAATCCCCATAACCTGCCGATTGATATTTCGGCTTACAGCGGCTTGACGGCTGACGAGAAGAGTTTTCTGGACGGCGTGATCTGGAACGTGGTCACGTCCGTCAATGTGGTGCCAGTGCCCACCCCGACCATCTCGCGCATCACCGGCCCGGCGGGTGGACAGTTCACCCTGAGCGGCAGCACGGATGTGGCCGGGCAGTTGGTCACGGAAAAAACGACCAGCCTGACGCCGCCGGTCATCTGGACGCCGATGGCGACCAACGCCGTTTCGGGCGGGGCGTTTAGTTTCCCTATCCCGCAGGGGACGGAATCACAAGCCTTCTACCGGCTGATGGGGCAATGACCTACACCTTCGCCAACGGTCAGCGATTGCCAGGTGCTCCTTTTGTGAAATGCGACTTGGCAGGGTAGGTCAAAAGGCGTAAACCACTTGGGTAAACCGCATGAACCCCAAATTCCTCCTCGGCCTCGCGTTCGTTTTGAGCGGCAATTGTTTTGCAGCCATTATCTATCCTCAAGCCCCGGATGGCGGACGGCAGTTGGTATATCACATGGCGAGCACCACGCTGCAACAAGTCCCGGGCTTCTTTGGCGGTTTGCGCGTCGAAGATTTGACCATCGCGGAGCCTTACCAGAGCTATTATGTTGTGTCATCTAATCTGGTTGCCGGAAAACTTGTGGCGGCGACGAAGTCGGGTTACGGCGGCGGCTGGCAATATCTGCTCACACATGCAACCAACGATGTCGGGATGGCCTATTTGAAAGCCGACGAAAAAACAGGAAAGGCGCTGATATGCACCGGAATCGGCCCCTACCATGGCAGGCTGGAGGCATTGCGTATTGCAGAGCAGTTGCCACAGGTCAAAGAACGGGATTATGAATTGCGTTCGTTAGACCTGCCTTGGTTTTTCTTTCGAGCGGTTTGGCTGCATGGGAAGGCAGACGATATTTTCATTCCGTTGCCAGACAACTGGAATAGATGGAAGGCCTATCAACCTTGTTCCGAAAGCGAAATGATCAAGATTTTGAAACCGATAGAGCAGAAAGAATTAGATCGCCATTAGCATTGCATGATTAGCATGAAACCCCAACTCCTCCTCGGCCTCGCGCTCGTTTTGAGCGGTTATTTTATCCCTTTATCCGCCCAAGCTTATTGGGCGTCCATTCCGGTTGACCACGCCAATATCAACACCACCGCTCCGTTTCTTCGGGTCGTGACGACACAATATGGCGTGACGAATGATTCGCGGATTGCCTTTTCCGTCTATGTTTTAGTCAAGGACAAGCAGCCGGAGGAATTAATCTCCGGCTTGTTGGCGGTGAAAGACAAATCAGGCAAAGCGTCAGACCAATTCATTGCTCAAGCTCAAGTTCAAGCCAGAAAGCTGCCGGATGAAAATGTTCCAAGTGCCGTGCCAAAATCTTGGGCGGGCAAATGTGTTGTTTTTCAGTTCGAGGTTGCCGCCAAGTTTCTTTCGGATTCTGAATTCAGTGTTGATGTCAGTGCCGATCCCAAATGGGGAACGGCTGGAATATCTTACACTTTGAATCTGAAAGAATTTGCCGACGAAAATAAGCCATGAAATCCAAACTCCGCCTCGGCCTCGCGCTTGTTTTGATCGGCGGGTTCGTTTAGGTCGGTTTACAAAACCGGTGCCATCAAACCGCTGCGCTCGTCGTGCAGCTTTGCCGTGTCCAAGCCGTCCAACACCAGCACGCCTTGCAACGACGAAATCAAATCCGCTTTGCTCCAAGTCCAGACGATTTCGCCCGCCGGATTGAATTCCAACAGTTGAACACCTGAATTACCGAAGCCCGGCCCGTGGCCTTGCCAGTTGGCGAGGACGAGGTTGCCATTTGGCAATAATTGAAACATGGCGTAGAAAAATGGCCGAACATTTTCCGGCACGGATTCCTTGCCGCCGAATTTGCGGAGAATTTTGCCAGCCGAGTCAAGCTCGACGACGAACGCGCCGTAGCCGGCCGTGACCAGCAGGTTTCCGTTCGGCAGCCGCAGCGATTTCCACGCGTGGTAAAATCCGTCCACCGGGAATTCGCGGAGGTATTTCCCGTCGCGCGAGCCCTCGCGGATGCGGTCGTTGCACGACATCAAATAAGTGCCCTCATTCGTCTGCCGAATGAGCCGGACGTAGTCGCCGGGAAAAATCGCACGGTGAATTTCCCGGTCGCTCGCGTCGAGTTCCAGCACCGCCACGCCTTTCGCGCCGGGAACGTCCACGCCGGCGATGATCGTGCGGCCGTCCGGCTGCCGGCGGACGGCAGTGACGCCGGCGAGCGATTTGAATTCCTTGGTCAGCCGGCCGAGCGCAAGGTCGAACTCGCTGTAACCGTGATGATGGCCGATGAGAATTTTCCCGCCACCGATCAACTGCATGTCGCGCGCCGCCGGCTGGCCGATGGGCACCATCCAGTTTTTCGACTGGTCGCTTTCATTGATGTGCAGCAGCGTGGCGTGCCCCTCGTCAATGGCGATGAATTCGTGCTGGATCATTGTGTGATGAAAAAACTGCGCTCCACCGGTTCGGCAGATTTCAGTTTCGGTTCCGCGCCGCGCCCGTATTGCCAGGCGACAACGGTGACTTTAACCGGAAATTTCGCGCGCGGCGGAATCGGGGTGAACTTCAAAACATTGCCCTCCATTTCCGCCGGGCCTTCGCGGACGAAATAATAAACCGGCAGGTTTGCATCCGACGCTGCGCCGAGCGGCAAAGATTTCACCCCCGCCTTTTGATCGGGAATTTTGGGAAACGAAATGTGCTGCTCTGCGCCCTGCGTGTTCCGCGCCGGCACGAACAGATGCGCCTGCTGCACGGCGGGCTTGTAGTCCGCGTCGCCCGGATCCGTCGCGGCCAAAACCAGCTCATAAGAACGGGCGTTGGTGACCTGAAGCGTTTCTTTTTGAAAACGGACGGCAAACGTGTCCGGCGCAATTTTTTCAAACGGCCCGGAAATACGATCAATGGAAATTTCTCCGCTGCCCGCATGGCCGAGCGGCGCATTGGTCGGCAAACCCGTCCAGCCCGGCAGCCGCGGACTGCCGGATGGAACTGCGTCGTAAAACGCGCCGGCCATTTTGAACGTCACCCCATCCGCCTGCGGCTCGAATTTCAAATCCACCTGCAAATGCGAATCTTTTTGCGGAACCAATTTTCCGTCCTGCATATAGCCAACGAGCTGCGGCTTGAGTCTGCGAAACGCGGCCTCGTATTTTTCCGTCGCCCGCGCCAGTTCCTCGTCGAAAAACCAGAACGCCTGCTTCGGGTCGCCCTTGTATTCGCCAACGGGTGCGGCGGGCGCGCTCGGCGGCTGATCGCGCCGCCATTTGTCCGCGAGCCAGCCGGTTTTGGCCGGGTCAATCGGAATGAGATTCGGCGGCGAGGTGGCGTCCCAATTTTTCGGCACGCGATACTGCACGGCTTTCTTGAGATAGAGTGCGAGGTATTCCACCTTCGCGTCGGTGCTCGCAAAGTGTCCCTGCCCGGGATTCGCCAGCATCGAGAGCGGCGTTTTGGGATGCTGCTGCCGCTCCCACAAACCTTCGCGCGACCAGTCGTTGGCGGCTTCGTATTCGCCCATGCTTTCGAGGCAAGGAACAAAATTAATGGTGCGGTCGCCCCAGATATCCGGCGCAAAAATTTTGTCGCGAAAATACGGCCATTGGCCGCTCACGGAAAGCGCCGCCAGCGTGCGCCCCGGATTCCACGCGGCAAAATAATACGGCCAGCTCGCCGCCGCCGAATGGCCCAGCGGCGCCACCGGCACGAATTTTAGTTCCTCGTAACCGGATGCTTCGGCGAGCGTTGCCACCATCGAATCAAAGGTTTCGCCCGCGCCCGCGTTGAAACGAAACTCGTGGTCAAAAAATGGCGCAACCCAGATTTCCGCGAAGTTCATTTCCGCCAGCGCCGCGCGGAACTTCGGATTTTCCAGGATGGAAATCTCCTCCATGTTGTGCTGGGCCACCACCACGCCGCGCACGCGTTCGCAGTTGGGCGGAATCCACAGCCATGCCCGCGCCGGACCGTTCTCCGGTTTTTCACTTTTGACCGGCACCGACCACTGCCATTCCGCCGGGCGCGCCGTAAAAACCACAGCCAGAAAAAGGAAGCCTGGTATAATTTGTCTTAAAGAATTCATGACGTGTTAGTGGTTGAGCCATAATACGACCGTCGAACGCGGCGCGACGTTGAGCGGCACGGCAGGCTGCACGGTTTTGCCGGAAACGAGTTCTTTCACTTCACCGGCATCGCCGGGCGGAGAGAGCGAAAAAGTTTTGTCCGTGGTCAGGTTCATGCCGACGAGATAATTGCCATAGCGTAGCGTATAAAAATCGCCTTTGCCCGCATAGACGCTCTCGTCGCCGGGCCGGAAGCTCACGCCAGCGGGAATTTTGGCGATCGGCAGTTTTTCGCCCGCGAGCGCGGAGTGCATTTCGACCGGGTATTTCGGCCCACCGTTGGCGAAGCCGAAATTGATCTGATCCGGCCGCGTGTAAAATTGCCCGCTCGGGGTGAACTGCACGGCCTCATGCACCACCGCAATGCGATCCACCGTCGGCGTGGTGAAATGCACGCGCGCGAGAAAATTAACCGCATTACGAGCGCGCCAGTAAAGTGAGGCATAAAAAATCTCATCTCCATTTTTCACCGCCACCACGCCGTCCTCTTCGTCGCTGAATACAAAATTGGGCTGTCCGGGCGTCATCGGCAGCCGTTTCGCGGACGGCGGCTGCGAACAGATGAGTTCGTAGTCGTCCGGCACCTCAAGCAAACCGGCGGTGACGCGCAAGTTGTTCGCCTGCTTCATCTGGCGTTCGAGCGAAATGAAAAACTGGCCGTCATCAAACATCTGCTGCGCATGGCCGACCGCATCCGGGTCCAGCGTGGCCGCTGCAGCGTAAATCGGCGAGGCGTCCCACGTCGCCCGTTCGGCATAAGCCACGTCGCCGGGATAATGCCCCGGGTCGCGCCAGCCGACGACTGCCTCAATGCGCATGGCGCGGAAACCATCTTCGTCCACACCGGGATAACGGAACACCGCGCGGGCGGCGGCGATTTTTTCCAACTGCGCCTTGATTTTTTCGTCGCCGGGCTGGCCCGGCGCCGGTCGCGTGGCATTGTAAATCGAAGTTACCCAGTCCAACACTTCGCCGTAATAGCCGACGAAGCCAAGTTCCTTCGTCAAATGCTTCGCTGTAAGCTGCCAGTAATTTGTGCCCATGCCCCAACTGCGGCTGTCATCGCCGGGATCGCTGTCCCGCCAAGGTTCCAGCGCGAGCGCCTCGTAAAGGTAACGGCGAACCTCGGCTTCAGGCAGCGCGTTTGCCGGATCAACGACTTCCAGGCCGCGATTGGATTGGTAGATTTCCATGTCGGTGATCATGGTCTGGTTGGTGTAAAGCCGGCGGTGATGCCGGTGCCAGTCGCGCCCGGCCACCAGCAATTGGGACCAGGCGGCGCGGCGGGAAATCTTTTGGCTGCCGACGTCAATTTGCGCTTCCAGTAAAGGTTTCAACTGCTCGCCCAATAGCGAAACTGCCTGACCCGCCGGGCCAAATTCAAACCAGCCCGGATTCGGCGTGGACGAATCATTATGCGCCAGTCCCGGATTTTCACGCCACGCGGCAACTAGTGCATCCATGCCTTTTACGACCTGCGCCGCGACCTTTGGATTTTGAAAGGCCGGTGTCCACTTTACAAAATAGGCCCGCGCCAGAAATTCCATCTGCATCTCGTTGAGCGGTCGCCCGGACTTGAGCAAACTATTGACCTCCCAATTCACGCGCGCTTTCAATTTATCAAGAACTTCCGCGCCGGGCGTGGATCGCACTGGTAAATTCTTCGGAGCGTCACCTTGCTTTTCATTTTCGGGCGGAGAGAAAAATCCATCGGTGTGCGTGTAAAATTTATAGAGGCCGCGCGTCGGCGTGGTCATTGGTTTCTGAAACTTGTCAAAGGTGTTGCCGTAAGCCCACGTTTGACCGCTGCTGCGGATCTCACAGTGCAAAGTGGTTTTGCCCCGCGTCAGCGCCAGCGGCAACGGGGTGGTGGTGTAAATGAAGCGGCCGGGGAATGCTGCCTCCTCGCCGCCGATATCCAGCAGGTCAACGTCGCCGAGATGCCGGTAGCCGACTTGCTTGCCCTCGCAAAAAAGAATGAGGTCGTTGCGTGTCGAGTCAGAACCCCAGAATCGCACGGTCGCATAGTTTTGCTTATTGGCATCCACTTTGACTGTGAACGCAAGGCGTCCACCTTCCCAATCAGTGTCCGAAAGCGGCAATAAAATTCGTGCCGGCTCGCGCAATCCGCCCACGATTGCCGCGCCGTGGCTGATGGAACAATTGTGGGCGGTTTCCGAGTTGGTGTTGCCGAAGGTCACCGAATCCAGAATCGCGGTTCCATCAGCGGCAGCGGCCTTTGTCCAAACCGCGCATATCGCTACGCTGTAATAAATCAATTTCATTTTTAATTGCATGGGCTTATTTCGAGGTGGGGTGCTTAAAATGCGAACCGGTTTTATTGGATAGCAGGCTTGAAAAATAGCTGGTCAGGCAGAGTGAAAAGCCGAAAATGCCACGGCTTGATATGAGTGTTCATCGGCGCATCAGCGGGATCGGCAAAGTTCCTTCGGCCCTTGATTTGATCCGGGCTGATGATATGCCAGTCACCTTGATAATAATGATGGGGGCCGAAGAGATTGAATCCATTGGGAGCCAGCTCAAGGGTTAAACAATGTTTCCCGGCATCCAATTTTCTATCAAAAATCAACTCGTCCTGGGCTGGCCAGGTCCAGCCCCAGTTTTCGCCAGCTACGAACAAACGGGCGGCATCAGTAATCGCTCCCGCGATGCGAAGCTGGGTTGCATTTTCAGGCAGGCAGATTTCACCTTTTAATAATAGAGTTTTTCCCAGAAATGGAAAACCGTCTTTTATCAGGTCGCGTTGGACTTTATTGCGGGCTGGCTGCAAAGAAAAAGGCCCTAGGGTGCGGATAGTGTGGTTCGGTCCGGCATTGAAAGGTTTGCGGCTCATTAGCCGGAACAATCCACATACCCAGACAAACGGAATTAGTTCATTGGATATTGCCGCACGAAAGCGCAGGTGGTTCTTTCTTTGGAGCAACGACGGTCTAATCTTCGCCACACAACCGTCTTCCGTCTTTTTTGGCGAAAGTAACTTACCGTTGAAATATGCCTCGGCAACCTCATCGGCAAATATCAGTTCCATCACCGCGCCAGGCAAAGGTGTCCGACTTGCGAAGCTTGCGGTAAACCAGCCGTCTTTGTTCAGGACCGGTTCGAGCAGGAGTGAGTTGCGCGGATGGAAGGCCAGTTCCCAATCAATATAAACGGGAAAGTCCGTATTCTCCGTAGCAGATTCGTGTGGCCTTTTAATACGGGTTGGAATGATGATTTCTGTTTTTTGTAGAAATGATTTGATGAGGGATTTACCGGAGTCGTTTAGCTGGCAGCCCTTGTCCACAATTACATGGCGATAATTACAAGCGCCCACGACGAGGGATTTACCGGTCCATTTGCCAAATGTTTCCACCGTGCGTTCATCCGCTATGTCGTAATTGACATCGCACCGGTGAAGGTTTTCAACTCTTTCTAGGAAGCGCCGGTTTATTTTTCCGGCAACACTCTCGGGATAAATCGCGGCGTTGTGGACATTCGTTTGGAGAAATTCCCGTGGTTCAAAATGCGCCATGATGCCGCGATTGGGGGCGATGACGAGCGTGTCAGCCGCCGGTCGTGGCATCATTTGCAGCTCAGTGCGCACTCGCCGCAGGACTTCGGGGTAGGCGTCACGCCATGTCAAATGCCGCGGCTGCGATGGCGGCCAGTCGTGCATCGCCGCACTGTCGAGCCGATACTGGCTCAAGTGCAACACAAAATCCGTAAGGCCATGGCGACCGAGCCAAAGTAGATAATTTTCCAAATCCTCCGGGGTCGCACCCCAGCCCGCGCCGCCGAATGCTTCAACCATGCAGCGGCCACTGCCAAACTGGCGCGCAGCGGAAGAGACTTGGCGCGGGAAGAAGTTATTTGCCGGATATCTTTCCAGCGCGTCGATGGCCGGCAGTGAGAGGTGGCGGAAAAATTGATGGCACGACCCGTTCGTCGGCACCTGAAACAGCGGATGTTCCTCGCCTTTGAGATGGGCGGTGAACAATTTGCCGTGCCGCTTGCACCAATTGTTGATGGGCGCGGTAAAAGACTCGTTGAAAATATCGGTGAGCAGTTCCCAAAATTTTACGCGAACTTCCGCCGCCTCATTCCCTGGGAAAAATAACTGGGGGATTAGCGGCAACAAATCTTCACCGTGGCGCTGATGGAAAATTTCCGGCAATCGAGGTGTCCACGGGATTGCGCCGTGTTTCGAAAGCGAAGCGTAGGCGTGCCCCAGCCCAAATTCAGGCTCGTCGCAGAAAACTGCCTCAACATGTTGCCACGCTGCCGGCTTCAAGCCCGTGCGATAACGCTCATGTGTGAGTTGAAGAAAATGCTGGGCAAGGTCGGGCGCAAAGTAGTTCACGCCTGCACCGATGCGTTCGGCGAGAAACCATTTCTTCCCGGCGTGCTTGAATTCGGCAAGACAGCGTTCCGGTTTTTTGGTGACAAGTTCCGCCCAGCGTTGCGCGTCGTCGGGAAATTTTTTAAGCAGTTGCCCGCCGACCGTGCCGCTGGGCCAGCCGTCCTCGTCGTAAATCCAAAACGCGAGGCCAAGAGATTTTGCGTAAAGAATAACGTCAGAGACTTCGGCGAGATAACGGTCGCCGAGATATGGCGGCTCGTTCGGATAAAAGCGCGGATGCCACACGACGCCGTCGAGACCGGCGGCTTTCAGCTGATCCAACTGCCGTCGTAACCGCGTCTGGTCAAGCGGGCCATTGATGGCCCACAACGACATAAAGCGCACGGATGAAGCCGGATTCATCAAAGCCATGTTAAATGATTAAATGTGTAAACCCGTAAGCTCATTTCTCGATTAGGAACTCCTGAAATATCGGACCGGCAGATTGAATCTTCGGTTCGACCATTCTGCCCCACTGATACGCGCCGACTATCACCCGCGCTGGAAATTTGCTGCGTGGCGGAACGGGGAGAAATGTCAAAGTGTCATCACCATTCATTTCCGCCGGACCGGACACGACGAAGTATTGCACGGGCAGGCCGGAGTTGCTCGTGGCCTTGAGCTTCAATGTTTTCGCGCCGGCCTTTTGATTTTGAATTTTTGGAAAAGTGATGGCTTGCGGCAGTCCGCTTTTGTTCACGACAAAAACCCAAGGATGCCCAGGTCGGTCGGCCCGGCGATATTCCTGGTCGCCCGGCTGCCAGGCCATGATCCACGGTTCCCACGGCGAGCCTTGACGTTCCACGCCGCCGCGTTCAAGCCAGACACGAAATGTGTTTGAGCCGGTCTGCCTGAGGGCGCCGGTGCTGACGCGAAATTGAATCGGCCCAGATGCATGACCGACGGCGGCACCGCCATAAAGTTTTTGGATCGGCGATTTGTCCAATGCTGTCGCCTCGACGGTGAACGTCACGCCGTCGGCCAGAAACTTCGGATGCAAATTTGCCATGCCGCCCTGCACCAACGAAGCGGGCTTGCCGTTTTCAACGAAGTCAATCACCTGCGGTTTCTTCGCCAGGCCCGCCGCCATGCGGTCGTTCACTGCCCGGGCCATCTCCTCGTCGAAATACCAGAACGCCTTCGTGGAATCGCCCGGCCATTTGGCGTAGGCAACGGGCTGGTTATTCGTTTCGCCAAGTTTTGCGGGGTCAAGGAGCCAACCAGATTTTGGGTCAACTGACTTGAGTTCAACCGGTCGATCCAATGGTGCATTGGCCGGAACGCGAGCGGCAACGGCTTTTCGGATGAACAAGGCGATGATTGGCGCGGCTTCGTGATTCCATTCGAAATGTCCCGCGCCGATGTCCGTGAATTCGCCGATAAGCCGGTCCGCGCCGTCGCCGCGCAACCGCAATACTTCTTTGCGGTCGTTCAAATAAGTTTCGCCCCAATTTGTGCCGCCGACTTCCCCATATTCGGAAGAAACGTGTAGCACCGGAACGCCCGGTGCTATGTGCCCGGTGAACCAGCCTTTGTAGGGCAGAATGGCGATGATGTGCGCCGCGCCGAGATTGTCCATGCCCCAGACAAATGGCGTGGCGGCGGAATGGGCCACGGGCAGCAGCGGCGCAGTAGTGATTTCGGAATAGCCGGATTCCTTGGCCAGCTCCGCGAGCATTTGTTGAAGCGTCGGCCAGGCCTCCGGTCCGAAATTGTTGCGCAGCTTTTCCTGGTTGTTCTCCGTCAGCGGCGCAATCCAAACAATGCCCAGACCGGAATCCGCACAGGCCCGGCGAATTTCAGGGTCTTGAAACATCGGTTTTTCCAGCATGTTTTGCAGGCCGACGAGCAGTCCACGAATGTGCCGGCAATCCGGTGGCACCCAAAGGTAGGCCCGGCGCGTCACGCTGCCTTCGGCGGGAACGGAGTATTGCCACTCGGCGGCCTCGGCCAAGGCTGGAACCAAATATAGTGCCGTCGAAAGCAACAGAACTTTGCCGGGGACGCGCATAATTATTTCTCTTGGAAACCAAATGCGCTGGCCATTCGGCTCCAAAGTCCAAGAAGCTTCACCACCAGGTTTCACTCTGGTGCAATTCACGGTCCAGCGCTTCCATGAGATAGTAATCGCCCCAAGTCATGTAGGCGTTCTGGGCCGAGCCGGGGCCGTTGGAACCCACCTGTCCGTCGCGCAACACGCCCGGACAGGTTTCGTCGAAGTTCAGATAGTGCTCGGAACACAGATGCTGGAGGAGCGATTCCTTGGTTTTTGAAATCAAGGCGTCCGCCGCGCCAAGTTTTTCCAGCTCCTGATAACCACACACGACGACGGCAGCAGCAGAGGTGTCGCGCAAAGGCTTTTCGCCGGCGGGCAGTATGAAATCCCAGACGGGAATCCCGTCGCCGTTTAATTCCTGGTTGAACTTTCGCGCCAGCCGCAGCGAGGCATCCAGATACTTTTTGTCGCCCGTGTGCCGGTAGCTCAACGCAAAACCGTAAATGGCCCAGCCGGTGCCACGCGCCCAGTGTGATTCCACGGCCCGGCCGCAGTAATTGTCGCCGCCGATGGGCTGGCCGGTTTTTAAATCGAAGCGGTAGGCATGGAACACAGAGTCATCTGGACGGATAAAATATTTTAAGGTCGTGTCAGCCTGCTTGATTGCAGCCGCGCGAAACTTGGGATTCCCGGATTCGATAGTTGCCCAATAGAGCAGGGACAAATTCATCATGCAGTCAATGATTGCCATGTTTTCCTGTTCATCCGTGCCCAAATGTCCCCAAGCGCGGATGAAATTACCCGTATGGTTGAAGCGCTGATAAAGCGCTTCTGCCGCCGCCAGTCCGACTTCCCGGTGCTGCGCATCTCCAGTCAGCTTGTGTAGCGCCACGGAATACAGCGAGTAGAGAAAGCCCATGTCGTGGTGCGAATGAAATTTGGCGTTGATCGCCTTGGCACGATACGCGGGGGCGAGGCGCAGCAGTTGCTGGAGGAAAAATTCGTCTTCCGTCTCGCGCCAGGCGATGAGCGCCATGCCGGTGAGGAACGAAGTCGTCCAGTTACCCAGCTCGTTGAAGCCCTCGGGGTGCGCAAAATAATTTCCGTCCACGGCCCACGGCGCGGCCTTGGGTTCGTCGGCCAGCCGCTTGATGTTGTTGCGGGTTTTGCCGACGCACAGGTCGAAGGCCCGTCGCATTGGCTCCCGTCTGGATACCGGTTGGCATTGGCCAGCGATGACAGGACTTTCAAAATTTTTCATAGGTTTAGGTTACAGCATCAGCGCCGGACGGTCGTTTGGCAAACGAGCTTCTAGTTAAACATTTAACTTGTTTCTTGCCAAGTCGCCGGCGGCGGATGAATTTATTCGCATGCAAACCCGCCGGGTCACCCAAGCCGACATCGCCGCCAAGCTAGGCGTCTCCCACGCCACCGTGGCGCTGGCGCTGAAAAACCACCACCGCATTTCGACAAAGCGTCGCGAAGAGGTGCAACGCATGGCCAAAAAGATGGGCTACCAGCCCGACCCGTTTCTGGCGGGGCTGGCGGCTTATCGCCGGAGCATCGAACCATCCAAATTTCACGGCGTGATTGCCTGGGTCAATCACTGGGCGCAACCGGAAGGCTTGCACCGCCTGAAGGAGTTTGAAGGCTACTGGCTTGGCGCGAAGGAGGCCGCGAAGCAGTTTGGATATCAATTGGAAGAAGTCTGCTGGCCGGCGGATTGTCCAGCGAAGCGGTTTGAACGCATTCTGCTGGCGCGCGGTATTCTGGGCGTCTTGATTCCACCGCACCGGCAGTCGCCCAACTGGGGCAATTTCGATTGGAGCAAATTTTCGCTGGTCCGCTTCGGGATGTCAGTAGCCAACCCGGATTCCAACGTGGTGACCTCGGACCAGTTTCGCGCGACCGTGATGGCGATAGCGAACATCTGCCGGCTCGGCTACCAGAAAATCGGCTTTGTCCTAAATCGCGAATTGGACGAAAAAATCGGCGGCAACTATACGGGCGGATTTTATGCGGCGCAAAAGTTGTTCGGCAACAAAGCGGCGAACGCGTTGCTCATTGTGGACGTGCAGGAATATGAGCTGCAATCGGTGCGCGCGGAAAAGCAACTGCATGAGTGGCTCAAGAAGACCCAGCCGGACGCCGTGCTCACCACGCTGCCGGAATTGCCGGGCATGATCCGCCGGCTCGGCTACCGCATCCCGCAGGATTTTCCGGTGGCGGGCACCTCGCTGGCGGACATTCCAGTGGACACTGGTGTTGATCAGCGGGCGCAGGAAATTGGCCGGATTGCGGTGGAAATGCTCGTCAAGCAGATCAACATCAACGAGCGCGGTGAGCCGTCCGCACCCTGCCGCATTCTTGTGGAAAGCACCTGGCAGGACGGCAAATCTCTGCCGCACCGGCGGGCCCGGTAACCTTCCGGGCATGATTGACCCGCTGGGTCGGCGGCGACGAATATAGGTTAACTGTTTAACCTAATTTGCAGTTGAACGTCCGGCCTTCCCGGATTAAAAGTGGTGTCACTGCTGTCCGGTTTAGAAACCCAGTAAACATTGATGGTTTTCGGTGTCTGGCGGTTGTGTGGTGGGTGGAAGTTGAGCAAGCGCCTGTGAAATGGGCATTTTCTCAAAGAGCGTGAGGCTCAAAATCTGTAAAATG
>CAISYZ010000024.1 GCA_903889895.1 uncultured Verrucomicrobia subdivision 3 bacterium | reverse complement strand
GTGCGCAACACTTCTTCCACGCGGTCGGTCACGTCGGCGATGATTTCCTGCGGGATGATCACCGCGCCGTCGCGGTCGGCCATGACGTAATCGCCGGTGCGAATTTTCACGCCGCCAATCACAATCGGTTCGCCAAAACCGTCCGCGACCCAGCGGCCCACGACATCACGCGGCGTGAAGTAGCGGCACCAGACGCGAAAACCGATTTTCAAAATGAAACTGCTGTCGCGGCAGCCGCCGTCCACAATGTAGCCGCGCACGCCGCGATAGGTGAATGTCTCGCTCGACAGCTCGCCCATGTGCGCGAGCGTGGAATCGTTCGGCTGGCAGACCACCACGCTGCCGCCGGGCGCGCGCGAAAGCAGCTTCGTCCATTCGAGCAGCGTGGTGTGGGCGTCGAGCGTCATGTCAACATGACCGCTCACGGTGAAAATTTTTCCGGCCAAAACGCGTTCTGGATCGAGCGGACGGATTGTTTGCGGCAGCAGTTGATCGGGAAAACCCATCGCGCGCAGCGTGTCATAGACCGCGCCGGAATAACATTTTTCCAAACGGTCGCCGTAAGCGTCGTTGTAATTTATTTTTTCGTCAGCGTTCATTTTATGGAATCAAGTTCAATGCCGCCGCGCGCGTCGGAAACGTAGCACGCCTCGACGAGTTTCATCGTTTGCAGCGCATCGTTGACCGGCGAGACGAGCGCGACATCTACGCCGGCGACGAAGCGTTGCAGGTTTGACATCGTGCCGATGAATGCGTCCGGAAACCAGCGGCCAACCAGCGGCACTTCGGTCCAGTTTTTTTGCGAGCGCGTAAAAATTTCCAAACGGTCGGGCTGGCCGCGCGGATAATCAATCAGCGCGCCAATCGTCGCAATGGCGCAACCTTCCGTGCCCTCAACGCGAATCGTTGCGGCTTCGTGGGGCGCGCCAAATGGATGACAGTGATTGATCGAAAGGCAGCAGCGGATCATGTCGCCGTAATCCAGAATGATACTCGAACGCGTGCTGGCAAGTTTAGGAAAATGCGGATGCTGCACCGTGCGGGCGAACACGCGCAATGGCTCGCCGAGCAACATCCGGATTGTGTCGAGATAATGCACCGTGTGGACTTGAATCTCGACGCGCGACTCCGAATAGAGGAACGGAAATGTTTCCCAGGGCGTTTGGATATTTAGCCGCACTTCGATTTCAACCAGCTCGCCAAGTTCGCCGCGTTTCACGAGGTCTTGAATCGCGAGCATGGACGGACAGAAACGAAATTGAAAATTCACCGCCGCACGCAATTTTTTTCGTTCACAAATCGCCACGATGCGCTTGGCCATTTCCAGCGAATTGCCCATCGGCTTTTGCGACAACACCGCCGCGCCGTCGGGCAGGTTTTCGAGCGCGGCTTCCTGTGATTTCGGTGGAACACCCAGATCAAAGATGGCATCCGGCACGGCAATGGCTTCGGCGACGGAATTAAAAACGCGTGGCAGATTGAATTCCTTCGCGCGCGCCTCGGCGACTTCGCGCCGCAAGTCAAACACGCCCGCAACTGGAAAACCGGCCCTGCGATACGCTGGCAGGTGTGCGTCTCGGACGATGTCGCCCGCGCCGATGATGACAATGGGACGAAGGTGTGACGGACGTGGCCACGACTGACGCAGTTGTGTGGAATCAAGATTCATGTGCAGTGGACGGGAAGCCAAGATGGGATTAGCAAGCGGAATGTTCGGAAAACCCCGAGTAGCACCGTCTTCATTGGCAATTAAATTTTTCACAAGCTCGGTAAAGTGGTTCGATAATTTCACCATTAAATTCAAAATTTTCTAGGTGAGAAGCCAACTCTTGTGAGTAAGAAACACGCCCAAACCGGTCAGAGTTTGAGGAAGTTTTTCCGAAACTGCGCGGGCGTGATGCGAAAACTTTTCCGGAACATCAGGTTGAGATGCTGCCGGTCGTTGAACCCGGTTTTTTCGGCGACGGCTTCAATGCTCAATTGGCTGTGATGCAGCAGTGACGACGCTTCTTTGAGGCGCAAGTTTTGAAGATACTGGCGGGGCGTCTGGCTAGTCACGCGCTTGAACATGCGGATGAAGGCGTTCATGTTCATGCCCGCGCGCCGGGCGAGCGTGCTGTTCGGCACGGCCGCCGGATAGTTTGACTCGATGTGCTGGATGGCACCGATGACTCTGGTGTCTTTATGGGAACTGGTCCAATGATACCGTTCGGTAAGGCTCAAGGCCAAGCTCACCAACGCCAGCGGCAATGACAACAGTGGCGATACATCCTCCCGCTCCAGCGTCTGGAACTGTGACAGGAAATTCCGGATAAAGCGGCTTTGCTCGGCGGCGAGCGGCAGAACGATCAAGTCAGGCGCAGCCTGTTCGTAAGTGGCTTCAACGAAAAAATGGATGTATAAAAATCCTATATCTTCTTGGTTATGGGCGGAGAAATGCGTGTTGGGCGGAATCAGAACCACCTGATCGGGCACCAAATCGAAATGCTTTTTGCCCAGATCAATGGAGGCACCGGGACGATCCACCCAATACCAGCGCCAGTAGGGTGCGGCCAGATCTTGGAATTCCCAGGTTTTCAGCAAGGCATAGTGGCAGCATAAGACATCTATCCGTGGTGCCAGCGGCAACTGAAGAAGTTGTAAAATGTCAGATGGCATTCGGTGTATATTTTGCTCAAACAAAAATGGCGAAACCTATGGATTCCTGCAAGTAATCAAATATTACAGTAATTATAGGCTGAGTTTGCTCCCATAAAAATCTACGCGCGTATTTATTACTCAAATAAGTTGGTTTTAACTCTAGTAAAAGACCGAGCTGTGGGCAATATATTTAACCATAACCATCGCGTCTGCATGTGCCATCACCATATGAAAAATGAATTGTTTTTTGATTTCAGTTTTACGAATTGCGTTTGGGTAACGATGCAATTTGTGGTTCTTCGGGAACTTATGTTGTGTTGCGCTCCCCTCGGCAACATTTTGAATAATACGATTTTTACTGAATCCATCAAATCACCGCCGACGTTGAAGAAATCAGAAAATTGCACGGGTTCAAATATGGGTCTGGTGAGGTCGGGCTGCAAGGTTTCAAAATGTGACCAGAAATAGAAGAATGGCTGGCGTGGGCGAATCTACCACTGATCGACTCCAAACACCGAACTGCTGTCTGCAACCGTCAACTGCACTCACGCTCACACCAGCCAAGTTAACATCGTCTTGTTTCTGGGGATGTCAAGGGGGGCGGAGCGATGGGGTGATTTTGGCGGAGGTGGTGGATTGACTTTAATATACAGAAATCTCCACCTGTTTCATTGGATACCATTTTGTATACGGCGTAGGAAAAAATGAGGTTGAAACAGTCCGAATGAGGGTTTTGAGAAAAAATTGAATGTCTTTTATAGTCCTTATCAGCCCGATTGATTCTTCGCAAGTCGTTGATTACTACCCATATTTACAGTCTGCCCCCGTTGGCCACTTGGGGAACCTACCAACCGTTGCGAGGTTGGTTAGTTAGCCACAAAACCTAATTTCGCTCAAGTTAAAATTGTGCCGTTCACCGCTTTGATTTAGGCTGGTCGGATGTTCGACTCGTTAAGCAGCAAGCTCCAAAACGCCTTCCGTAACCTGCGCGGCCTCGGAAAAATTTCCGAAAGCAACATCGGCGAAGCCCTACGCGAAGTGCGGATGGCGCTCCTTGAAGCCGACGTGAATTTCAAGGTCGCCCGCGATTTCATCGAGCGCGTCAAAGTGAAATCACTCGGCGCGGAAGTCGTTGCCAGCGTCCAACCCGGCCAGCAGATCATCAAATTTGTCAGCGACGAGCTCACCGCCTTGCTCGGTTCGCAAAATGCCGCCCTCAATCTTTCCGCGCAGCCAAGTTGCGTGATGATGGTAGGGTTGCATGGTGCCGGTAAAACCACCTCAAGCGGCAAGTTGGCCAAGCTGTTGATGAAGCAAGGGCGCGCACCGCTGCTCGTAGCGGCAGACGTTTATCGCCCAGCGGCGATGGACCAATTGGAAACACTTGGAAAACAAATTGACGTTCCGGTTTTTCTTAAACGCGGCGAGATGGACGTTTTGAAAATTGCTCGCGAGGCGCTGGCATTTGCGAACACGCATGGCCGCAACGTCATCATCTTCGACACCGCCGGGCGTTTGCAAATTGACGAGCTGCTGGTGCAGGAACTCGTCCGTTTGCGTGACTTGGTAAAGCCACAGGAAATCCTGCTCGTGCTCGACGCCGCCACCGGCCAGGAAGCCGTGAACGTCGCCACGCATTTCGATCAGGCGCTGAACATCACCGGTTCCATTCTCACGAAGCTCGACGGCGATGCGCGCGGCGGCGCGGCGTTGAGCATGAAATCCGTCACTGGCAAGCCAATCAAGTTTGCGGGCGTCGGTGAAAAGCTGGACGAGTTCGAGCCGTTTCATCCGGAACGAATGGCGTCGCGCATTCTCGGCATGGGTGACGTGGTGAGCCTTGTCGAAAAGGCCGCCGAAGCTGTCAGCGAGGACGAGGCCAAGCGCATGGAGGAAAAAATGCGTAAGGGCGAGTTTTCACTCGAAGATTTTCTGGAGCAGCTTCGCGCGATGAAAAAACTCGGCTCCCTCGAAAGCATCGTAAAGATGCTGCCCGGCGGCGGCGATGCGCTCAAGCAGATGGACATTGGCAAGCAGGAAAAAGAATTCAAACGCATGGAAGGCATGGTTTGCGCGATGACGAAAAAGGAACGGCTGAATCCAGTGATTCTCAACGCCAGCCGCCGCCGCCGCATCGCTGCTGGCAGCGGCGTTACGGTGACGGAGTTGAACACGATGCTGAACAAATTTTTCCAGATGCAGACGATGATGAAAAAAATGGGCAAGATGTCGAAGATGATGGGCAAGATGGGCGGAGCCATGCCGGGAATGTTTCGGCGCTAAATTTCTCAGTCCTGCTAGGAAAAACGGGCGGAAAATGGTTCATTTCACCTTCACCTGAAAGGTGCTGACGGTGGTGATTTTCTCTAGGTCCCCCTTGTAAAACTCGTCGCGATAAGCCTCGGTTTCGAGCAGGTGTTGGCGCAGATCTTTTTGATCGCGGTGAAGGATGAATTTCAGTTCTTTCAAATTTGCTGACCAGTGAAAGCCGGTAAAAAATTCTGCGCCGGCGAACTGCGTTTTGTAAAGCGCCGCGTCTGAGTAGCAGGTGCCAAGGTAAAGCTGTTTCACACCGCGTTCGGCGAACAGCGTCACCGCCGAGGTCATCATGAACATGCCGAGATTGCGCGCGTAATAATTCAGGTTGTAGAAAGCGTAGTAGTAAAATGCCAACGCCTTGCCTTCAAGATAGAGCGTGGCCACGCCAACTTCCTTGCCGGTCTCGGTGTCGGTGAACACGAGCAGATGCGAGATGATGGGCGCAGCGAACAACGCATCCAGCCGCTCGAAGCTCATCACATCGTTGCCGAATTTGATGTCGGCATAGGTTTTGAAAAATGTCCGGCGCTCCGGCGTGTAATCGAATTTTTCGCGCGGCACCAATTCCACGCCGATGCCTTTGCCCTTGCGCAGAATCCGTCGGTTTTCGGATGACTGCGAGAACTTCGCTAGATTTACGCGCACTTGGCGGCAGAGGTAAAAACGGTCGAGTTGGCGCGAAGACGGCAGGAATCCTGCGTCAAAAATATCGGCTGGCGTTTCGCCAGCCTCCGGTATCGCCCAGATGGCATACGGAAACTGGTAGTTTTCGTAGTCGGCGTTTTGCTCGGAGAAGAGAAGTTTCATTTTGCCGCTGCCATTTCCAACGAGTGTGCAGGCTTGTGATGGCTGTTTACGGATTTGCGCCGCAGCCGCAACCGCCAGTTCGTCAGCACGTCGTAAGTCACGGAGTTTTTTAGCTTGGCGATGTCGCGCACGGTGATTTCGTCGCCGCCCTGTTTGCCCATCAGCACTGCCTCGTCCCACATCTGCGCCTGCGGAATGTCCGTGATATCCACCATCAGCGCGTCCATCGCGATGCCACCGACGAGCGGCGCGCGTTGGCCATGAATCAATGCGCAACCTTCGTTGCGCACGCGCGGAAAACCGTCGCCGTAGCCAATCGGCAAAATCGCGATGCGGCGCTCGGACGGCGCGGTATAACGCATCCCGTAGCCGACGACTTCGCCGGGTTTAAGTTTCTGGATCGCGGCAATCTTCGCCTTCACCGACATCACCGGCTCGATGCCTTCAATTTTTCGGCAGACTTGCGACGGAAAAACGCCATAAAGCAAAATACCCGTGCGCACCATGTCCAGATGCGCGTGCGGTAAGTCGAGAAAGCCGCCGCTGTTGCAGGCGTGGCGGAATTTTACGGAAACTTTCTGTTGCTCCAGCGCGGACAAGATTTCCTGGAAGCGTGAAAACTGAAGATTAGCAAAGGTTTTATCTGTTTCATCCGACTGTGAGAAATGCGTCATCACCCCTTCGAACTGCAGCGACTTCTCTGAGAGAATTTTTTCAATGAGCGGCAGCGCTTCATCCCAACGCACGCCATAACGGCTCATACCGGTGTGAATTTTCAAATGCACCGGCACGCGCTTGCCAAAATCCGCAGCGACCATTGCGAGTCTGCGGACGGCGTGTGGTTCGTTCACGCAGACGGTCAGGTCGTGTGCCACGCACCACTCGAGTTCCGCTTCCTGCCGTTCGCCGAGCAGCAGCAATGGCGTAGTGATGCCGCCTTCGCGCAAGTGCATCGCTTCTTCCAGCGTGCTCAGACCGAACCCCCACGCGCCTTCCTCAACCGCGACGCGCGCCACGTCGAGCGCGCCGTGACCGTATGCCTCGTCCTTGACCACGGCCATCAGCCGGACGTGCTTCGGCAAATCGGCGCGGACGAGTTGCAGGTTACGGCGCAGTTTGCCGAGATCAATCTCGGTCCACGCCGGTCGCTGCGGAAAATTTTTGGAATCAAACTTCATCGGACAACAAATTTAAACACGGATGGGCATGGATGAACACAGATTTTCAAACCGTGCCCGGCGGCCACAAACTCTGGCCGACGTCGGTGCGGTAATAGCTGCCCACCACGCGGATTTTTCGAATATTCGCGTAAGCCTTGGCAATCGCGGCCTTCAAATTTGGCGCGAGCGCAATCACGTCGGCAATGCGGTGGCCGGTGGAAACTAAATTCTCGTCCGCACCGCGTGCGACTTCGTTCCACCACACGTCGCAATCGAATTTGCCATCCACTTCCAGCGGCAATTGCGGCCCGCGCACCTGCGTGAACGGATAGCCATAGCCGGCCAGCGTCAGCGAGCAGCCAAAATTTAGATTGTCGTTTAAAGCCAACTTCAGCTTTTCATTTCGCGCGGTGGCCAATACTACTTCCGCCGGATTTTTTAGCATCCGCAAAATCATCGGGCCGGAAGTGACGCCGATGCGGATGTTGTATTCGATGACGTGCCAATGTGACGGCGCCGCCCTCGTCGCACGGGAATGGCGACGACGCGTCGCCGCCACCTTGATGGCCGTCACTTGAATCGGCCCGTGATAATTCACTTTTTTCAGCCACGGTTTCAGCGGATGAATCAATTCGCGCGCCAGACCGTATTTGTCGTGTTCATCGCGTTCCACTAAGCCGCCTAGCGGCGCGCCAGCGACGATGCCAAGATTGCCGTTGAAGGCGTATTTGTATTCCTGGTTCGTGACGAGAGAATAAATCTCGCCGCCGCTGACGAGCGCGATGTGGCCGGCCTCGGCGCGGCCAAGGTATTCTTGAAGAAAAACGCCCTCGGCATAATTCACGTTGCGCAGCCACGCGCGGGTGTCCGCCAGCGTCTCGCATATCACCGTGTGGATCGGACTGGTTGGCGAGCAGAGCGGATTTTTGAGGACGAACGGCTGGGGATTTTTTTCGAGAATCTTTTCCGCTTCGATGCGGTTCGAGGCGACAAATGATTTCGGAAAGGGAATTTTGCATTTCGAGCACAATTCGCGGGCAAAATCGCGTTCCCGCTCGATGCGCATCGCTTCGCCGGTCGGCGAAAAAATGCCGACGCCGGATTTGATTAATTCATTCGCCCACGGCTGCAATGCCCAATCAATTGATTGCGGAATTACAACGTCAATTTTGTTTTCGTGCAGCAGCGGCACCGGACTGGGAAACGAATCGCGCGAAAAAGTTCTGCCGATGAGCGACGGCGGGAAGTGGCCATAATTACGCGTGAGATACGTTGAAACATTCGCACCCGTGTCCGCCAGCGCGCCGCCGAGGCTGTGGGCGAACGAGCCGACACCGAGAATCATCACGGCGGGCGGCGTGTTGTTTTTTTGGGCTGGCACTTTTTGCGGCATCGAATTTTTGCGCCGACAGTTTCCCGCAGTTTGGCCGGCGACGCAATCAGAAGTCATTCACCGGCTCGACTTCGCGGCTGCGCGGGGGCAAATTGGTTTCATGTCAGACGAAAATTCCCGGCGCACCGACCGGCTGGAGGCGAACCTCGCGCATCTCGAACATCAGGTCGAGGAGTTGAACGACGTGATCATTGAGCAGGGCAAACTGCTGGAGCGGCTGAAAAAAGAAGTCCAGCGGCAATCCACCGCCATGCAGACGCTGGAACTGGAACGCGTCAAGTCGAACATCACCAAGCCACCGCATTACCAGTGAAATTTCCGCGACTAAATCGCCGCCAGTTTCTCGCCGCCATCTTACTGGCGACGCCGGGCGCGGTATTTGCCGATGCGAAATATCTGGAGCCGACCTGGTTGAAAGTCCGGAAGCTGCGCATGGGAAACCGCCCGCCAAGCCACCGGTTTATTCACTTCACGGATGTGCATCACAAGGGCGATTCCGATTATCTGAAATCGGTGGTGACCAGAATCAATTCGCTCGCGCCGGATTTTATCTGCTTCACCGGCGACATCATCGAGGAGGAAAAATTTCTGGCCGAAGCGCTGGAGATTTTGTCTGGCATCAACGCGCCCATGTTTGGCGTGCCGGGCAACCACGATTATTGGAGCAAGGTTTCCTTTGCGCCGATTCACAAATGTTTCAACGCCACCGGCGGCGCGTGGTTGATGGATGAGCAAAGGACTATCGCGGACGGGAAAATTAATCTCATTGGCATCACTTGTAGTCACGATAATCAGGCGCGGCTGCCGCTGAACCCGGCGGTGAAAAATATTTTGCTCATGCACTATCCAGCGTGGGTGAAAAAACTCAGCGGACAAAAGTTTGATCTTATGCTCGCCGGTCATTCGCACGGCGGACAGGTGCGGATTCCGTTTTATGGACCGCTGATGGTGCCATATGCGGTGGATGAATTTGACTGGGGACTTTTCCAGACCGCCGCTGGCCCGCTGTATGTGAACGCTGGCATCGGTTATGTTTACACTTACAATTTCCGCTTCAATTGCCGGCCGGAAATCACGGTGATTGAGATTTGACCGGACGGCAAAATTGGTGGAAGATGGAGTTGCCGATTGATGGGGGCGCACTGGTTTCGACCATGTGAACACGCCAGAGGCGGCATGCCGAGGAAGATGCGTTGGCCTCGTTAATCATTCGCATCAAAACCAAAAAGCTAACGAAGAACTAGCCCTCGCGGCCTAAGGCCCCGACGTTCACCGCTGGACACCTGCTACGGTGGATGAACGCAACAGCAGGCATGATTGGCGGCGGAGACCGCGCGCGGCCAATCGAGATCTTATCATGCGGACTAGGCAGTGCGACTCGAGTTCCGGCGCCATCGCATAGCAGAAAAAATTACCGGGAATAAGCATGTAGTCGCGGCTGGTTGGTTGACTTGGGACGCGGGTTCGATTCCCGCCGCCTCCACAAACCATTGATATTGTCAAATAAATCAAGTGATTTTACAGGATTGGTATGCGGGCGTAACGCCAGCGCTAGTTCATATTTCTTATTGTTTTTGAAGTTTTTAAAACTTCCCGACAATTTCCAGACAAAACTAATTGGAGATCATTAATTTCTGCAATGGTGACTCTGTTTTGATTCTACGTTATGCAATCGTTCCCGCCGCAGTCGCAGGCGATCCAGATAAAGATAAACCACCGGCGTCGTGTAAAGTGTCAGCGCCTGGCTCATGATCAGGCCGCCGACAATGGTAATGCCCAGCGGACGACGCAGTTCCGAGCCGGTGCCGTTGAACAAAATCAGCGGCAGCGCGCCGAAGAGCGCCGACATCGTGGTCATCAAAATCGGGCGGAAGCGCAGCAGGCACGCCTGAAAAATGGCGTCGCGGGAATTTTTTCCCTCCTCGCGTTCCGCTACGAGCGCGAAGTCCACCATCAAGATCGCATTTTTTTTCACAATGCCGATGAGCAGCAATACGCCGATGATGGCCATGATGCTCAAATCCGTTTTGAAAATCATCAGCGCGAGCACCGCGCCGACGCCCGCTGACGGCAGCGTGGAAATAATTGTGATGGGATGAATGTAACTTTCGTAGAGCATTCCCAGCACGATATAAACCGCCAGCAGCGCGGCGAGAATCAGAAACGGCTCGGTCGCGAGTGATTGCTGAAACGCTTGGAGCGTGCCGGAAAAATTTCCATGAATTGTTTCGGGCATTTTGATTTGCTGTTCCATCTGCTGAATCGCTTTCACGGCGTCGCTCAACGCAAAGCCCGGCACGAGATTGAACGAGAGCGTGACGGAAGGAAATTGTCCCTGATGATTCACTGAAATGGGCGCGGTCGTCGGCTCGTAATGCGCGACGGCGCTGAGTGGAATCATCCCGTTGCTGTTGGTCGCGTGCAGATAAATGCCATCCAGTCCCTGCGGGCCTTGCAAATACTGCGGTGCCGCTTCCATGACGACGTGATACTGGTTCAACGAGGAATACATCGTCGAAACCTGCGCCTGGCCGAACGCCTGGTAAAGCGTCTGGTCAATGGTCTGCGGCGAAATGCCCAAACGCGCCGCCGTGGCGCGATCATACACCAACGACGCTTGCAGCCCGTTATTCTGCTGGTCGGTGTTCACCTCGGTGAAGCCGTGCAGTTTTTTCATCTGCTCCAGCAGGATTGGTCCCCATTTTACGAGGTCATCCAGGGTTTCACTTTGAATTGTGTATTGATATTGCGCGCTGCTCTGGCGTCCGCCGATGCGCAAATCCTGGCCGGCCTGCAAAAACAGCGACGCGCCCGGCACCGCGCCAAGTTTCGGCCGCAGCCGTGCGATGATCTGATCCGCACTGATCTTGCGTTCTTCCAGCGGCTTGAGCGCCATAAAAATAAACCCGCTGTTGGCCGCGCCGCCGCCGCCGGTGAAGGCAACCACATTTTGCACGGCTGGATCATTCGTGATGGCCCGCACAAACTTCACCGCCGCTGATTGCATCGCCGGAAACGATGCGTCCTGCGAGCCTTGGATGCCGCCCATGACCGTGCCGTTGTCCTGCTGCGGAAAAAATCCTTTCGGCACGATGACGAACAGATAAATGTTCAAGGCAATCGTCAGCAGCAACGTCGTCAGCGTGATTGCCGGATGCCGCAGCACGACCGTCAAACTGCGTTCATAAGCACCAAGCAGTGCGACAAAAACCTTTTCACTCAAGCGATAAATCTTTCCATGTTCTTCGGGTTTTCGGTGCCGCAGCAGCCGCGAACACATCATCGGCGTCGTCGTCAGCGAAACGACGAGCGAGACGAGAATGGCCGTGGAGAGCACGACGGCAAATTCGCGGAACAACCGGCCGACGATGCCGCCCATCAACAAAATCGGAATGAACACCACGACGAGCGAGATGCTGATGGACAGCACGGTGAAGCCGACTTCCTGCGCGCCTTTCAGCGCGGCTTCCATCGGGCGCAAACCCATTTCCAGATGTCGCGTGACGTTTTCAATGACCACAATCGCATCGTCCACCACGAAGCCAGTGGAAATGGTCAGCGCCATCAGGGAAAGATTGTCTACGCTGTAGCCGAACAGATACATCACGCCAAACGTGGCGATCAAGGACACGGGCACGACGACGGCAGGAATCAGTGTCGCGCGCGGGCTGCGCAGAAAAATAAACACGACCAGAATGACCAGGCCGATAGCGATGAGCAGCGTGCGTTCGATTTCGCGGACCGATGCGCGGATGGTCGTCGTGCGATCCAGCACCACGTCCAGTTTGATTCCCGCCGGAATTGAAGCCTTGAGCGATGGCAGCTCGGCTTTCACCCGGTCCACGGTATCAATGATGTTCGCGCCGGGTTGCCGCAGAATGATGAGCGGGATGGCCGGCTTGCCGTTGAGAAAACCGGCGGCGCGAACATTTTCCACGCTGTCCTGCACGTTGGCCACGTCGGAAAGCCGGATGGCTGCGCCGTTGTGGACCGCAACAATCAGTTTTTTGTAATCATCGGCCTTGAGCAACTGGTCGTTCGCGAGAATATCCAGCGTCGTCTGGCCATCGGCGAGCTGGCCTTTCGCGAGGTTCGCGTTTTGCTGCGCCAGCATTGTGCTGACATCGGC
>CAISYZ010000023.1 GCA_903889895.1 uncultured Verrucomicrobia subdivision 3 bacterium | reverse complement strand
TTCAAGGGTTGAACCATAACTTGAAAGTTTACGAAGGAAACTTTCAACTCTTGTTTGAGAACTTGAAAGTTCCCAAACAAAACTTTCAAGTTTACAAACGGAACTTTCATCTTTCGTAACAAAACTTTCAAGTTTACGAACGAAACTTGAAAGTTTTGTTCTTAAATAATAAGTTTGGAACCCAAAACTTGACCATTTTGCGAGACAATTTGACACATTCAAACGCGCAGATTGATGGCTCCCAAGCAGTTATCAGTTACACGCCTCAAATTTAGACAAAGTCCCTTGGCAATTGCACCCACCCCGCAGGCGCCCACCCCTTTATTTAGCATCCCGCCACTAGGTATCCAGCGGGCTGCGGACTCCGGACGCCAGCGGGTTTTTCTGGCTCAAGCCGGTGGCCGGGCCATCACCAACCTAAATTTAGGCTGGACATCGTTTTCCAGCGCGCCTACGGTCGTTTTATGAAAAAGGATAGGCTGCAAAGCCAGCCGTCCATTATCTGTTAGGCCACACCGAGCATGTCACATCGAGCTTTGAAGATATTTCGTAACGGCAGATTTATGGCATGGGTATTTGTGCTCATGTTCGCCTTGCCGGGCATTATCAGTTTGTTTTTGCATGTGTTTACCTATCATTCTGTTTTACGAGCAGAATCTTGGCCGACAGTTGATGCGGTGGTTAGACATTGGCAATTTTCCAGATCATCTGAGTTATCTTATGGTCTGACTGGAAATCATGTGTATTGGCACACAGATGTTTCATTGATATTTGACTATACAGTAGATGGACACTCTTATAGCTCGACCTGTTTTTATGCCAGTGGCCAGTCGCCATCGGTTGGTGTTGCTAATGATTATCCGGTCGGCCAGCATTTTCTGGCGCGCTACAACCCCAGCAACCCCAGCGAGGCAGTTGTTGAGCCTGGTTCTGTCGGGCGGATGTATCTCATTGCAGGGCTGATTTTGATTGGAGTAGCAGTGTTTGCGCTTGTATGTAATTATCGTGATTTATGATGCTGTGGCCTAATATGAGGATAGGCTACACCGCTTGTCCCTGCTATTAAAACCGTCCGCGTCGCGATAACCGTCGCGGACAAAATAGAATTAACTTCACGTCAGGCGACCGGGCCGGACGCTTTTGATTGCTTCGCGCGACGGCAGCTTTCCCATTCGGCCACCAGGTTCACGCGGCGCGCGATTTCCGGCAGGTCTTTCTGGATGTGCGTGAAGAATTGCTTTAAGCCGCGGCAAAGATAATTCAAACCGGGCGCGCCGTCGGGCGTGCGCAGGAACCGGCTCTTGGGACATTCGCCCCAGCAGAGTTCCAGATGCTCGCAGCGCCGGCAGTAGTCGGGCAGCGTGGCGGATTTCGCGCGGCCGAACGCGGCCTGGCGCGGGCTGAAGGCGAGTTCGTCCCACGCGCTTTGCTTGACGTTGCCCAGGCGATATTCCGGATAAACGTAGTGGTCGCAGGAAAAAACGCCGCCATCGTGCTCGATGGCGAGCGCGCGACCGCAAACCTCGGCGTTGACGCAACGATGCGCCGGCAACCCGAACGATTGCGCGACGGCGGTCTCGAAGGCGTCCACAAAGACCTTGCCGTAATCGCGCCGGAACCATTCGTCCCAAATCTTGCAGAGGAAACGGCCCCATTCATCCGCATCCACCGACCAGTCCGTCACGACGGAGTCCGGCGAGCCCGGTCGCGCCGCTGCGGTGCCGACGATGGGCATCGCCGCCGCGTCCCAATGTTGCGGGGCGATGTGCTTGAAATTCCTGGGCTCCACGCCGGGGATGAATTGCAGTTTCAGCGCCGCCGTCTCGCGCGAGAGGAAGCGATAGACATCGAGCGGGTATTTGGCGTTCTCGCGGTTGACGACGCAGAGGGCGTTGAACGGCACGCCGTGTTTTTGCAACAACTTCGCCGCCGCCATCACCTTGTCATGCGTGGGCTGCCCGCCCTTGGTCACGCGATAGTGATCGTGCAACTTTTTCGGTCCGTCGAGGCTCAGGCCGACGAGGAAGTTATGCTGTTTGAGAAACGCGCACCATTCATCGTTCAGCAACGTGCCGTTGGTCTGGAGATCGTTGTCAATGCGCTGCCACGGCTTTTTGTGCCGCGCTTGCAACTCGACGACGCGCCGGAAAAAATCGAGGCCCACCAGCGTGGGTTCGCCGCCCTGCCACGAGAACACCACGGCGTCGCCGGTCTGCGCGGCGATGTATTTCTGAATGTGCGCCTCGAGCACGTCCTCCGCCATGCGCGGCGAAGGCGGTTGCGCGAGGAGTTCGCTCTTGTGCAGGTAAAAGCAGTAGGTGCAGTCGAGGTTGCAGAGCGAGCCGGCGGGTTTGATCATCGCGTGAAAGCTTTGCACCGGGCGGCCCGGCGTGCGGGGCGTCGCGCGAAAAAAGTCGGTGGCTTTCATGGTCTTTGGGGCGCTGGCGAAAACGGCATTACGATGAGTGAGCGCCGCCACCACGGCAACCAAAAAGCGCTGTCAGCAAGGCGGATAAGCGCCGCATATTTTTCAATTCAGCGCTTGATACTTGCGGGGCAAATACTAAAACTGCCAGCCATGTCGCTGCCTGCTGATTTGCACATGCACACGCCGCTTTGCCGCCACGCGACGGGCGAACCGGTGGAATACGCGCGCCGGGCGGTGGAACTGGGTTTCACGGAAATCGGTTTCTCAGATCATTCCCCCATGCTGCGCGACGATTTCGACGACTGGCGCATGCGGAACAGCCAGCTCGATGAATACGTCGCGAAAGTGCGGCTCGCGCAAAAGGAATTTCCCCAGCTCACCATCCGCCTCGCGCTCGAGGTGGATTACCTGCCCGGCCACGAGGATTGGATCCGCCAGCTGGCCAAACGGCACGCGTGGGACTACTTCATCGGCAGCGTGCATTACGTCTCCGATGCCTGGGACATTGATAATCCGGCGAAGCTCTCCGAATGGAAAAAACGCGACGCCTTCGCGGTGTGGCAGGTTTATTTTGAGCGGCTGACGCAGGCCGTGGCATCGGGGTTGTTCGACATCATCGGGCATTGTGATTTGCCGAAGAAGTTCGGCTTCCGCCCCGCACAGGACTGCACGCCGCTCTACGAGACGTTTCTGCACGCGGTGGCGGGAGCGGGTTGCGCGATTGAATTGAACACCGCCGGCCTGCGGAAAGATTGCCAGGAAATTTATCCCAGCCGCGAGCTGCTGGAAATCGCCTTCCGCAAAAATGTGCCCATCACCTTCGGCTCGGACGCGCACGCGCCGGCGGAGGTCGGGCTGAACTTCACCGAGGCCGTCGCCCTCGCCCGCAGCGTCGGTTACACCGAAACGCTGCGCTTCCGGCAGCGGCAGGCCGAGCCGGCCTGGCTTTGAACCATGACCAGTCTGCGACCGGACCGGAAATTCTTTCTCCTCGCGTGCCTCGTCCTCGCGCTCGGCACGCTGGTCTTGTATTCGCCCGTCGCGCAATTTTCGTTCGTTGATTTCGACGACGACGAATACGTCTCGGAAAATCCGGTGACGCAGGCGGGGCTGACGTGGCAGGGCTTGCAGTGGGCGTTCAATGGCATCCACGTCGGGAACTGGCATCCGCTCTCGTGGCTTTCGCACGAGCTGGACTGCCAGCTTTTCGGTCTCCACGCGGGCGCGCACCATCTCGTGAACGTGGCGTTTCACATCGCGAACACGCTGCTGCTGTTTGCGCTGCTGCGCGGGCTGACCGGGGCCGCGGGGCGCAGCGCGTTCGTCGCCGCGCTCTTTGCGTGGCATCCGCTGCACGTCGAATCCGTCGCGTGGGTCGCGGAGCGGAAGGACGTGCTGAGCACGTTCTTCTGGCTGCTCACGCTCATGGCGTATGCGCGCTACGCCAATGACGCAAAACTAAAAACTAAAGATGCAAAACGCTTTTACGCGCTGGCGTTGCTCGCTTGCGCTGCGGCGCTGTTGTCGAAACCGATGGCGGTGACTCTGCCCTTCACGCTGCTGCTGCTGGACGTGTGGCCGCTTAAGCGATTTCCAATTTTCGATTTCCAATTTCCAGTTTTTGCAAAGATGTTCATCGAGAAGATTCCTTTCTTCTTTTTGTCGCTCGCCTTGTGCGCGGTGACGTTCCTGGCGCAACATGGCGCAGGCGCGGTCAGCGCACTCGCGTGGTCCATCCGGCTCGCGAATGTGCCGGTCGCATATCTGCGTTACCTCGGCAAAACCTTCTGGCCGGCGGATCTCGCGATTGTTTATCCCTACGTCTATCACTGGCCCGCCGCGACCGTGGCCGGCGCGGTGCTTTTATTGGCGCTCGTCTCGGCTCTCGCGCTGGCCCGAGTGCGGCGGCAACCGTGGTTTGCCGTCGGCTGGTTCTGGTTCCTTGGCACGCTGGTGCCGGTCATCGGCTTCGTGCAGGTCGGCGCTCAGGCCATGGCGGACCGGTATTTTTACATTCCCAGCATCGGCCTGTTCATCGCGCTGGTGTGGGGCGCGACGGAACTTTGCGCGGCGCGGCCGAACGGAAAATTTCTGCTCTCGGTCCTCGGCGGCAGCGCGCTGGCTGGCTGCGTGCTGGTCACGTCGGCGCAGATTGAAAACTGGCGCAACAGCACGAGCCTTTTTCTGCACGCGCTTGGCGTGACACAGAATAATTACGTCGCCGACAACGCGCTGGGCAAGGCCTTCGAGCGCGCCGGCAACAATGGCCGCGCGCTGGTGCTTTACCGCGAGGCCGTGCGCATCGAACCGCGCTATCCCATCAGCCAATACAATCTTGGCCTCGCGCTCATCGGCTTCGGTCTCCAGGACGAGGCGCTGGAGCATCTCGCCGCCGCCGCGCAGCTCGACCCGCGCAACGCCGATGCGCAGTTCAACCTCGGCATATTCTTTTCGCAGAACCAGCGGCTGCCGGACGCGGTGCGGTGTTTTGAATCTGCGTTGGCCGTGCGCCCGGATTTCGCCGCCGCCCACGCACGGCTGGCGGAAACGCTCGTGAAACTGGAGAAATTTTCCGACGCGGCGGCGCATTTCCGCGAAGCGCTGCGCTGGCAGCCGGATCAGGACAAGGTCAAAAAGGAACTCGCCGAACTGTTGGCCGCGCAGCCGGCATTGAAATAACATTCAAGGCACCGTGGTTTTTCCCAAGTAAAATGTCCCTGAAACGGCAGCACAGCAGACTTCAGCTGGCGGGCATCTGCCTAGTTCTGGCACTGGGCACGCTGGCGCTGTATTGGCCCGTCATTCATCACAACTTCATCGGGCTGGACGACAACCTATATGTGACGGCCAACCCGCAGGTGCAGGCAGGACTGACGTGGTCCGGCGTGCAATGGGCCTTTCAAAACAGCATGGCTGCCAACTGGCATCCGCTGACCTGGCTTTCCCACATGCTGGACTGCCAGTGGTTCGGCCTGAATCCCGCCGGCCATCACCTGACGAATATTTTTTTTCATATTGCCAACGTGCTGCTGCTGTTTGCCTGGCTCAACGGCACCACCGGTGCGTTGTGGCGCAGCGCACTGGTGGCGGCGCTGTTTGCCTGGCATCCAACACACGTCGAATCGGTGGCGTGGGTGGCGGAACGCAAGGATGTGTTGAGCGCATTCTTCTGGCTGCTGGCTCTGCTGGCATACACGCGGTATACGAAAAATCCAAGCCTCGCCACCTATCTGCTGGGGCTGCTGCTGTTCGCATGCGGCCTCATGGCCAAGCCGATGGTGGTGACGCTGCCATTGGTCTTGTTACTGGTAGACTTCTGGCCGCTGGGGCGATTCCCTCTTTCCAACTTCCGCTTTCCGATTTTGTTCCGGCTGGTGCTTGAGAAAATTCCATTCCTGTTGCTGGCGCTGGCGGCGAGCGGCGTGAATTATGCCGCCCAAAGCAACAGCGGCGCGACCTGGTCGGTGGACGCCCTGCCGCTCCACGTCCGCTTCGCGAACGCATTGGTCTCCTATGTGCGGTATATTTCCAAAACCTTCTGGCCGGCGGATCTCGCGGTCATTTACCCCTATGAAAAACACTGGCCGCTTTGGTTCGTGCTGACGGCGGCGGGGCTGCTGCTGATTTGGACAGTGCTGGTGATTGTGCGGACGCGACAAAATCCGTTTTTGTTTTTCGGCTGGTTCTACTACATCGGAACGCTCGTTCCAGTTATCGGCCTGGTGCAGGTCGGGCCGCAGGCAATGGCCGACCGCTACCTTTATCTGCCGAGCATTGGGTTATTTGTCCTGATTGTCTGGGGCGCGAACGAACTGCTGGTGGCTCAACCACATCAAACAAAAATCGCCGCCCTAGTAGGAACAGTGGCGCTGGGCGCCTTCGTCATCATTACTTCCTTTCAATTACAATATTGGCAAAACAGCCTGAAGCTGCTGGTGCACACCGTCGCCGTCACCAGCGACAATTACGCCGCCGATGCCTACCTCGGCGGTGAACTGGAGAGCGCAGGCCTGAACGACGCGGCGCTGCCGTTTTTTGCCGAGTCCGTCCGCATTGCGCCCACGTTTGCCATTGCTCAATGGAATCTCGGCCTAGAGCTACTGCGCCGGGGCCGTGCCGCCGAGGCCGCCGAACATCTGGCTGTTACCGCCAAACTCACGCCCAACGACCCAGTGATTCAATGTTATTACGGCAAAGCCCTCGCCGCTGCCGGAAAACTGGCGGAGGCCAAGGCACAGTTCACCGGGGTTTTGCGACTCAAACCCGGCTATGCAGAGGCCCAGGCGGCGCTAGACGCCATTCTTTCCGCGCATCCGGAGTTGAAATGATTGCGTGAGGCTGGACAGCTTAGCCGCATTTTGAAAAACTGCGCGCCGATGAAACAAGCCATTGTTACCTTGGACATGGAAGGCGTGCTGACGCCGGAAATCTGGATCGCCGTCGCCGAGAAAACCGGCATCCCGGAACTGCGCCGCACCACGCGCGACGAACCGGATTATGACAAGCTGATGAACTACCGCATCGGCATCCTCGACCGCCACGGCATCAAGCTCTCGCACATCCAGGAAGTTATCGGCACGCTCAAGCCGCTGCCCGGTGGCCGGGAATTTCTCGACGAACTCCGCTCGCTGGTGCAGGTCATTATTTTGTCCGACACGTTTGAGCAATTTGCGCAACCGCTGATGAAGCAGTTGAACTGGCCGACGTTGTTTTGCCACCGACTCATCGTGGAGAACGACCGCATCGCCGGCTACCAGTTGCGCCAGCCGAACCAGAAACAGAAATCCGTCGCCGCGCTGAAGTCGCTGAATTATCACGTCGTCGCCGCCGGCGATTCCTACAACGACACCGCGATGCTGGGCGAAGCGAACGTCGGCTTTCTGATTCACGCGCCGGAAAAAGTGAAGGCGGAATTTCCGCAGTTCAAGGCCGTCGATTCGCACGCGGAACTGCTTAAGCTGATCAAGGGAGCGCTCTGATGCCGACGCGCCGCGGTTCAATCAAACTGTTCCGGCTACTGGGGATTGACGTGTATCTCCACTGGGCGTGGTTCGTGGCGTTCATTTATTTCACCAGCCGGCCGAATGAATATTCCAATTACGGCTGGAGCGCCGTGGAAATTTTGTCACTGTTCCTCATCGTGCTGACGCATGAATTTGGGCACCAGCTCGCCTGCCGGTCGGTCGGCGGCAAAACCAGCGACATCGTCCTCTGGCCGCTCGGCGGCGTGGCTTACGTCAACCCGCCGCAGCGGCCCGGCGCGCAGCTTTGGAGCATCGCCGCCGGCCCGCTGGTGAACGTGGCACTGTTCCCGGTGTTGCTGGGATTGTATTACTCCGGCAAAAGCCACGGCTGGCCGGAACATTTCCCCGACGCCTTTCTGCTCGTAAAAAATGTCGCCATCATCAACACCGTGCTGTTCTTATTCAACATCCTGCCGGTCTATCCACTTGATGGCGGACAAATTTTGCGCTCGCTGCTCTGGTTTCCGTTCGGCCGCGCGAACAGCCTGATGGCCGCCAGCGTGATCGGCATCATCGGCGTGGTGGCTATGATCGCCTTCGCCGTTTGGGCCGGCGACACTTGGTTGATCATCATGGCGGTTTTCATTGCGCTCAATTGCTGGGGCGGTTTGAAGCAGGCGCAAGCCCTCGCCAAAATCGCCCGCATTCCGCGCCGGCCCGGCTTCGCGTGTCCTTCCTGCCATTCGCAGCCGCCGCTCGGCGCGCTCTGGCGCTGCGGCCAGTGCGGCAACGCCTTTGACACGTTTGAAACCCACGCCAATTGTCCCGCCTGCGGCGCAAACTTCAACCTGACGCAATGCCTCGATTGCGGCACGCGCTCGGCGATGAGCGAATGGCAAAAACCCGTCGGCTAAATTTTTACTTTTAGTTTGACGGCGACGGTTTTTGGGCGTAGAAAAGAACTTGTTAAGAGGAGTAGTTAATTTCCTAATTCCAAACCAAGGAATTCTTGAACCCAAATTCAAAGACCCGGGATATGCGGTTGGATGCCGTGCGGGGAATGTTTCTGGCCATCATGGCCGGGGTTCATGTGCCGTCGCCACTTTCCCACTACTTGCAGGAGCCGTTTGGTTTCACCAGCGCCGCCGAGGGTTTTATTTTCCTGAGCGCCTGCCTCGCGGGGATGGTTTATGGCAAGACCTATCTAAAAAGCGGCTGGACGGAAATGTCCCGCCGCGTCTGGAACCGCGCCAAGCTCGTTTACATCGTGCATCTCGCCGTGCTGCTGCCGGTGGCGCTCATCGCGTGGCTTTACGCGCGGCAGGTCGCGCCGCTGGCGAATCACTTTCACGATTTTCTGCTGCATCCGGTCGAAAGCCTGTTGTTGATTCCTCTGCTGCTGCACCAGGCGCCGCTATTCGACATCCTGCCGCTGTATGTCGTGCTGCTGCTGGCGACGCCGCTGGCCTTCGTGACGGCGCGGCGGCACGGCTGGGGCATCGTGCTTTCGGTCTCGTTCCTCGGCTGGCTGGCCGCGCAATTTCCCGCGACGCATCTGGCGACCGACGCGCTGCTGCCGGTGCGCGGCGGTTCGTTCAACGTGCTGGCGTGGCAATTTCTCTGGTTCAGCGGCGTGGCGCTCGGTGAAACCTCCCTGCGCGGGGAAATCATTTCGCAGAAATTCCGTTCCTTCTTTTTCACCGTGGCCGGCCTCGTGGTGCTGGTTGGTTTGGGCGCGCGCCATGGCGTGCTGCCCGGCGTGACGCTTAACGACGAAGCTTATTTGTGGATGGACAAGTGGACCCTCGGCCCATTGCGCGTGCTGAACTTCGCCGCGTGGGTGGTGTTCCTGATCGCGTGGAATCCGCGTCCGCCAGCGTGGCTGATGGAGCAGACCGCGCTGTGGGGCCGGCATTCGCTGGCGGTGTTCGCGGTGCATCTGCCGCTGGTGGTGTGCGCGGCGTCGGTGATCCAGATGTTCCCGATGACCGACGTGGAAAAAACTTTTCTCGGACTCTCGGTTATCGCCGCCATCTCCCTGTGGGTGGCGTGGCTGGAACATAACGCCGCGTTCCGCAAAAATCTGCCGGGCCTCGCGGCGCGCCCGTGGTTGCAACGCCTGTTGCACCGGGAAATCATCCCGACCGCGCCGGCAAAACCGTTCGCCCGTTAATCCTCCGCCTTGAACGCGCGGGAAATCAGATCGCGCACGGCCTGCTTGGGATTTTTCCCCTCGTAAAGCATCGCGTGAACCTCGTCCATGATCGGCGTGGAGACATTTTTATCCCGCGCCAGTTTGTGCGCTGATTTCGCGGTGGGATAGCCTTCCGCGAGCTTGGGATGCGACGCGATGATTTGTTCAATCGTCTCGCCCTTGCCGATGCGCTCGCCCAAATCGCGGTTGCGGCTCTGCTTGGAAAAGCACGTCAGCATCAAATCGCCGAGGCCGCTGAGACCGGTGAAAGTTTCCGGCTTTGCGCCACAAGCCACGCCGAGCCGGCGCATTTCGGAAAGTGCGCGCGACACGAGACCGGCCTTCGTGTTGTCGCCGTAGCCGAGACCGTCGCCGACGCCCGCGCCGATGGCGATGACATTTTTTAGCGCGCCGCCGTATTCCACGCCCAGCACGTCGGGGCTGCGATATATGCGAAATTCCGGCCGGTGAAAAAGCCCCTGCACCGTTTTCGCCGTGCCGTCGCTTTCGCACGCGCAGACGACGGATGTGGGAATGCCGAGCGCAACCTCACGCGCAAAGCTTGGGCCGGACAACGCCGCCACGCGGTCCGCCGGCGCGAATTCGCGGAGAATGCGGCTCATCGTATCGCCGGTTTCAAACTCGATCCCTTTCGTCACGCTGACCAAAACGCCCGGATGCCCTTTCAACTTGGCCGCCACCTCGCGGAAAAATTGCGACGGAATCGCCAGCACCAAAACTTCCTTGCCGCCGACGGCTTTGGCGAAATCAACTTCCGTTTTCCAATCCGTCGGCAGGGCGACGCCCGGCAGATATTTTTCGCTGCGCCCGGCCTGCAAGGATTGCAACTGCGCGACATCGCGGTCCCACAGCGTCACGGCATTGCCGTTCTCCTGCAAAACTTTCGCGAGCGCCGCGCCCCAAGCGCCCGCGCCTAAAACGCAGATTCTCATTTTGATTCCTTCTTTTGGCCGAAGCGGTTTTCCGTGCCGGCGCGCAACCGCTGGATGTTGCCCTTGTGTTTGTAGATCGCGAGCGCGCCGAGGGCGGTCGTGACCAGACCGAGGAGCCAGTTATGCGGCGCCAGCAGCCAGACGGCCGTCGGCAACGCCACGGCGGCCGAGATGGAACCGATGGAAACGTAACGCGTCAGGACGACGGCCAGCACAAAAACCACGAAGGCAATCAGCAGCGGCCCCGGGGCCAGCGCCAGATAAACGCCCGCCGTGGTCGCGATGCCTTTGCCGCCTTTGAATTTCAGCCAGCAGGTGTAGTTGTGGCCGAGCACGGCGCAAATGCCGGCGATGATCGCGTGATTGAATGCCTGCGCCAGAACCACCGCAGCCGGCGCGCTGCCGGCCGCGTCCTGCATTTTGGAAAACACCATCACGCCGAAGCAGACCGCGATAAAGCCCTTCAACGCGTCCAGCAACAGCACGGTGATGCCGATGGGCTTGCCGAGCACGCGCATCGCGTTCGTCGCGCCGATGTTGCCGCTGCCCACGCTGCGGATATCAATGCCCTTGGCCTTCGCCGCGAGGAAGCCGAAGGGGATGGACCCGAGCAGATACGCGCCGAGCGCGATCAGGATGTAACATAGAACTGGCACAGCGCGAAGTTTATGAGTCCAAAGCCGAAAGTTCAAAACGAAATCGCTCGCAAACGCGCGCCGGCGAATCCGCAAACACGGCCGCCGGCCAAAGTTTTGGCGCAGGCGCTTCCGGGCGCGAGGAATTTTCATTTTCCGCCAAGCCATTCACTGGCAAACTTCGCGCATGGCCAAAGTCAAAGTCGCCGTCCTCGGCACCGGTTCACTCGGACAACACCACGCCCGCATCTACGCCGAACTCCACGCCGCCGGTGCGGTGGAACTCACCGGCATCTACGACGCGCACGCCGACACCGCCCGCGCCATCGCCGCGAAACACAAGCTGCACGTCTTCGCCTCCGTCGCCGAGGCCGCCGCCGCCAGCGACGCGCTGAATGTCGCCACGCCCACCGTTTATCACTACGAAATCGCGAAGCAGCTTTTGTCCGCCGGCAAGCACGTTCTCGTCGAGAAGCCCATCACCGACAATTCCGCGCAGGCCGCCGAGCTGTGCGAAATTGCCAAGGCGAAAAACCTCGTCCTGCAAGTCGGCCACATCGAGCGGTTCAATCCGGTCTTCCAGTTTCTTCAGGAAGCCGCGACGGAACCCGTCTTCATCGAATGTCACCGCCTGTCGCCGTTTCCCGCGCGCAGCACGGACATCGGCGTCGTCCTCGATTTGATGATCCACGACCTCGACATCGTGCTCGCGTTTGTGAAATCGCCCGTCGTCAGCGTCGAGGGCGTGGGCATCCCCGTGTTGAGCCAGAGCGAGGACATCGCCAACGCGCGCATCCGCTTTGCGAACGGCTGCGTGGCCAACCTCACCGCCAGCCGCATCAGCCCCGAGCGCATGAGAAAGATCCGCGTGTTCAGCGGCCCGACCAATCCCTGCTACATCTCGCTCGATTACCGCCTGCAGGAAGGCTTCCTCTTCCGCGTCGCCCGCGAGGGCGAGCAGGAAACGCCCTTCATCAAAAAAATCATGGCCGCCAAGCTGGGCATCGGCAAGGACTCCGCCATCGTCAGCGAATTTGCCGGCAAGAAAATCGTGCGCGAGCCGGTGCCCATCAACAAGGACGAGCCGCTCAAACTGGAACTGCAGCACTTCGTCGAATGCGTCCGCGAGAAACAGGCGCCGAAGGTCAGCGGCGAAGCCGGCAAACGCGCGCTTGATCTGGCGTTTGAAATTACCAGGCAGATACAGCAGAGGAAGTAGGCGTTCAACGCAAAGGCACAAAGGCGCAAAGGCGCGGAGAAAAATGAAAGCGCATTTTTTAGCTGCGGAGCAGCGCGCGGCAGTAGCCCATAGCGCCAGCTATGGGTCGCGTCGCCCGCGCGTTTCCCCAGCCCCGGCAGGGGCGGCAGAACACTGCCGTTCAACCGCCCGTTTCTTCCGCCCCGTCCGGGGCTTAAATCATTGGCTGGAATCGTTCCCACGGTTTCACCGTGGGCTACTGCCGGACGCCGCTCCGTGGCTGGTGAAAACCAAACTGCTCCGCAGCTTCAACCCCCCTCGCACCATTGAACCCCGACCATTGACCACCCAAACATTATGGCGCACACGTTCACCCATTTGCTGACGCACCTTGTTTTCAGCACGAAAGACCGCCGACCTTTGCTCGACGCGGATTTGAAAGCCCGCCTCTTTCCCTATCTCGGCGGCATCCTCCGCGCGCATGACGGCAAGGCGCTCATCATTAACGGCCCGGCGGACCACGTCCACATTCTCGCCGCGCTCGCCGCGAAACATTCGTTGTCCGATGTGATGCGCGAGTTAAAAGCCGATTCGTCCGGCTGGGTGCACAAGAATTTCCCAAACCAAAAAATGTTCGCGTGGCAAATTGGCTACGGCGCGTTCAGCGTGAGCCATTCCAGTCTGGGTGAAGTTGAAAAATACATCGCCAACCAGGAGGAACATCATCGCAAGGTTTCGTTTCAGGAGGAATTCACAGCCTTTCTCAAGCGGCATGAAATTGAATACGACGAAAAGTATTTGTGGGAGTGAATTTTCGTTCGCCCCGTCCGGGGCTTAAAATCTGATTGGACGCTTACCCACAGCTATCGCTGTGGGCTACTGGCTTATGCCACTCCGTGGCGGGTGAACATGGCGCCTTGGCTTGTGAGCAGCTGCGGAGCAGCGAACGGTAGTAGCCCATAGCGCCAGCTATGGGAAACCATACCCGCCATTTTTCCCAGCCCCGGCAGGGGCGAGAGATAACCACACATTGACAACCCATTTCTCCCGCCCCGTCTGGGGCGGAAAAAGCTATATCCGCGCCTCACCCACAGCTATCGCTGTGGGCTACTAGCTTATGCCACTCCGTGGCAAACCGGGATTCGCCACCTCGGAGGCAACAATGCACAAAGCAGAGCCAACTTCCGGTCTTGACGGGTTGCTGGCAGGATTGAAAGCCTGTAAATCACCGGAAAAAGCTCTTTTGCGCCAGTTTTTGTTGTTTTTAGCCTCAAAATTGGCGTTTTCACCTTCAGCAACCGCTTGGTTGTGTCAGGCAACCGCCTAGTTTTATAGCACAACCGCTTGGTTGTATAAAGCAACCGAGTGGTTATGTTACTCAACCGCTTGGTTGTATTGTTCAACCGGCTGGTTGCTTAACCTAACCTGGCGGTTGCATGAGACATACGCTTGGTTAACCAAGGCAACCGCTTGGTTGTTTGAGACAACCAAGCGGTTGGATAACGCATCCAGGTGGTTGGCTGGCGCGGTGAATAACTTCCGGTTGATTTTAAGGCTAGTCGGGTGTCTAGTGGAGTTGCGCCCCGGACGGACGAAGCTTCAGCCGGTCGCTGAAACCACTTCGCCTGGTGCCGGCACGCCGAAACCTTCAACCCTGGAGTGAACATGAACAACCATGTGAATTTGGGCTACAAGAAATACAAGGATGATCCGCTCATCGCCTTCGCGCAGGGCGTCCATGATGCATTGATAAAAAACGCCGGCCAGTTTCCCAACCTCCCCGTTTCGCTGGCGGACTTGCAGGACGCCATCACTGATTTCACCACCAAGCGCATCGCGGCGGTTCAGGGCAGCGTGGCGCAGACCGAGGCGCGGAAGGCCGCGCGCACGGTGTTGCTCGGCAAATTGAACCCCATCGCGCTGCACGTCGAAGGCGTGGCGCTGGGCAATGCCGACGTCATCCGCGCCGCCGGCTTCGACACCAAAGTCCACGGCTACACGGCGCAGTCGAACCTGGCCAAACCGTCCCTCTACAAAGCCGTCAACGTGGCGTCCACCAAGATTCAGTTGCGGGTCAAGGCGCAGCGGAATGTCCGTTCGGTCAAGGTGCAATACCGCAGCGCCGGCGGCGACTGGCAGGACGGCGGCGATTTTCTCAACACCAAGGTCGTGGTCGTCGTCAACCTGACGCCAGGAACGATGTATGATTTCCGCGTGCAGTTCATCGGCGGCCGCACCGGCACTTCCGACTGGAGCGAAGTCCTCAGCCACATGGCGATTTGAAACGGCGGCGGGGACGGCGGTCGGAGATAAATTTTGCTCTGCGTCTTTGCGTCTTTGCGTTAAAATCCGGCCTTTGAAACCGAAGACCTTCATGCTCATCGCCGGTGAGGCGAGCGGGGATTTGCTCGCAGCGGAACTGGTGGCCGCGCTGCGCGGGCAGTTGCCGGTCGCGCCGGTCTGCTTCGGCGCGGGCGGGCCCAAAATGGCCGCGGCGGGCGTGGACCTGGCCTTCGACCTGACCCAACATTCGGTGATCGGCATCTCGGATGTGCTGAAAAAATACTTCGAGTTCCGGCGGCTGTTCCATCAGCTCCTCGCGCTGGCCATTGAACGCAAGCCGGACGTCATCATCGGCATCGATTTCGGCGGGTTCAATCTGCGCTTTGGTCAGGCGGTGAAGAAATACGTCCGCGAGAATCCGTTTTCCCAGTGGGACCCGAAGATTGTGCAGTTCGTCTCGCCGCAAGTCTGGGCGTCGCGCCCGGGCCGCGCTGACAAGCTCGCGCGCGATTATGATTTGCTCCTGAGCATTTTCCCGTTCGAGCAGGATTGGTATGCCAAGCGCGTGCCCAAGCTGCGCGTGGAGTTTGTCGGACATCCCATGGTGGAGCGAATGCAGAAGGAAGAATTAAGCATGCAGAAAAAGCCCAACGCCGGGCCGGCGATTCTGCTGCTGCCGGGCAGCCGGAAGGGCGAATTGCAACGGCATCTGCCGGTGATGCTCGCGGCGCTGCAGACGATTCAGGAAAAACTGCCGGCGGTGCGCGCGAAAATGGTGTTGCCCAATCCCGCGCTCGTGGCGCTGGCCAAATCGCTCGGGGCCAATCTCGAAATCCAGATCGGCGAACTCCCGTGGGCGCTGGCGGAAGCCGAGGTGGCGCTGGCTTCGACCGGGACGGTGACGATGGAATGCGCCTTCTTCGGGGTGCCGACCGTGACGCTCTACAAAACGTCGTGGCTGACATATCAAATCGCCAAACGTATCGTGACGGTGAAATCGCTGACGATGCCCAACCTGCTCGCGGGCGAGGAAGTTTATCCGGAGTTCATTCAAAACGAGGCGACGCCGGAGCATCTGGCCCGCGCGGCGCTGGAGTTGTTGGAGGACGCCGCGCGCCGCGAAAAAATCTCGGCGCAACTGGCCAAAATCATCGGCTCGCTCGGCGCGCCCGGCGCCCCCCGGCGCGCGGCGGCGGCGATATTAAATCTGCTCACATGAAAGACCTGGCGCAGCCGTTCTGGATCAAATTGAAGGGGCTTTTGTTCCTGGTGATCGGGATTATTTGTGCCGGCCTGCTGCTGCTCGATAATTTGAAGTGGCAGACGGCCCTCCTGCTCGCGCTGGCCATCTGGAGTTTCTGCCGGTTTTATTATTTCGCGTTTTACGTCATCGAAAAATACGTGGATCCGGGCTACAAATTTAGCGGGTTGATTGATTTTGCGAAGTATCTGTTCCGCGGGCGCAAATGATTTTGGCTTTTCTTATTTCCCCCGCGCCTTAACTTTTCCCGCATGGAATCATTGCACGCGCCGTGGCGCATCGAATACATCCTCGCGCCGAAACCGAAGCTGGACGCGAGCCTGTTCACCCAGATTGCGCAATCCCCCGACGACGTCGGCAACCTCGTGATCGCGCGCGACCGCTCGTGCTACGCGCTTTTGAACCGTTATCCCTACAACGGCGGTCATCTGATGGTGGTGCCTTACAAGGAAGTCGCGGACTTGAACGGGTTGACCGATAACGAGGGCGCGGATCTCTGGAAACTGGTCCGCCGCTGCACGAACGCGCTGACGGCGGTGATGAAACCGGACGGTTTCAACGTGGGCATCAATCTCGGGAAAGTCGCCGGCGCGGGCATCGTCGAGCATCTGCACATCCACGTCGTGCCACGCTGGAACGGGGACACGAACTTCATGCCGGTGATCGGGCAAACAAGCGTCGTGCCCGAGGCATTGCTGGATGTCGCCGCGAAATTGCGCGCAGAACTGGGGAAATAAACGGTTCTTTTGGCCGCCGCCGGTCGCCGCCCAAGGAAAAAATAATTCCCGCGGCTAAATCTTCTTCGCACCACCGAAAAGCAGCCGCAAGCTGTTCATCACCACGATGACCGTGCTGCCTTCGTGCCCGACGACGCCGACCGTCAGCGGAATTTTCCCGAACAACGCAAACGTCACCAGCACCACCACGGTGCCGAGCGAGATGAAAAGATTCTGCCGGATGATGCTCCGGGCGCGGCGGCTCAGCCGGAAGGCGGCGAGAAAGTTCTCCAGCTTGTCGTTCATCAGGACCACGTCCGCCTGCTCCAGCGCGGCGTCCGCTCCGCGCGCCCCCATGGCCACGCCGATGTGCGCCACGGCCAGGCTCGGCGCGTCGTTCACGCCGTCGCCGATCATCGCCACTTTTTTGCCGGCGGCGGAAAATTCCTGAATGGCCGCGACCTTTTGCTCCGGCTTCAACTCCGCGCGAACATCGTCGAGTTTTAATTCCGTGCGCAAATGTTCGTCGGCGGCGCGACGGTCGCCGGTGAGCACGACGGAT
>CAISYZ010000022.1 GCA_903889895.1 uncultured Verrucomicrobia subdivision 3 bacterium | reverse complement strand
TCACGCTCGGCGTCTATGCGGTGATCAACGTCGTGATGATGACGCTGGTGATCTTGCCGCTGGGCTGGCTGTCGGTGGCGGCGCTGTTTTTAAGTTTCTTTTTCATGTCCATCATGTATCCGACGCACTTTGCGCTGGGCATTCGCGGGCTGGGCGAAAAGACCAAGCTCGCCGCGTCGTGGATGGTCACGGCCGTGGTCGGCGGCGCGATTCTGCCGTATTTCATGGGCCTGATCGCGGACAACTATTCCATGCGCGCCGGTTTCCTGATGCCGCTGGGCTGCTTTGCGTTCATCGCATTTTACGGATTCAGTTGGCGCAAATTTTACCGGCATGGCTTGGAACCCGAACAAAATTCAGTTCCGGCTCCAAGGCATTGAAACAGCGATGGGGCGACCCGGCGGTTAAATAAATTATGTTTCACACCTGACGGATAAAAAAACCGACCCGGAGGTCGGCTTCTCGTTTTAATTTCCGGCTCGATCACCCACCTGTGCGACTGCGCCACACAAGAGCCACGCGCCACGCTCCGATCAGCACCAGCGCGCCCACCACCGTCAGCCAGATGCTCCAGACCAAGCTGGCCTTCATCACGCACAGGGCGATGATTCCTACAATGCAGAGAATACTTTTCCCGTTCATGCTGTTCCTTTCGTTGTATGGCCGGGGCTCAAGCGAACCCCGGCCACATGGTTGATTGTTTTATGCGGTTTTCCGCCGGTCATTCCGGCAAGCCTGCGCTTCCCGTTCACAGTCCAGGTTGATCCGCCAGCCGGGCAATTGCGCCAGGTCGTGCAGAATCTCAACGCCCATGAACTCCAGCAGTTTGGTGGCAAGCTTCCGGCGATACGTCTGCATCATGGAATCGCTCAAACCATACCGCCTGGCCACATCCCGCAGCGTCTTGCCGGCGCACAGGAACTCCACCACCAGTTTCTCGACCTGTGACAACTGGGCCAGGAAGCTGTCCCAGTCCATTTTGCGGGCGGCCACCGTGGCGGGATCTTCGTGGTCGTTGCTGATGACATCTTGTAGCTCGAAGATCTCGAAGCCGCAGTCGCTCTCGGCCACGACCTCGTTAAACGAGTGCAGCCGGGAGGTGCCGTTGAGTTGGGTGGCACTGGCCATTATGTCCACGCGGCTGGTGCCATTGGCCCGGCGGCCGGACTTGCAGTGTTGAAGGGTGTAGTAGGCGATGTTGCCAGGGGTGATCTGGCCGAGCTTGCCCTGGCTTTCGACGCGATCAATCATCCGGGCGGCGATGACGGTGGCGTCCTGGACGAGTTCTTCGTGATCTTCGGCCCCCACGCATTTGATGGTGCGGGGGATGGCGGACCGCCGTAGTAAAAACCGCCACCGCCGCTACCGCCGGGCGGCAACAATCCCGCATCGCGTATGACTTGACCCGCTGCGTTGAGATTAGCTGCCGGCGGATTGCTTCGGAAATTTACTTAACATCAATTTATGTCAAAGAAATGTTAAAAAAGGGTTGGTCACAAATTTTATTGGCTCTAAACTTCCGCTTATGAAAGCAAGCAGTTTAACTTCATCTACCCGGCGGATTCTGGCCGGTGTGGCCGTGGCCGGCATCCTCAGCTTGGCCGCCCTGCTGCCCGTGCAGGCGGATGACAGCACCAACGCCCCGGACGCCACGCCGCCCGCGCCGAAGAAGAAAATTTCCGGCGTGGAGCTTTACGCCATCCATTGCAACCGCTGCCATCCGGAGCGCTATCCCGTGGAATTTAATGAGAGCCAGTGGAAAACCATCATGCTGCACATGAAGGTGCGGGCGAATATCCCCGCCGAGCAGGCGAAAGAGATCATGAAATATCTCCAGGAAGAAGCCGGCTACTAACCCAGGAAACATCAAATGAAAATACGTTCCATCATTTTGGGTGCCGCCGCCGGCGGTTGCGCGGCCGGCATGGTGCTGCCCGCTTCCGCTACGGTGAGCGACGAGGCTTTCAATGCGCTGTCGGACATGGTCAGCAAGCAGGGGCAGGCGCTGGATGACCTCAAGAAAACGCATGATCAGGATCAGCAGTTGATCCAGCAATTGCAGCAGCAGCTCGGGCAGACCTCCCAGCTCGCGACGAATGCGGAGCAGAAGGCGGAGGCCGCCGGCCAGACGCAGACGGTGTATCAGGCACCCAACCCGGCTACGACCACCACGCACAATTTCATGGTGGTCGGCGATGCGGAAGTGCAATTCGGCAAGGCCACCAGCCAGAACCCGACGTTCGTGCTGGCGGATTTCGCACCGATTTTCCTGTTCCGCGCCAACGACAACATCCTGTTTGAGGCCGGGTTCGACATCATGTTGAACAATAATGCGAATGCCGATGGCACACGGGCGCCGGGTAGTTCGACATCGGTCAATTTGAGTTTCGCGCAGATGGATTACTGCCTGAATGATTACGTCACGCTGGCTGCGGGCGATGTTTTGCTGCCGCTTGGCACTTACAGCCAGCGCGGTGCTGGCTGGCTGAACAAGATTCCCGATGATCCGTTGATTCGTGACTGGCTCCCTGGCAGCGGCATCGGTGCCATGCTCCAAGGGGCGACGCCCATCGGTCAGGAAGGTCAATCCTTGACCTACGCAATTTACGGTGTGAACGGCCCGTCATCCGGCAATGCCACGAACGGCATCGCCAATGCCGGCGACCTCGATCTCGGCGGCAACGTGGGCAGTTCCCCCAACTGGCACGCGAACCCCAGTGCGGGCGGGCGCGTGGCGTGGTTTTATCCGTGGAAAGTGCATTATGATTTGGAACTGGGCGTTTCTGGCCAGACCGGCGAATGGAGCGATAATCGGAATCACCGTTGGTCCGCCTGCGTCCTAGATGCCGCGTTGCACCTCGGCCCTTATTTCGAGGCCAAGGGCGAATACATCAACACCTGGTTCGGCACCGACGATTTGGGCGATGTGGATCCGCACGGCGTCTGGGTGCAGGCTAGTTACAAGCTGGCGGGATTGCAGCGGGAATTTCCGCTCATCAATAACCTCGAAATGGTCGCCCGCTACGACAACGAGGATGATGCGCAGGGCACCCGCACCGACCGTTACACCGTGGGTTATATCTACTATATTTCAAACACCATGCTGTTCGAGGGTGATTATGAATTCCTCAAGAGCCGTGGCCCGAACGCGCTGCCCCCGCAGATGTGGGTGTTGCAGCTATCCTACGGCTTTTAATCCACCAAGCTTATGTTGAACCACAAAAGTTTTAACTTGGGACTCGCGCTGCTGGCGCTGGGTGGCTTGGCCCTGGCGGAAAATCAATTGTCCGCGCAGACCACCGCGACCAACTTTCCGACTTATTTGCGCGACGTCAAGCCGCTGTTCCTCGGCAAGTGTTCCCGGTGCCATAACAACGATTCCGCGTTCCTGCCGAATTGGTCGGACTATGCGTCTGCCTACCAAAACCGCTTAGAGATTAAGCGCCGTGTCTGGGATGCCTGGAAAGGTAATTACTACAAAGAGTCCATGCCCGCCGGTAATTGCCCGGAATGCCAGACCATAACGGAAGCCGACCGCGCGCTCATCCGTGACTGGGTGGACAGTGGGGCCATGCTCGGCCAGCCGGCCAACGCCACGCCTGCCAAATCCAAAACCGAGCGTATTGAATTCGGCAAGGGATTGTTCACAACGATGTGCGCGACGTGCCACCAGCCAGCCGGTCAGGGCGTGGCCGGGAAATACCCCCCGCTGGCCAATTCGGACTTTTTGAATGCCGACAAAAGCCAGGCCATCCGGGTTTTGCTCCATGGACGGCAGGGTGAAATTGTGGTCAATGGCGCCAAATATAATAACAACATGCCGTCGTTCCCTTTGAGTGACGAGGATATCGCCAACGCGCTGACCTATACTTACAACTCCTTTGGCAACTCCGGCAAGGAAGTCACGGCGGAGGAAGTGAAGGCCTTGCGTGCCGAAAAATTCCAGTCCGAAACGCCGGTCAAATCTGCGCCCAGTCAATTTGAGTAGGCCGTTAGCTTGCGCCTTGTTTACCGCCGGAACCGATCAGGGTTCCGGCGGTTTTCTATTTTTCAGCCAATGCAAACGCGCCCGGCCCAGACTGAGGATTTTGCTTACTTCACTGCGTGAACGGCCATTGCAGTGGTCAGCATACTTATCAACAGGTTTATTGGTGGAGGGTGGTTTTAGGGCAATAATCGGTTTGATTCACAAATTTATCATGTTGAATATCAGGCAAATCTGGTTGTTGCTCACAAGTTATTCACAATTTTCTTGCGTTTTTTTCGGGTTTTGCAAAAGTCTCTGCAGTAAGCGTTATTATTTTATCAGTAAACGATGTTTATCGCTTGGCTGACAGATTAAGAACGGTTGCCATAGTCAGAACATAACCGGTTCCTCACCGCAACGCAGCCATCAGCACTCGCTGACTGGCTTAATCCCTATTGTATTGATATGAATTATTTGCGTAAGGAATCGGTGTATCGGCGCCCGACGATTTTGCTGGCGACGATTGCAACCCTGTTGTCGGGATTATCCGCCCGCGCGGGAAACTTGGTGCAGCAGTTTTACCTGCCCATGCCGGAGGCGCAAATCAGCCAGGCGAACAGCGTCATCGTCAGCGGCTCGGCGGGAGCCATCAGTTCCACGTTCTCCATCATCGTCACCGGCGACGGCACGGTGATTAATTACGACCAATGGGAGGACGGCTACGAAGTAGACTTGGCCAATCCCACGCAGTCCACAACGCAAATCTGGGGCGATGGCAATGATGCACACGGCATTCCGCCGGGCTTCGCGCACAATCCGCTCGGCCTGCCGGCGGGCACGGTCATCACGCTGACCAACAGCGTGCCGTTGCCGCGCAATCCCTCGCAGATTTTATACGATGCGCGCGACCGCATTGGCTCGAACAAGGCGCTGGTGATTACGCGGGCGGGCTGGCCGACGAGCATCGGGCCGGTGTTCGCGGGCGCAGTGAGCGTGTTGTCCACCATTGATTACGGCACGAATTACATCAGCCCCGTCGGCCAGAACCTGACCAACAACCTGTTCAAATACGTCGGCATGTTCATCATGGCCGCGCAGAACAATACTTCCATCACGATTGACCCGAATGGCAACGGCATTGGCACGACCAACATCGTGTTGAACCAGGGCGAATCCTATTTGGTCAACGGCGGCATCATGGTGGGCGGGCGCGTCACGGCTACGGAGCCAATTCAGGCGGACATTATCATTGGCCATGTGGGGGCGAGCTACGCGAGCGACTGGTTCACATTGTATCCGGCTTCGGCCTGGAGCAGTTCCTATTACACGCCGGTGCCCTCGGCGGCGAGCGGCTCGCAGCCGGCCTACGTTTATCTCTACAATCCCGGCACCAACGCCATCACCATCAACTACAGCACCATGGCCGGCTCCGGCAGTTTTTCCGTGCCGGGGACGAACGGGGTTTACAAATTCCAAATGCCCATCGGCTCGGGTGCCGGTTTTACCAGCGCGGGCGGGCAGAATTTTTATTTGCTTTGCACGGTGGCCGCCAATAACACGGCGGACACGTCTTACAACTGGGGTTTCACGCTGGTGCCGCAGGCCGCGCTGACTACCCAGGCGCGCGTGGGCTGGGCACCGGGCAGCGCGGATGGCACGGTGGACGGCAGCCCGGTCTGGGTCACGGCGCTGTCGAATACGAAGCTTTACGTCGCGTATCACGGCAGCACCAATGGCCTGCTGGTGGACGGCTTTGGCAACCATTACGACACGAACTTCACGGTTACGGCCCTGCAAAGCCTGAAGATCTATGACCCTAGCAAGAACCAGACGGGCATGAAAATTTACACCGTGGACGGCACGTTGCTCACCGCCGCGTGGGGCGAAGACGCGGATGTGGCCGCGCCGGGTAATCCTTATATCGACGCCGGCACGACGGTGATTCCATTTCCGACGCCGGTGTTGTTCAAGACGGTGACAAATCTCACGTCATCCAACGGACTGCACATCGGCGACACGTTGCAATACAACGTGGAGGTGGACAACAAAGGACTGCTGCCGCTCGGTAATACCGTGGTGATTGACACGCCGACGACCAATCTAACTTACGTCACCAACTCCACCACATTGAACGGCGTTACCGTCCCGGACAACGTTGGGCCATATAGCGCGACCAACACGGCGTTCCCGCTCGATAACCTGGGTTCCGCCGGCTACACGATTCCCGTCATTTTGAGCCAGGGCACGAGCCTGTTCACCTATCAGGTCAAGGTCAATGCCGCCGGCTCCGTCAGCAATAGCGTTAACATCGGCGGCACCACGATTATCGCCCAAACGGTTGTTCCACCGGCCACCGGCGCTTCGGTCACGCTGAATTTTACCGACACAAACGGCTTGTCCATCGCCACGTATCTGGCTGGCGCCAAAGTTTTTGTCACGATGACCAACGCCGTCGGCAACACGTCTTCCAACACCGTGCAGACGATTTCCGTCACGGTCACGGACACCAACACCGGCGACGCTGAAACCATCCCGCTGGTCGAGACCGGCACGAATACCGGCGTTTTCCGCAATGTCAGTGGGTTGCCCACATCGCTAACGTCTGGCCTCGTCTCGCAGGACGGCACGTTGTTCATCGCACCTGGCGACACTTTGAGCGTGAGTTACACCGATCCGCTTTATCTCGACAGCGCGAGCGCCACGGCGACGATTCAAATTCCGACGCCGAACAAGCAGCTTTACCTTTCGGCAAACGGCACGCCGGGCAACCAGTTTTTGAACCGTGTGAATCCGCTGCTGACCACGAATCCCGGCACGAGTTACAACAGCATTGATATTGGCAGCGGCGGCGGAGTCATTACCGTGCTCTCAACAAATGTGGCGACTAATGGGCCGGCCATATCAACGATGACCCTGAGTAATGTGGTTGTGCCGGCGGCTTCCAGCGAGTTGCTGCTGGTGGGGGTTTCATTCAATCCCGGTTCGACCGTTTCCGGTATAACCTATGGCGGGAAGAGTTTGAACTTTGTCACGCGTTCCAGTGACAACAATCTAGTAGGGGCGGAAATTTGGGGACTGACAAATCCGCCGGTTGGCACGACCAATGTGGTGATAACCTTGGCGACGGCCTCGGACTCAGTTACGGCAGGTGCTTTGGTTTTGAGTGGAGTCAACCAGACCACTCCGTATTCAGCCACCAGCACTAATCTCGGCACCAGCAGCACACCCAGCGTGACGATCGCGTCGGCGGCAGGCGAACTGGTGTTTAACTCTATTTCTGTTCGCGGCGCAACTAGCGCGACGCCCACCGGTTCCGGGCAAGTCCCATATTGGAGCAAAACTAGCTTCTCTGTCGGCAATAACTCCCAGAACCTGGGTGCGGTTAGTCTCATGCCTGGTGCCAGCAATGTGACTAATTCATGGACGACGACCAGTGGCACGAGTTGGTCTAGTTGTGCTGTCTCTATCAAACCGGCTGCCGGTGGCGGCGGACCGGCGACGAACACGACTTCATTCGCGCAGACGCCCGCACTGGCGCTGCCGTTCACGCTGCCGGCAGGCGGCGTCGTGAGCATCACGAATTTCATCACCATCACCAACGGCGCGGCGAATTTCACCGGCAATCTCAACATCACCGCCACGTTGCAGAGTAACAACGTGAGTTTTCTGACGCTCACGAATCCGGCTTTCACCGCGAGCGGCGGCGTGACGAACCTCGTCTGGACCAGCGCGGCGCTGGCGACGAATTACACGTTGCCGACCACCACGACCATCACTTATGTCATCACCAACAACATCGCTGGCACCGCGTTCCATGTGAATTACGGCAGCACCAATTATTCGTCGGAGATTGTGCTGCCCGCGTCCACGGTCATCGCGTTCAGCGGCTTTGCGGTCTATGACGCGCCCTATCCGAATGGCAATTTGGTTGCGACACCCATCGCCGGCACGACGCTTTATGTCCGCGCCAGCGTGACCGATCCGTTCGGCAGCAACGATATCACCAGTCTTGGCCTCGCGTTCACCGCGCCGAGCACGAACAACAATTTCAACGTCACCCTGACTGATACGAGCGTGGTGTTCACTAACGCCTCGACAAAAGTTTACGAATATGTCTGGAACACCGGCCCGGCCACCGGAAATTATACCATCGCCGCCACGGCCAACGAAGGCAACGAAGGCGTGAAGGCCAACGCCACGGCCAGCATCACGACGATTTACCTCGACCTCGGCACGCCGAGCATCACGCAATTCACCTACGGCAACAACGGCGCGGTGACCAACGCGTATCTGGCGAACTCAAACGTCTGCGTCCGTGTCAACGACCAGAACCGCAACACCAATGCCGCCACGGTGGACGTTATCACCGCGACCATCAGTAGTTCCTACGGTGACGTGGAAAATCTCACGCTCACCGAGACCGGCACGAATACCGGCATTTTCACCACCTGCATCGCCGCAACAACGAACACCGCGACGCCGTTTGGCGGCGGCACGCTTGTCGCGCCGGTTGGCTCCGTGCTCACCGTGAATTATTCCGACCCGACTGACCCGACCGACAACACCAGCGCCACCGCGACTGTCCAGCCTGCGCCCGGCATTCCTGGCATCACCATGAACAAGACCATTGTCTCGCCGACCGGTGGACAAGTCGGCGTGGGCAAGCCGGTGGTTTACAATTTGCAGGTTGTCAACACCGGCAGCACGGCGCTGACGAATGTCGCCATCACCGATACGTTCACGTCGAGCCGTTTGAGTTTCACTTCCGCCAGCGTCACGCCAAATACCACCACGGCGAACAGCCTGGTTTGGACCAATCTCGGCGTGTTCGCGACCGGACAGAGCACGAATATCACCGTCACGTTCACCACGCTGGCGACCGGTTCCGCGACGAACGCCGCCACCGCCAGCAGTGTCACGGCGACGAATACTTCAGCCGTGACCATTGCGGTCAATAACGCCGCGCTCAATGTTACCAAGATTTTGTTGAGTCCCACCAACACGCCGGTCGCGGTCGGCAGCAATGTTGTGTTCCGCATCACTTTCCAGAATGTCGGCAATACGGTCATTACCTACCTGCCGTTTGAGGACAATTTCAGCGGCGCCTATTTTCAATATGTTTCCGCAACAATTCCCGCGAATGGTTCCGGTTATGGCTCGCTGATCTGGACGAACATCGCCGGCGCCGGCCTCGCGACGAACGCCATCATCACCAACGACGTGACGATGAAGGTGGTTGGGCAGGGCAACCCGGCGAACAACACCGCCGTCGTGGATTATGCGACGGACATTTTCGGCAATCCGGTGCCCACTGCGACTGGTAGCACCAACGTCGTCACCGCCGCTGCGTCCATCAGTGGTCATGTATACAATGACGAGGATCAAAGCGGGGTTTATAATCCCGGTGATCCGGTCCTCGCCGGGGTGACGCTTCAGTTGTATACCGACCCGAATGGTGATGGCAATCCGGCGGATGGAACATTGATTCAAGTGGTCACGACTGATGCGAATGGTTTCTATGATTTTCTCAACCTCGGTGTCGGACATTATGTAGTGGTTGAAAATCACCTGCCGGGCTTTGATAGCACCGCCCCCAGTTCAAATCAATTGGGTATCAATTTAGGTGGGCTGACCAATAGCGTGAACAACAATTTTTTTGATTATCAACCGCCGGCAGTCAACTATTCCACTATCGGTGGTGTGGTCTTCAATGACACCAATGGGTTTGGCACAAACAATAGCCAGTCAGGACTTGCTAACATCACCGTTTCACTTATACAGGACGTGAATTCCAACGGCATCGTAGATGTCGGTGAGCCGATTATGGGCACGGTTTTGACTGGCACCAACGGCAGTTATTCCTTCGCCGCCGTCACTCAGGGGCATTATATCATTCAAGAATCGGTCCCGTATGGCTATTACAAATCCGGTGACTCGCAAGGTCCAAATGATGGGCAGATTGCAATGGTCACGACCACCAATGGCATTGTTTCCAATACCAATAATTTCTTCATTCGTCTGTTGCCGATGGCGGTAAACGACACCAACTCGGCGTATTATTTTGTTGCGACCACCATCAGTCCGCTGACCAATGACATCAGTCCGAACGGCGATCCGCTCACCATCAGCGGTGCGGTGAGTTCCAACGGCATTGTTGTCATCAATCCCGGCAGCACCAACCTGACGTTCACACCGACCAACCTCGGCGTGACCACCATCACCTACACCAATGCCGACGCGCACGGCGGCACGTCAACCGCCACCATCACGGTCAACGTCACCGCGCTCGCAGATTTGGCGGTTGGCAAATCGGCGGCGGCCTCGGTGTTCGCGGTCAGCAATCTGGTTTACACCATTTCCGTGACCAACTTCGGCCCGTCACCCGCCAGCAGCGTGGTCGTGACAGACGCGCTGCCTGCCGGTGTCAACTTTGTGAATGCCAGCAGCGGTGGTGCGAACAGCAGCGGAATCGTCACCTGGAATTTTGCCAGCCTGGCGAGCGGTGCAGTGAGCAACGTGACCGTGACCGTGACCGCGCCCGCCAGCGGCTCGGTGACAAACACCGCCAGCGTTGGCTCGCCCACGCCGGATCCAGTGACGCCAAACAACATCACGCCGCCGGTCATCACGACCGTCACGCCGGTTGCGGATTTGGGCATTGGCAAATTCGGCAACGCGGTGGTGCTGGCCGCGAGCAATTTGGTTTACACGATTTCCGTCACGAATTTCGGCCCTTCCAGCGCGAGCAGCGTCGTCGTGACGGACACTCTGCCGGTGGGCGTGAGCTTTGTCATCGCCAGTGGTAACGGCGTGAATAATTCCGGGCTGGTGAGTTGGGCGCTCGGCACGCTGACCAACGGCCAGATTACCAATTTGACTTTGACGGTCACCGCGCCGTCCACTGGCACGCTGACCAACGTGGCGAATGTCAGTTCGCCGACCGGTGATCCGAACGTGACGAACAACGTCACGCTGCCCGTGGTCACCACCGTGACGCCGGTGGCTGACCTCGCCGTCGGCAAAGCTGGCGTGGCGTCCGGCGTAATTAATACAAGCTTCAGTTACACGATTTCGGTAACGAACTTTGGTCCGTCGTCCGCTGCAAGCTTCAGCGTCACGGACAGTTTGCCGGTGGGAATAATTTTCGTCAGCGCGCTGCCCGCCACGACGACCAACGCTGCCAATCAGGTTGTCTGGAATAATCTTGGCACGCTCGCTGCGAATACAACGACGAATCTGACGCTCACCGTCCAGGCCGTGAGTCGCACAGCGTTCACGAACCTCGCCACCGTCGGCGGTCCGACGCTCGACAATACGCCGACGAACAATACCAGCGCGCCGGTAGTGACCAGCATTACCAACCGGCCGCCGGTGGCCGCCGCCGATTTTGCCGCCACGGCACGCAATGTTGTGGTGACGATTCCGGTGCTGGCGAATGACAGCGATCCGGACGGCGATGCGCTGACGATTGTTGCCGTCAACCCGACGAACGGCACAGCCAGCATCAGCGGCGCGAACATCATTTACACGCCGACGAATGCCGTGCCCGGCACAAATATTTTCAGCTACACCATCACCGACGGTTTCGGCGGCACGAATTCCGCGCTGGTTACCGTCGCAGTCACGAACCGTCCGCCGGTCGCGGTGAACGATTCCGCCAGTGCCACGGAAAATGTTTCCGTGACCGTGCCGGTTTTGGTGAATGACAGCGATCCCGACGGCGATCCACTGACGATTATTTCCGTCAGCCCGACGAACGGCACCGCCGTCATCAGCAGCACGAACGTCGTATTCACGCCCGCGACAAATTTTGTCGGCACGGCCACGGCGGGTTATTTAATCCGCGACAATTTCGGCGGCACCAACGGTGCGCTGATCACCGTCACGGTCACGAACGTTCCGCCGACGGCGAATCCTGACAGCTACGCCATCACGGAAAACACGACGAACCTGTTTGCTGTATTGGTGAACGATGTGGTGAATACGCCCGGCGGTAACCTGACGTTGCTCTCGGTCAGCACGACGAATGGCGTGGCGAATGTGAGCGGAACAAATATATCATTCACGCCAACGGTGAATTATCGCGGCTCGCTCACACTAAATTACACCGTCATGGACAATGTTGGCGGCACGAATAGTTCTTACGTTACCGTGCTTGCGACGAATATTCCGCCGGTGGCGAATCCAGACAGTTACGCGATTCTGGAAAATACGACCAACACCTTTGCCCCGCTCGCGAACGATGTGTTGCGAACGCCGGGCGGCACGCTGCAAATTATCGGCGTCAGCCCGACTAATGGCACGGCGACGATTTTGAATTTGACGAACGTCGTCTTCACGCCCGCGCCTAATTTTGTCGGCACGGCGACGATTGGCTACACCATCATTGACGGCATCGGCGGCACCAATTTCTCCATCATTTCCGCCTTGGTGACGAACCTGCCGCCCATCGCTAATCCCGACAGCTACGCCATCACGGAAAACACCACGAACCAGTTCAGCCCGCTGCTCAACGACATATTGCAGACGCCCGGTGGCGTGTTAAGCCTCATCAGCGTCAGTCCGACCAACGGCATGGCCGTCATCAGCGGCACGAACGTCATCTTCACGCCGTCGCAAAATTTTATCGGCACGGCGACGATTGGCTACACCGTCACCGATGGCATTGGTGGCACGAATCATTCGCTTATTACCATCGCGGTGACCAACATTCCGCCGATCGCCAATCCGGACAGCTTCTCCGCGCCCGAAAACGTCTCGACCATATTTCCTCCCATGGTCAACGACATGTTGCGGACGCCCGGCGGTGTGCTGAATCTCGTCAACGTCAGCCCCACAAACGGCGCGGCCAGCTTTAGTGGCACCAATGTTTTCTTCACGCCTTCGCCGAATTTCGTCGGCACGGCGACCATCGGCTACACCATCACCGACGGTATCGGCGGCAGCAGCACTTCACTGATCACCGTGCTGGTGACAAATGTTCCGCCCGTGGCCAATCCTGATGTTTATACGGTGACGGAAAATACCACCAATCTTTTGAATCCGCTGGCGAACGACACGCTGGGAACTTTGGGCGGAATGCTATCCATAATTGCGGTCAACCCGACGAATGGCACCACCGTCATCAGCGGCACAAACGTCCTCTTTGTGCCCGCGCTGAATTTTGTCGGCACGGCGACGATTGGTTACACGATTACCGACGGCATCGGTGGGACCAACCAGTCGCTCATCACCGTCACCGTCACGAATATTCCGCCGGTGGCGAACCCGGACAGTTACACGGTTTTGGAAAATTCCACGAACACCTTTGCGCCGCTTACCAATGACGTAGTGGTGACGCCCGGCGGAACTTTGCAAATCATCGGCGTCAGTCCGACCAACGGCATGGCGACGATTCTCAATTTGACCAATGTTGTCTTCACGCCTTCATCAAATTTTGTCGGGACGGCAACGATTGGCTACACCATGACGGACGGCATTGGCGGCACAAATTTCTCGCTCATCACCGTCACGGTGTTATCCGTCGCGGATTTGGCCGTGAGCAAATCTGGTCCGGCAGGCGTTTATGCCGCGACGAATTTCAGCTACACCATCACCGTCACGAATCTCGGTCCCGGCGCAGCGGCGAGCCTTTCAGTCACGGATAATCTGCCGGCGGCGGTGACGTTGGTGGGTTCCAGCGTCGGCGCAACTTTGAATGGCAGCCAGTTGGTCTGGACAAATCTCGGTTTGCTCGCGGCGAATGCGGCGACGAATTTGACCGTAACCGTCACTGCGCCGTTGACGGGCATCAGCCTGACGAACCTTGCCAGCGTGGGCAGCCCGACGAGCGATCCGAATCCGACGAACAACACTAGCTTGCCGGTCGTGACGGCGGTTACGCCGATTGCGGATTTGTTGATCGCGAAAACCGGCCCAGCCTTTGTGTTGGCGACGAGCAATGTGGTTTACACAATTTCTGTGACGAACTTCGGACCATCCAGCGCGAGCAGCGTGGTGGTTACCGATACCTTGCCGGTTGGCGTTGTGTTTGTGAATGCCAGTGGTAACGGTTCAAATAATGCCGGTGTGGTGATTTGGAATCTCGGGGCGTTGGCCACTAGCCAGTCGAGCAATCTGACCGTGACGGTGACCGCGCCGGCGAGCGGTTCCTTGACGAACATCGCTAGTGTGAGTTCGTCGACGACGGACACGAATCTTCTGAACAACGTGACGCCGCCGGTGGTGACGACCGTGGGCAGTGTGGCGGATCTGGCGATTGGCAAAGCGGCGGCGGCGACCGTCTTTGCAGTGAGCAATCTGACCTACACGATTTCGGTGACGAACTTCGGTCCGTCCACCGCCAGCAGCGTGACGGTGACGGACAATATTCCGAGCGGCGCGAGCTTCATCGGCGCGAGCGGCGGCGGGGCGAATAATGCCGGTAGCGTGGTTTGGAATCTTGGCGATTTG
>CAISYZ010000021.1 GCA_903889895.1 uncultured Verrucomicrobia subdivision 3 bacterium | reverse complement strand
TCCCTACGCCATCCGCGGCGCCATCTGGTATCAGGGTGAATCCATCGTGGATGCGAACAAGGGCGGCATCGCGCTTTACCCGCGCGTGCAGGCCGCGCTCATCCGCGACTGGCGCGCACTGTGGGGCGAAGGTGATTTTCCGTTTTACATCGTGCAGCTCGCCGGCCAGGAAGCCGCCAGCAATAGCCCGCTCGTGCGCGAGGCGCAGGCGACCGTGCTGGCTTTGCCGAACACCGGCATGGCCGTCGCCAGCGACATCGGCGAGGCGAAGAACGTGCATCCGAAAAACAAGCAGGACGTCGGCGACCGGCTCGCGCGCATCGCGCTGGCGAATGTGTATGGCCATAAAATCGAATTCTCCGGCCCGCAGTTTGCGGCGATGAAAATCGCCGGCGGCGAGGCGCGTCTTCAATTCACCCACCTCGGCGGCGGACTCGTCGCGAAGGGCGGCGCGGCGCTGGGCGGCTTTGTCGTTGCTGGTGCGGACAAGAAATTCGTGCCGGCGGCAGCCCGCATTGACGGCGACACCATCGTCGTCAGCAGCGCGGAAGTCGCCGCGCCCGTCGCGGTGCGCTACGCGTGGGTGAATTTTCCCCAGGACGCCAACCTCGCCAATGCCGCCGGCCTGCCGGCACCGCAATTCCGCACGGACGCGTGGTGATATTTCGCATCCAAGCCTTATTCTAAAATGAAACTGTCTCGCCCACTCGCCGCCGGGGTTTTGCTGGCGGTCATCTTTTCCGGCTGCGCCACGCCGGCGGCCAAGCGCGCGGCGCGCACCGAATGGATTGACCGCGACACCGGCCATCGCGTCGTGCAACTCTCGCGTGAGCCGGGCAGCGAGAGCCTTTACTTCAACCTGAACCCCTTCACGCCGGACGGAAAAAAAATGGTGTTCACCTCGCCCAGCGGCATCTCGGTGGTGAACCTCCAGACGCTCGCCGTCGAAAAAATCGTCACCGGCAAGAAGCTCAACGTCATCATGGTCGGCCATAAGACCGGGCAGATTTATTTCGGCGAGCGGAAAATCGAGGCCGGCGTCACCAACCACTACGTCTGCGTGGTGGATCCCCAGACCAAATCCGTCCGCCAGTTGCTGAAGCTGCCGCGCGGCCAGGAAGTTTCCACCGTGAACGCCGACGAGACCCTGCTCGCCGGCACCATCACCGACCGCACCGACTGGGGCACGAACGAGGTTTTTGACGGCGGGCCGAACCGCCTCACCGACCTCGAACGCGCCGACGCGCAGCGCGGCAAAAAGGGCACCATGATGGAGGAACGGCTGGCGAAGCGTTACCCGATGTCGCTGATTTTCTATAATCTAAAGACCGGCGAAACCAACGTCTGCCACCGTGGCACCGACTGGCTCGGCCATCTGCAATTTTCGCCGACCGACCCGACGCTGCTCATGTTTTGCCACGAAGGCCCGTGGCACAAGGTGGACCGCATCTGGACCATCCGCACCGACGGCACGGATTTGAAGCTCGTGCATCAGCGCACCATGACGATGGAGATCGCCGGCCACGAATTCTGGAGCGCCGACGGCCAGACCATCTGGTATGACCTGCAAACCCCGCGCGGCCAGGTCTTCTGGCTGGCCGGCTACGCACCCGCCACCGGCGCGCGGACGTGGTTTAACATGCAGCGCAACGAATGGGGCGTGCATTTCAACGTCTCGCCCGACGGCAGCCTGTTTTCCAGCGACGGCGGCGACGACAAGATGGTCGCGCACGCGCCGGACGGCAAATGGCTTTATTTGTTCCACCCCGAACTCATCGAAGACCGCTCCGGCGGCAACGTGGACACGAGCAAGCTCATCAAGGCCGGCGTATTTCATTCCGAGAAGCTCGTCAACATGGCGCCGCACGATTACGCGCTGGAACCGAACGCCATGTTTTCGCCGGACATGAAATGGCTCATCTTCCGCAGCAATATGAGCGGCGCGAACCAGGCTTACGCGGTGGAGTTGGAAACCGCTAATCAACGCTGATAGCCGCTAATCCAAATTTATTAGCGAAGATTAGCGCGGATTAGCGGTTCAACTTTTCAGCTTCCGCCCCGGAATTCAACCCCACCAACCCGGACTTTTCTTCATCCGCAATGTCCGCTGCCATTATTTCGGCTAAAAACTTTGATTATGCCAACAAATGTCCAAAAAAAAGCAAGGAATGGTGAGCGAATGGGGGGGGGGTATCAAGAGAAACTCAAGGCTGAAACTTCAGAACCAATAAAATTATGAAGACCATGAAATTTTTTACAATGTGCCTTGCGTTGAGCCTGTGCCTGTTTGCGCTGTCTGCCAAAGGACAAGGAACCTTGGTCACTGTCAACGGAACGAATTATGACATTTCAGAAGTGACTGGAACGTTCAACGACCTTCAAATCGAGTTGGAAGGCACCCCTTGGTGGGGGAGCGAAACATTGGCCTTAAATCTCGATTTTGCACTCCCCTCAGTTTACGTTCCAGCTTTGGATGGTAATTTAGGCTTGGAATACGCTTGGGCAATAGGCGGTCCAAACACCGTGCTGCTTGGCGGTGGATCAGATAATAGAGACACAATTGGATTTTACACAATTGGTGAAATAGTTCCCGCGCCAGAACCCTCAACCTTCGCCCTTTTGTCGTTGGCTGCCTGTGGAATCGTCGGGCGCGGCCTTTGGTCACAATCTCGCAATCGGCCTGCGTGACAACAACAAAAACGTAAGAACGCAAATATTATGGATCTGACAATAAATGAGGCTTTTGCAAAATGCAAAAGTCTTGCTGAACAAACCAATTTTCAGCATAGCATCTATATTCCGGCGACGATGGAATATAACAATTTGACCCAATATTCGGTAACTCCAGCAGGGTTTGGCCCGGCACCGGAAGATGAAACTTTGGTCGCCTACCCACCTTTCATTGGGCATCTTAATTATACCGCACAGCATATCATCAAGATTGGTTCCGAACCGTTTCCGCCAAATTCATTGATTGTTCCGGCGCTCTTGAATGGAATATTTTCGGGTAATATTACCGCAAATGTCGATGCCGGTTCGGGCGGAGGTGATATGCCCGCAACGAACATCAAAGTGGCGATTTCGGCATTGGAGATATTTAATCTGCCAATGCGAACCGGAAACGAAGTGACAATCCAAGCCAGCACAAATCTTAAAATCGACGAGCAAGCAGAAATTGGCGGGGCGACTCTCCCGATAAAGATTTTCAAATCTGGTCCAGTGCCATCTAGGTTCCCCAACACCACCGCTAAAAACACCATCACGATAATTCTCCACCTTCAACCTCCAGTCGTTTCGCGACTATTTCCCCGCTCCAAGTAAGGCGGTTTTTTAAGGGATTATTCCTTCAGCTTCCGTTCCAAAACCTCGCCGACAAGCGCGGGGTTGGCCTTGCCTTTGGAGAGCTTCATCACCTGGCCTTTGAGCGAATTGAGCGCGGCGACCTTGCCGGCCTTGTAATCGGCCACGGGCGCGGGATTCGCGGCGATGGCGTCGTCGCAGAATTTTTCAATCGCGCCGGTGTCGCTGACTTGCGCCAGTCCTTTTTCCTGCACGATGACGGCGGGTGCTTTGCCGGTCGCGAACATTTCCGCAAACACCTGCTGCGCGGCGGAACTGCTGATGGTCTTGGCCTCGACGAGCGCGACAAGTTCCAGCAACGCC
>CAISYZ010000020.1 GCA_903889895.1 uncultured Verrucomicrobia subdivision 3 bacterium | reverse complement strand
TACATTTTGATCCAGGACGCCGATCTCGAATACGATCTGGAGGACTACGACGCGTTGCTGGAACATCTCCTCGCGGCGCGCAGCGCGTTCGTCCTCGGCTCCCGGCACGGCGGACGGAATGTTTTGAAGATGCGCCGCTTCGCCGGCCAGTTAGGCTTGAGTTTGTTTCTGAATTTCGGGCACTGGTTTTTCACGGCGCTGGTGAACGGGCTGTTTTTCCAACGGCTGCGCGATCCTTTCACCATGTTCAAAGTTTTTCGCCGCGACTGTCTTTACGGCTTGGTGTTTGAATGTAACCGGTTCGATTTTGACTTTGAGCTACTCGTCAAGCTCGTCCGCAAAGGCTATCGGCCGGTGGAACTGCCGGTGAACTACCGGTCGCGTTCGTTCAGGGAAGGGAAAAAAGTGCGGATGTTTCGCGATCCGCTTAACTGGCTGGGTGTCCTGCTCTGGTTGCGCCGGGTAGAAATTGACCCACTGAAAATGGTCGAGCAAAAACGCAATGACAATCAGAACAAGTCCTAAACGATTTTCAATTTAGGCAAGTCCTGAGAGTCCACCAGTCCGACTGGCTCGTGCTTTGCATTTACCACAATGAGGTCGTCGATATTTCGCTCGTTGAAAATTTTCAGTGCTTCGACCGCGAGTGCCGTGTCGCGGACGCAGATGGGATTTCGCGTTATGATTTTTTTGAGCGGCTGGGACAGGAGTTTTTCGTCTTTCGCCATGTGCCGGCGAAAATCGCCGTCGGTAAAAATGCCGGCCAGCTTGCCGCGCGCGTTCACGACGGCGAGGCTGCCGGACTTGGCGTGCGTCATCACGAGCAGCGCCTCTTTCACAGAGAGATTTTCGGATGCAATGGCGTTGCGCTCGCCGCTGCGCATGATTTCGCCGACCTTCAAAAGCATCGCGCGGCCAATCGCGCCGCTGGGATGATACTTGGCAAAATCCTTTTGCTTGAAACCACGTGCCTGCAAAATTGCCATCGCCAGCGCGTCACCGAGCACCAGTGTCGCGGTCGTGCTGCTCGTCGGCGCGAGATTGAACGGGCAGGCTTCCTTCGGCACTTTGACGCTCAACGCCAAGTCACTGTGCCGCGCAAGCGATGATTTTACGTTGCCGGTGAACGAAATGATTTTGACGGAAAAGCGTTTGAGCGCGGGCAGCAAATTCAGCAATTCATCCGACTCGCCGGAATAGCTTAACGCGAGAATCACATCGCCGTCATTGACGATTCCGACATCGCCGTGCAGCGCGTCCACGCTGTTGAGGACGACGGCGGTGGAGCCGGTGCTGGTGAGCGTGGCGGCGATTTTGGCGCCGACGTTGCCGGATTTGCCGATGCCGACGATGACGATTTTGCCGCGCGACTTGAGTGCGGCGATGATGGTTTCGACGGCGTCGTCGAATGACTTGTCGAGCTGCGCGCGGACGGCTTTGAGCGCGGCCAACTCGATGTCGAACACTTCGCGGGCTTGGGCAAGATGGCTCACGCATCAAGCTTGCCCGCAATGCGCGCAGATTTCAACCGTGAAGCGAAATGGCCGTTTGCGGCGGCGCGCAAGTTATGCTAAAACTTCGTGGCATTTACTAATTTCAACCGGCATGAACTCTTCCACCAATTCAAAAAAACACATCATTGTGGTCGGTGCCGGGCCGGGCGGCTTGACGTCGGCGATGCTGCTGGCGGCGCGCGGTTTTAAGGTGACGCTCATCGAAAAAAATGGCCGTGTCGGCGGACGCAGTGCGGCGATTGAGCGCAACGGCTACAAGTTTGATACCGGTCCGACGTTTCTGATGATGAAATTTATCCTCGATGAAGTGTTCGAGGAAGCCGGGCGCAAGAGCGGGGACTATTTGAAGTTCATGAAACTGGAGCCGATGTATCGTCTGCAGTTTGATGACATGATGTTCGAGCCGACGACTGATCATGAGGCGATGCTCAAGCAGTTGAACGAAAAATTTCCCGGCAATGCCGAGGGCTACTGGCATTTTTTGGAAAAAGAGCAGGAGCGTTTTCGCAAAATGTATCCGTGCCTGCAAAAGGATTACGGATCGCTGACGAGCTACCTTGATATTAATTTGATCAAGGCCGTCCCGCATCTTTCGCTCGGCAAATCCGTCATGGACGTGCTCGGCGGCTATTTCAAGCCCGACCGACTCAAGCTCTGCTTTACGTTTCAGGCTAAGTATCTCGGCATGTCCGCCTGGGATTGCCCCGGCCTGTTTGCGATTTTGCCTTTTGTCGAACACGCTTATGGCGTCTATCATACGCAAGGCGGATTGAGCGAAATCTCCGAGGCGATGGCGAAAGTCTGCCGCGAATACGGCGTGGATATTCGCCTCAATTCACCGGTGAAGCGGCTCATCCTTGCCGGTCGCGATGTGCGCGGTGTGGAGCTGGAATCCGGCGAAAAATTTCTGGGCGACGAGACCGTGCTGAATGCCGATTTCGGTTACGCGATGAAACATCTGGTGCCGCCGGGTGTGCTCAAAAAATACACGCCAGAGAAAGTGGACACGAAGGAATTTTCCTGTTCCACCTTCATGCTTTATCTCGGCGTGGACAAAACCTACGACCTACCGCATCATACGATTTTCTTTTCAAAGGATTACCGGAAAAACATCGAGGACGTATTTCAGCGTAAGGTGTTGTCGGAGGAATTGTCTTTTTACGTCCGCAATGCCAGCGTCACCGATCCGAGCCTCGCGCCGCCGGGACATTCGGCGCTTTATGTTTTGGTTCCCGTGCCGAATTTGAGCGCAAAAGTGGATTGGGCGAAGGAGAAAAAGGCCTTTCGTGACAAATTGATTGAAGAAATGGAAACGCGCGCCGGCATGACCAATCTTCGGCAGCTCATCCGCGAGGAAATTATTATCTCGCCCGACGATTGGCAGGCGCAAAACATCCATCTTGGCGCGACTTTCAACCTCGCGCACAAGCTGTCGCAGATGCTTTATTTTCGTCCGCGCAACAAATTCGAGGAACTCGGCAACTGCTACCTCGTCGGCGGTGGCACGCATCCCGGCAGCGGTCTGCCGACGATTTATGAATCCGGACGCATCGCCGCGAATCTCATCAGCCGCGCGCATGGCGTGGAATTCGTTTCCAAAAATACGCAGGTGTGAAGTGGCGGCGACGCTTCGTCGCATTTATTTTAGATTCAACACCCGTAAAAACCGCGCGCGATTGTAGCGTTGGACAATAATGCATGGAAAGTTTGCCGCCACGGCATAGATAAAATTGACCGCGACACCCCAGCCCGGATTCCAAATCGCGAACAGCGGCAGCGCCAGCAGTGCCAGCCAATGCGTCAGCTCGCCGCGCCAAGTCTCGCGTAAAAATTGCCTCAGAAAATCAGGCGTATGAACGCAGAGTTCTGCTTTGGGAAAACCGCCCTTGAACCAACTCGCGGCATCCGGCAGTGAATCTTTCCAGCGTTTGGTGGCAAAAAATTTCTCGTAGGCACGACCGGATTTTTCCCAAGGCCACAGCCGCGCCCACGCGCTGCGCGGATTGAATCGCGCCGCCGGAATCCGCGTCATCGTCCATGCCAGACCGAGCTGGATGACCAGCCACGCGAGCGCGTTCAGCAGCATGATCCAGCCGATGGGCAGTTCAACCAGCATGGATTTTCCTGCCTTTCCAATCCACTGGCTGCTTGCGCGCCGCGCGCCAAACAGAGCGCGTGAAGATGATAAAATAAAAAATCAACGGCGCGGGAAATAAAAGTGCCGTGAGCCAATGGAAGGTGCCGATGCGCCGTAAGAACCACGCGACTTGCGCCGCGTAACCCGCATACACGAAAAAACAAACCGGCGCGTCCTTGGCGAGGAGCAGATTTCCCGTCGCCATGATCAGCCCGCTCATCCACGCAATCACCAGCAGCAACAAGGGTAGGGGAGTTTTGCCCGCGCCCGCCGCGAAACCTTTGATCCAGCCGTCCATCATTTCGCGCCAGCCGAGCGGATACATGCGGAAGGAAAAAACATTTCGACCGCCCCGGCAATGCAGCGGCACGCCGGCGGCGCGCAGTTTTTCCGCGAGCCAAAAATTCTCCAGCACGCGCTCCTTCACCACCGCGTGGCCGCCTACGCGGATGTAAGCTGATTTTTCAACTAGCAGAAATTGTCCCAGCAAACCGCGTGGTGTCATGCGGTCGCCAAGCAGCGTGAAAGCGCCCGTGCCGGCGAGCATCAGGAGATTGAAGAATGCGGAAAACTGTTCGTGCAATTGCTCAACGTGATGCAGCGGAGCGACGGACAGCGCGCCGCCGCCAGCGGCGAAAAATTCTGCGCGCACCGCCGCCAGTCCGTCCGGTTCAAACCAAGTATCCGCGTCCAAAAACAGCAGCCACACATTTTTGGCTTCCGCAGCGCCGTGGTGGCAAGCCCAGGTTTTTCCGCGCCAGCCTTCCGGCAACGGCGGGGGCGTGACGACACGCGCGCCGAGTTCTGTCGCCGCGGCGGCGGTGCGGTCGGTGGAGGCGTCATCCACAACGATGATTTCATCCGGCGGCACCGGTTGGCTTTGCAATGAGCGCAGCAAACGCGGGAGATTTTTTTCTTCGTTTCGAGCCGGGATGATAACGGAAATTTTTTCAACCGTCCGCGCCGCGCCGGCCGCGGCAGCGCGGCAAGGTTTGATGCGGGCGAGCGTTGCCCAACCTGCCAGCCAACACAGAATGAGAATCACCAGCCCCGTCATGACTTATCCCACGCGACAACTTTTTTGGCGACGTTCTGGCCGCAGAGCACGACCATCGGCATACCGCCACCGGGATTCACCGAGCCGCCCACGAAAAATAAATTCGGATAGAGCGAGCTTTGTTTTGGCGCCTTGAAGGCGAGATTTTTCCAGCGGTCGCTGACGACGCCGTAGATTGAGCCTTTGTAGGAATTATATTTCTCGCGGATGTCGAGCGGCGTCAGGACGTGCTCGAACACGATGTGTTTGCGCAAATCTTTCAAGCCCATCCGCTCCAGCTTGTCAATGATGCGATCCTTGAAGCACAAATAATCCTCGCGCGTCAGCGGCTGCGCGTCGTTGATGTAGGGAATGTGTGGTAAAATTTTCAGGCAGTCGCAGCCAGCGGGCGCGACGGTGGAATCAGTCTTGGACGCGGCCACGAGATAAATGGTCGGGTCTTCCGGCAATTCGTGTTTTTCAAAAACGGTTTTGAAATGTTCCTTCTGGTGGTCGCTGAAAAAGAAATTGTGATGTGCGAGCTGCGGATATTGGCAGTCGAGTCCCAAATCCAACACGAGACCGGAGCACGCGGGCTCGAGTTTTTTCTCCAGCGCCGCGATAAATTTTTTATCCGCGCGCAAAAGTTTTTCGTAAGCCGGAATGACTTCCATGTTGGAAACAACGATGTCGGCGGCGTGAAATTCGCCATTGGCGACGAGGCCGGTGACGCGGTTTTTTTCCTGCCGCACTTCGCTGACTTCGGCGTTGAGATGAACTTTTATGCCGAGTTCGTTGAGCAAGCGGCCAAGTCCGCGCGCGATGTTGTAAAGTCCGCCGTCCACATACCAGAGGTCGTAGCGAAACTGAATCGTCGGCAGCGAATTCATGAACGCCGGCGCGCGATACGCGGATGAGCCGACGTATTTGATGAAGAAATCAAAGATGTCGCGGAAGTAGCGCGTTTGCAAATGCGACGCGACGCCTTGGTGCATCGAGCGGAACAGGTCGAATTGGAAAAATTTCCACGGGCCGTAGTGCTTGGCAAAAGCGCGCCAGTTGTCCAAGCCGTTTTCAAAATAGCCGTCGTTGGTCAGGTCGTAGAGGTCGGCGGAATATTTCAGAAAGCGCTCGATGTTTTCTGGCGGCTCGCCGACTTTGCGCGCCTCGTCGGCCATCTTGTCCGGCTCGGGATACAAGTCCAGCGTGACGCCGTCCTCGAAAAAATTCCGCCAGTGCGGGCGCAACGCGCGCAGCGTAAAATAATCGCTCATCCGCTTGCCACTGGCGGTGAACAGCCGCTCAAAAATATGCGGCAAGGTAAAAATGGAAGGTCCGAGATCAAACGTATAACCCTCCGCCTGCAGCAGATTTAATTTGCCGCCAATCTGCGAATTCTTCTCAAAAATTTCGACGGCATAACCGGCCTGGCGCAATGAAATCGCGGCGGACAGACCGCCCAGACCCGCGCCGATGACAATGACTTTTTTCTCATTCATGGATTCGCCTTGGCTTTAATGCTGGTGACGCGAATCAGCCCGGTTCGCGCCAGATTGTCTGCGGGATGTTCCGCCAGTGACTTGCGAAAATAATCCGCCGCGCGCGCGCGGTTGCCTAGTTTTTCATACGTCAGGCCGATGAAGGTGTGACAACTGCTGCGCCCCCAGTGCGGTGCGAGCGGATTCTGAATGCTGCCGGCCTCGCGTCCAAAATACGTATCCGCGAGCAGCAAATCATCCAGGGCTTTGCGCAAATCCACATCGCCGCTGGCCATGTAGAATTCGCCAGTGGCCAGCAGGTAATGCACGCGCGGATTGGTTGCACCTTCCTGCAACGCCGTTTTGGAATGGCTCATGGCGCGCGGCCCGAGCGTCACAGCGCGCAGCCAGTTTTCGCCGATACGAATGCCGTAAATCGTGGCGAGCAGTGCGTGGTCTTCAGCATTGTGCGAGTCCAGATTCACGGCGGTAGTGAAAGCGGCCAGCGCGGCGGTTTCCGCTGTTTCGGCGGCGGCGTCATGGCCCGGCGTGCTGCGCAATTGCAGCATGAGGTGAAATTCCGCCACGCCGAGCCAGTAAAAATTTGTCGCGTTATTGGGCTCGCGCGCGGTGGCCTGTTTAAACAACTTGCCGGCGTGCGCAAACTTTTCGCCGTCCCACGCTTGAAATGCGGTGTTGAATTCCGCCATCCCCGTCATCTCGGGCGGCAGGTTGGTGACATTCTCGGCGCGCAATCTTGCGGCAGCCAAACACACGCAAAAAATCAAAAGTCTAAACATCGCTTGCCAATTTATACGCTGCCAGACAACTTTCACCAAATTGTTTATGCAACTCACCGCTACCGTCCGCCACGTGCACAAATTTTTTGCGACCGGCGTCACGCGCCCGCCCGCTTTTCGGCGGGAACAATTGCAAAAACTTTCCGCCGCGCTCCAGCAGCATGAACCGGTCATTCTCGCCGCGCTGCATTCCGATCTTGGTAAATCGACATATCAATCACTTTCATCCGAACTCGGTTTGGTGCGTGCGGAAATCAACCATGCCTTGCGGCATTTGTCCAGTTGGACGGCGCCATCAAAACGGAGCACGCCGTGGCTTGTGGCGCCCGCGCGCGGTTGGGTGCAGGCGGAACCGTTCGGTGTGACGCTGATTTTGGGGCCATGGAATTATCCGGTGCAACTGCTGCTGTCGCCGCTCGTCAGTGCCATCGCGGCGGGCAATGCAGTTGTTTTGAAACCATCTGAAATCGCGCCGCGCACGGCTGAGGCACTGGCGGATTTGGTCGCCAAAACTTTTTCGCCGGAATACATCACGGCGGTCAACGGTGGGCCGGAAGTTGCAGAGGCATTGTTGCAGGAAAAATTCGATAAAATCTTTTTTACTGGCAGCGCGCGGGTTGGCCACGTCGTGATGGCGGCGGCGGCGCGGCATCTGACCCCGTTGACGCTGGAACTTGGCGGCAAATGTCCCGCCATCGTCTGCGCGGATGCCAAGGTGGAACTCGCCGCGCGCCGCATTGCTTGGGGCAAATTTCTCGGTGCCGGGCAGACTTGCGTTGCGCCTGACCATGTCCACGTTCATCGCAGCGTTAGCGAACCGTTTTTACAGACTTTAATAAAGGCGTTATTGGAATTTTACGGCGCGAATCCGCGGCGCAGCGCAGATTACGGGCGCATTGTGAACCGGAAACATTTTGACCGGCTGGTGAGTTATCTCGGTGACGGCAAAGTTTTTCACGGCGGCGATCACGACGCGGAGGAATTATATCTCGCACCGACGATTATAACTGACATCCGACCGGACGCGCCGGTGATTCAGGAAGAAATTTTCGGGCCAGTGCTGCCGGTTTTGGAATTCGACGATCTTGCCGAAACCATCACGCAACTGCAAACCGCGCCCACGCCGCTGGCGTTGTATCTGTTCACAGAAAATCGCGACACAGAACAAAAAATAATCTCCGAAATACGCTCCGGCGGTGTGTGTGTGAATGATGTTATTTCGCAAATGGTCGGAACCAGCCTGCCGTTCGGCGGTTTGGGCGAGAGCGGATTTGGAAGCTATCACGGACGTGCCGGATTCGACGCTTTTTCACATCAGCGATCTATCTTGCGGCGGGGAACTTGGCTGGATTTGCCGTTTCGCTATCCGCCCGCGCGGCTTTCCATCCCGACCTTGAAGGGTGCGCTACGTTTTCTCCTGCGCGGCTGAAACGAAGTTGTTTTAATCCACGTTCGGATACGAGCCAAGAATTTTCACGAAGTTGCAGTGTTTGCCGAGATGCTGGATTGCCTTGGCTACCTTCGCGTCCTGATAATGTCCGGCGCAGTCAATGAAGAAGAAATATTCCCAGGCCTTGCGCTTGCTGGGGCGCGACTCGATCTTTGTCATGTTGATCTTGAACTTGCGGAACGCCGCGATGGCCTCGTGCAGCGCACCAGCCTTGTCGGCAACGCTCAACATCAGGCTCGTGCGGTCGTCGCCGGTGGGTGGACTGCAAGTGCGGCCGAGCACGATGAAACGTGTGACGTTGACGGAATTGTCCTGAATGTCCTGCGCCAGAATTTTCAGACCGTATTTTTCCGCCGCCAGCATCCCGCCGAGCGCGGCGGAGAATTTTTCCTTCGCCGCCAGTTCGGCGGAACGCGCATTGGACGAAGTTTCCACGATTTCTACGCGCGGCAGATTTTTTGCCAGCCAGCCGCGGCACTGCGCCAGCGATTGCGGATGGACGTAAAGCTTTTTGATTTTCGTGCGCGGCGAATTGCTCATCAAGCATTGCTGAATTTTCAGCAGCACCTGCGAAACGATTTTCAAATCACTGTCCACGAACATATCGAGCGTGTGCGTGACGACGCCTTCGGTGGAATTTTCCACCGGCACCACGCCGTAATCGGCGGTTTTCTTGGAAACTTCGGTGAACACGTCGCCTATGGTTTTCTGCGCAGCGTAATTTAGGCTCGCGCCGAATTTTTGGATGGCCGCCTGGTGTGTGAACGTCGCCTCCGGACCGAAATACGCGATGGTCATGGTCTTTTCGAGCGCGAGGGCGCTGGACATGATTTCGCGGTAAATGGAGCGGAGCTGCTCGTCGGTGATGGGGCCGGCATTCTGGGCGCAGACGCGGTCGAACACGGCGCGCTCGCGGTGCGGCGCGTAAATCTCCTCGCCGGCCGCGAGTTTGATTTCGCCGATGGCGAGCACGTGGCGCGTGCGCTCGTTGAGCAGCTTGACGATTTGGGCGTCGAGCTGGTCAATCGCCTGACGATGTTCGGAAAGGCTCATTTTTGAACGAAGAATGATGAATTGCTAAGGAAGAAGCAAACCTGTTTCATGTAGGTGGCTCCATTCTAAATCAAATTGCTGCCGAAATTATTGTTTGAACGGAATCAAGTCGCTCCACTTGGACGGCTTGGCAAGCGTGGTAAAAGGCAATTCCAAAAACAGCCCGCCGGTCAGGATGTCGCGATGACTGGTATCGAGGTGGTTCCAGGTTCCGCGCACAACGTAGCGCACCTCGCCGTCACGGCTGACGCTCAGCGGCAGTTCGGCGGTGATTTGCTGGCGGTTGCCGGAAAGGCCGTCCGTGCGGCCCAATGTGTATTCGATGAACGCGTCGCGGTTCAGGTTCAGGCGGGCACCTGCATAACCAATCATCCGGCCGGTGCCGTCGTCGAGTTTTTCAAACCCGCCGCTGGCGACTGGGCCGAGCGTGAGCGTGAGCGGTCGGACCAACGGGCAGGGCGAATTATTGTGGGACATCTCATGCAAGCTCCACTTCAGCCACGGCCAATAAAGGCTGGCGTTGACGCTGACCCCTTGCCCGGTGCCGGACGGAAGGTTGGCGTCGGGTTGGGCGAGGAGATGATGCGCCAATTCAACGTCGGCATCGGGCACCAGCCAGCCGTTTTTGTCGGCCTGTGCGCGGAGATCGTCGTTATGCGCGTAAAATTTTACACCGACATAAGAGGCGTCATTGTTGTTGCGGTAGTTGATGTGCTCGTAGCCGGCGCGGAAGCGCAAATAATAGGATGGTTGCCCGGCAAAGCCGGCGGGATAAAAATTAGTCGGCATCGTCGGCGCGGTTTCGGGCATCTCGACGTGTTTGATGGCTGGCGCGGGAGCGGGTGCCGGCGCGGGCGCCGCATGAGTGCCGGCAATGGTCGGGCTGGTGTCCACTGCTGGCGTGGCCGGTTTGGCGTTCGTGGTCGTGGTGGCAATATCAGTGTCGGGGACATTGCCATTATGAACAGCCACCGGGTTGCTAGCAATGGTCGCGGAACTTGCCGCTGCACTGGCCGGGGTCGGTTCCGTCGCCGAGGCTGGAGCTGGCGGCGGCGAGCTGGCGGGCGGCTGCGGTTTGGGCGAATTTTTTTCGCAGCTCATGACGGTGGCAGCCAGACACGCAAGCGTGGTGAGGGTCAAAACGGGGCGGTTCAGGATTTTATGGTTCATGAGCGAACGGTGTTTACCGATGGCAACCGACAGATGATGTTTGCTGGCGGGAAAATTTCAAGCCAAACCGGCGGCTGCTGATTCGGTTTATCTGATACACAGCATAACAAGTTTGACTCGTCCGCGCGGTGAAAGTAAAATCGCCGCGATGCTGGCTGCTGCAACCAAAGTGGGCGACTCCCATTCCGAACACGCTTCAGACCCCGCCCGTTCCTGGAAAAAAATAGTGGAACCGGTGGAGCCGTTTCTTGACGCCGTGACCCGGCAACTCATCGAGCAGTCGCGGAATTTCGACCCGCAAATCGTGCCTTACGCCGAGCACGCGTTGAACAACGCCGGCAAACACCTGCGCCCCACGCTCGTCGCGCTGGCGGCAGGCTGCTTCGAAAAACCGAGGGAATCTCACGTCACGGCGGCGGTCATCATCGAAATGGTCCACCTTGCCACGCTCGTTCACGACGACGTGATGGACGAGGCGGAAATCCGGCGCGGCAGCCCGACGGTCGCCGCGAAATGGGGCAACGAAATCGCCGTGCTTTTTGGCGACTGTCTTTTCGCGCAGGCGTTGAAGCTGGCTTCAGATTTTCCGACGACGGATATCTGCCGCGCGGTGTCGCTGGCGACAAACACGGTTTGTTCCGGTGAAATTTTGCAGACGCAGCAGCGGCGGAATTTTCCGGCGGCGCGGGCGGATTATTTCCGCGTCATCGGCATGAAGACCGGTGAATTGTTCACGCTGTCGTGCGACCTCGCGGCATTTTTGAGCGGTGCTCAGCCGGCGCAGCGCACGGTGTTGAAGGAATTCGGCGCGGCGGTGGGCACGGCTTATCAAATTTACGATGATTGCGTGGATTTGTTTGGCATCGAAGCCGAAGCCGGCAAATCGCTCGGCACGGATCTGGCGAAGGGCAAATTGACCTGGCCGCTGCTGCTTGCGTGGGAGCGCGCCACGGCGGTGGAGCGGACGGCGCTGGAAAATTCCATTTTGAAATGGCAGCCCGCAAATTTCCCGGCAGTTAAGGCCTTGCTGGAAAAATATGAAACCTTCGCGCCATCCGTCGCGGAGATTGAGCGCTATCTGAACATCGCGCGCGGGGCGTTGCGGACGTTGCCGGCGTCGCCGGGGCAGGCGGGTTTGCTGGCATTGACCGATTATCTCGCGCAACAAACCGCGACTTTGGCGGTTCAATGAGCATGATTATGTCCGAAACCGCCCCTATTCAAGATTCCAATACTCCAGCTGGGATGCTGGAAGGGGATTTGGTCAAGAGCGCCCGCAAAGGTGATCTCGACGCCTACGACGAACTGGTGAAGCGCTATCAGGAGCGGATTTACGCGACGGTTTACCACATGACGTCCAACCATGAGGACGCCAACGACATCGCGCAGGAGGCGTTCATCAAGGCATTTCAGGCGTTGAAATCGTTCCGGGGCGGTTCCAGCTTTTACACCTGGCTTTACCGGATTGCGGTCAACAAGACCATCAATTTTCTCAAGCAACGCAGGAATAAAAACCACTTCAGCCTGAATGACCTTGATTTCAACGCCGAGCACGACCCCGATCTGGTGGCGCTGATTTCGGACAAAACGCCGCATCGAGAAATCGGGCTGTCGGAATTGCAAAAAAAATTGAACGAAGCCTTGATGCAATTGTCAGAACCTCACAGAATGGTAGTGGTGTTGCATGACGTGCAGGGGCAGTCGCATGAGGAAATAGCGGAAATCATGGATTGCAACATCGGGACAGTGCGGTCGCGGCTCTTTTATGCGCGCCAGCAACTGCAGGGCTACCTAGCCGAATACGCCAAGCCAGCATGAACGAAAAACAAAAACAAAATAATTTTGAAGATTTGAAGCAGTTGCTGAAACTCAAGCGGCATGAAATTCCGCCGCCCGGTTACTTCAACAATTTCTCCGGCCAGGTCGTCTCGCGCATCCGCGCCGGCGAAGCCGGTGGTGCGCGAACTTTCATGGAGAGGCTCGAAGTTGAAGCGCCGTGGGCAGTTTCATTCCTGCGCATTTTCGAGACCCGCCCCGGTGTGATTGGTGCTTTCGCCACCAGCGTTTGCCTTCTGCTTGTTTCCGTGGTGGTGTTTTCAGAGCGTGCTGACAAGGCCGCCAAAGCCCAACTGGCCATTTCTGAAGAGACCGCACCGGTCGGCAGCCCGATGGCTTCCATGACCTCGCCCGCTTTCGTCGCGGCTTCGGATTCGACCGGCATCGTGGCCAGCACAAATCCCGTGACGAGCCTGCAGCCGGTGGCCACTTTGTTTGGCCAGCCGGGGTCATCTTCGTTGTTCCAGCAGGCGAATTTTGCTCCCGCGAGCCATTAAGTCTCCGATAAAAAATGTTTTTTGTGCGGTGTGCGCTTGAAACGCCACCGCACTTTTCATTTAATGCGTCAGTGCCAACCAAAGTCATAGCTGTTGCCAACCAGAAAGGTGGCGTGGGCAAGACCACCACCGCCGTGAACCTTGCGGCTTGTCTTGCGGCGGTCGGCAAGAAAATCCTGCTGCTGGACCTCGACCCGCAGGCCAACGCCACTAGCGGTGTCGGCGTGGAAAAAGTCGAGGGCGCGAGTGTGTATCAGGTTTTGCTCGGCGATGGCAGCCTGCTCGAAAAAATCAAGCCTACGCCGTTCGCGGGACTTGAACTGGTGCCCAGCGAAGTGGACTTGTGCGCCGCAGACTTGGAACTGGCGAGGTTGGAAAATCACCTGCACCGGTTGGCACAGGTAGTCAAACCAGTGCGCGAATGTGCCCGCTATGATGTAATTCTCATAGATTGCCCGCCGTCGCTTGGCATCCTTTCGCTCAACGCTTTTGCCGCGAGCGATGGGATTTTGATTCCCTTGCAATGCGAGTATTACGCGCTGGAAGGCATCTCGATGATGAATCGCATTCTCGACCAGCTCCGGTCGGCGGGCGTCAATCCCGGTCTCGAAATCTTCGGCGTGGTAATGACCATGTTCGATGGCCGCACGAAGTTATCCAACGAGGTCGTCACGGAAGTCCGCCGTCTGCTCGGCGCGAAAGTTTTCGAGACAGAAATACCGCGCACCACACGTCTGGCCGAGGCGCCGAGCCACGGCAAGCCCATCATTCATTACGATCCCTACAGCACCGGTTCGGCGGCGTATCAGCTTCTGACGCAGGAGGTGCTCGCGCGGCTCGGCCTTTGAATATTTTGTCGCCGGGCTTTTATCCGCCGCCGTGCCTTTTCGCTTTTATCCGCCGCTAAAAAAGTGTTCCCTTGCGGTCATACATTTATGTTGAAACGCACTCCGCTGTTCACTGCGCACCAGACCAGCAACGCCAAGCTCATCGACTTTGGTGGCTGGGAAATGCCCGTCCAATACACCAGCATCACCGATGAACATCTCGCCGTGCGTCGTGCCGCCGGTTTGTTTGACATTTCTCACATGGGCGAAGTCACCGTCAGCGGACCCGGTGCCGCCGCCTTTCTAAATCACACCCTCACCAATGACATTCGGAAGCTCGCTTCCGGCCAGGGGCAATACACTTTGATGTGCAACGCTGGCGGCGGCGTCATTGATGACCTCTATGCTTACCGCCTTTCCGTGGATGTGTATTTGCTCATCATCAACGCCTCGCGTATTGCCGAGGACGTCGCGTGGCTCCAAGCCGAGGCGGCAAAGTTCACCGGCGGCGCGGTGGCACTGACTGACGCTTCGCATCATTACGCAGCCATCGCCGTGCAGGGGCCGCGCGTGAAGGAATTCATCGCCAACGTCATACCCGGACCATCCGCCAGCGTGTTCCCCATAAACGCCGTCACGGACTTGAAGAAGAACGAAATCGCCGGTTTTCATTTCGCTCACAACAATCTCTTTGTTGCTCGCACCGGCTACACGGGCGAAGATGGTTTTGAAATCGTCGCCCCGGAAACGACTGCAGGCGCGTTGTGGGAAAAGTTGCTTGCCGCCGGCGTGCCCTTCGGCCTTAAACCATGCGGGCTGGGCGCGCGCGACACATTGCGCACGGAAGTCTGCTATCCGCTTTACGGACACGAACTAGACGAGCAGACCACGCCCATCGAAGCCGGTGTGGGATTTTTTGTTTCGCTCGACAAAGGTGAGTTCAACGGTCGCGCCGTGCTGGCGGAGCAGAAAACGAATGGCCCGAAGAAAAAACTCATCGCTTTCAAAATGACCGACAAATCCGCGCCGCCGCGTCCGCATTATCCGATTTGGGTGAACGGCGCGAACGTCGGAATCGTTACCAGCGGCACGCAAAGCCCGTCGCTAAATCTGGGCATCGGCATGGGCTACGTCCCGCCGGAATTTGCGAAGCCGGACACGAAGATCGAGATTGAGATCCGCGGCAAACGTTGCGCCGCCCTGGTGGTGCCTAAACCGATTTACAAATCCGGCAAATAATTACACTCCGCCTTGGAGCCGGATCACCGCTGATTGTTTTTACTAAATCGTCGCCCAGATAATATTAGAGGTGAACGGAAGTGGCTGGACAAATTTTGTGTAGTAAAAGCTAAATTAGGGTAAATCACTTACGACTGAAGTCTGGTAAATATAAGCCTGTCGTTGAGGTTTGATGACAAACCAAGACGCTGTGAAAAATGCAAACGCCCGAAAATCCATATTTGGTCCTGGTGCTGCTGATGGCGGCGGCCGTGGGCTTCGCGCTGACGCCGCTGGCGGCGGCGTGGGCGTGGGCGCACTTCTTTTCTCCGCAAAAACCGGGCAACGACAAGAATGATACCTACGAGTGCGGTCTCGCCTCCAAAGGCGATGCGTGGATCCATTTCCGTTCGGAATACTACCTTTACGGCATCATTTTTCTCGTGTTTGACGTGGAGACGATTTTTCTGCTGCCCTTCGCGGTGTCGTTCACCGGCCTGACGGTTGGCGCGTTCGTGGCAATGATCATTTTTCTGGTGCTGCTGGTGGAAGGTTTGGTTTGGGCGTGGCGGAAAGGGTTTTTGTCCTGGACCTGACACCGGAAAATTTTTGCCATGATCGAAGAAGGCCTCAAAAATGAATTGCAGAAGCAGGGCGTCTATGTGACGTCGCTGCAGGAGCTGTATAATTGGGGCCGCGCGAATTCCGTGTGGCCGCTGACGTTCGGCCTTGCCTGCTGTGCCATCGAAATGATGGCGGCGTCCATGTCGCGCTTTGACCTCGCGCGCTTCGGCGCGGAAGTCTTCCGACCGTCGCCGCGGCAGGCGGATTTGATGATCGTGGCCGGCACCGTCACCAAAAAAATGGCGCCGCTGGTCGTGCGCCTTTACAACCAAATGCCGGAGCCGAAATACGTCATCGCGATGGGCGCGTGCGCGATTTCCGGCGGGCCGTTCAAGCAGGGCTACAACGTGCTCAAGGGCATTGACCGTTATCTGCCGGTGGATGTGGCGATTCCCGGCTGTCCGCCGCGTCCCGAGGCGCTGATCCACGCGATCATGACGTTGCAGGAAAAAATCCGGAACCAAAAGCTCACCGGGCCGGATCGTCCGCGCCATTTGAACGCCGAAATTGAAGGCGAATATCCCGTGCCGGCCTATGGCAAACACGATCTCGAACCGCCGAAAAATCCCGATGTCTGGCAGCCGCCAACGATGACCAGAACATAAATTTAATAAGGAATCCAAGAAACCAGGGAAAATAAATTCATGGTTTCATGGGTTCCTGATAAAAAATTGGAAACGCTCGAACAAATCAAGTTGCGCATCGAAAGCGCGCTGCCGCTGACGAAGCTGGACATTCTTCCGAACGAATGTCCGGCGGGTGAGCGTTCGCTGGTCGTGGACGCGGGGCGCGGATTGGCCGTGGCAAAATTTCTCCGCGACGACGCGCAGTTGAAACTCGATTACTGCTCGAATGTCACCGGCATTGACTGGCCGGAAGCGAAAATCAAAACCAAGGTCAAAAAAAAGATGCTGGTCGAAGGCGTGGAAAAAGAAGTCGAGGAAATCGTTGAGACGCTGCGCTCCGGTCATCTTGAAGTCGTTTATCACCTTTATTCGATGGAACTGAAGCACGGTCCGATTGTTCTTCGGATGCGCACGGCGAATCGCACGGATCAAACGCATCTGCCGTCGCTCACGCCGGTCTGGCGCGGCGCGGAATTTCAGGAGCGCGAGATATACGATTTGTATGGCGTGATTTTCGACGGTCATCCCGACCTGCGCCGCATTCTGATGTGGGACGAATTTGTGGGTTTTCCCATGCGCCGCGATTACGTCGAGCCAGACGATTTTGAATACGAGCCGACGCCGCACGACGAGGTTTTAGTTGAGGCGAAAAAGCATTATCCGGTGGAAGCAAAAGCGGAAGTGAAGCCGGAGGTGAAAGCGTGAACGCCTTTGCCGCCATGCCGCCAAAAAGTTTTGAGGTGAAGCCGAAGCTCGACGAGAGCGGCGCATCCATCGGCGAGCTGTTAGAGATTTCGATGGGACCGCATCACCCGTCCACGCACGGCGTGTTCCGTATGGATGTGGTGCTCGACGGCGAAAAAGTCGTGAAGCTCAAGCCGGTGTGCGGCTATCTGCACCGCAACCACGAGAAAATCGGCGAGAACATTTCGTATCTCGCCTCGATGCCTTACACGGACCGGCTGGATTATTTTTGTTCGATGACGAACAACTGGGCTTACGCGCTGACCATCGAGAAACTCGCGGGCCTGGCAGTTCCCGAACGTGCCGAATACATCCGCGTCATCATGGCGGAGCTCACGCGGCTTCAGAATCACACCAGTCTCATTGGTTTTTTTGTGCATGACATGGGCGCGCTTGGCACGCCGTTGATGTATGCCTTCCGCGAACGCGAGAAGATTCTCGATCTTTTCGAGGAGGTCAGCGGCGCGCGGATGATGTGCAATTACATGCGTTTTGGCGGCGTGCGCGTGGACGTGAATGACGAATGGATCGCGCGAACAAAGCAGTTGGTTGCCAACTACGGCCGGTTCCTCGACGAATTCGAGACGTTCCTGAACCAAAACGAAATTCTGCTGGCCCGCACGCAGGGCGTTTCGCCACTGACCAAAGAACAGGCCGTGAACGCGTCCCTCACCGGCCCGCTGCTCCGCGCCGCCGGCGTGAATTACGATGTGCGCAAGGTGGACAAATATGGAATTTACAGCCGTTTCGACTTCAAGGTGCCGCTGGGCGAGCACGGAGATCTTTATGACCGCTACATGATGCGCGTGCTGGAAATGCGCGAGAGCATCAAGATTTTGAATCAGGCGCTGCGCGACATTCCGGCCGGACCGGTCATGGATCCGAAAGCGAAGCTGCGTGGTTTCCGTCCGAAGCCCGGCGAAGTTTATGGCCGTATCGAATCCCCGAAAGGCGAGCTGGGCTTTTACATCATCAGCGACGGCGGGCCGAATCCGTATCGTTATCGCGTGCGGCCGCCGAGCTTCATTAATATCACGATTTTGGAAGACATGTGTCTCGGCCATCGCGTCGCGGACGTCATCGTGATTCTCGGCAGCGTGGACATTGTGCTCGGCGAGGTGGACCGATGTCAACCGATTTGAGGCAGCAAAAATGTTAGGCGAGCAAATCATCAAAGGCATGGCGGTGACCGCCAGGAATTTCTTCGGGAGTTACGTCTCGAAGGAACGGCTCACCACCGTGCAATATCCCGAGGAACATCTGGCGCAAAAAGAAAACACCCGGCAGTTTCCGTTCCTCGTCTATGACGGTGACGACTGGGAAAAAGGTTTGCGCTGCGTCGCCTGCCAGATTTGCGAGAAGGAATGTCCGCCCAAGTGCATTTACATCGTCAAGAGCAAGGACAAGAAGCCCGATTACAAAGGCCAGCCGCAGATTTATCCGGCAACTGTTGACATTGATATTTCCGTTTGCATGAGCTGCCAGATTTGCGTCGAGGTTTGCCCGTTCGAGTCTATCAAGATGGATACCAAGTTCGAGTTGAGCACCGACGACCGCTTCGGCGGACTATTGCTGACTAAGGACAAGCTGGCCAAGCCCAACAGCTATTACCAACAGATGCATCCGCACGATGCGGCGGAATCCGACGCCGTAATCGCCGCCGAAAAAGCCAAGGCCGAGGCCAAAGCCAAGGCCGCTGCGGAAGCCAAAATAAAAGCTGATGCCGAAGCGAAAGCGAAAGCCGCCGCCGCCGCCGCCGCGCCAATCGCGGCTCCCGTTCCGACGACACCGCCGCCGACTGCGAAATAAATTTTAAGAACGAAAAGCATAATGTTCGACAAGCTTGATCAAATTTTTGTGACCGCCCTGCACTGGCTGGTGAGCTACGTGCCTGAAATGTTACGTCCCGTGGTGTCGGCCATGATTTGCATCGCGTTCGTCATGGCGGTGTTTCCCGGCGTGTTTGCCATCACCACCGTTTTGGAGCGCAAAATTCTCGGCCGCATCCAAAACCGTTACGGTCCTAATCGCGTCGGCATTCCGTTCACTAAAATCCGCCTGTGCGGCTTCGGCCAGTTCATTCCCGACGGCATCAAGTCGCTGACCAAGGAAGACATCGTGCCGCGCGCAGCGGATAAAGTCGTCCACTTCCTCGCGCCGGTGGTGATGCTGATTCCCGTGCTGGTTTCGTATGCGGTTTTGCCGTTCGGCAAACACATGACCATCACCGACTACGACGCCGGCTTGCTGTTTTTCTTCGCCGTCGGCGGCGCGGTGGAAGTTTCCGTTTTCATGGCCGGCTGGTCGAGCCGCAACAAATACTCGCTGCTCGGCGCGATGCGCGCCATCGCGCAGATGGTCAGTTACGAAATTCCGCTCATCCTTTCCGCCGTAACCGTCGTGATGGTCGTCGGCTCGCTCAACCTGTCTGAAATTGTCAAACACCAGAACAATTACACCTTCGGCATCGCGCACTGGCACGTCTTCACGCCGTGGGGCTTGGTTGGATTTGTTTTGTTCTTCATCGCGTCGCTTGCCGAATCCAACCGCACGCCGTTCGACTTGCCGGAAGCGGAATCCGAAATCATCGCCGGCTATTTTACGGAATACTCTGGCTTCAAGTTCGCGCTCTTTTTCCTCGGTGAATATCTTGGCATGTTCGCCATCATCGGTCTCGGCATCACGTTGTTCCTGGGTGGCTGGACTTCGCCGGTTTCGTTCCTGACTTGGATTCCGTCCTACGTGTGGTTCTTGTCAAAGCTGATGGCGATTGTCTTCGTCTTCATCTGGATTCGCGGGACGCTGCCGCGCTTACGGATGGATCAACTCATGAACTTCGCCTGGAAATTCATGCTGCCGCTCGCGCTCATCAACATCCTCGTCGCCGGCATCTGGCATTACATGGCCGCCGACTGGCAACGCTGGCTGGTCTGCTCCGCGATCATTTTCGGCGCGTATGCCATTCTCGGCCGGGGCCTGATGCAAAACCAAAACTTCGGCAAACGCATTTATCGCTACGCGGAGTAAACCATGTCACCTTTTTTTGTCATCACTGGAATCGTGACGCTGCTGGGCGCGGCATTCGCCATGAGCTTGCGCAATCTCGTGCATTGCGCGCTGGCGATGGCGGTCGCATTTTCCGGCATTGCGGCGCTTTATTTGCAACTCGACGCGCAGTTCGTCGGCTTTGCCGAGATTTTAGTTTACGTCGGTGCCATCGCAATTTTGATCGTGTTCGCAATTTTGCTCACACGCAGCGGCGAGGCTCCCGAAAAAAGCGTGCTGACTTCCGGTTGGATGGCCGGCATCGCAGTTTCGGCCATGGTTTTCACAATGCTCGGCTGGGCGGTGCTGAATAGTTCGGCGATTCCAAAAGAAACTTCGCCCGCGCCCGTGGCCACCGTCAGAAACGTCGGCGACGCGTTGATGACAAGATTTGTTTTGCCGCTTGAAATCATCGGCTTGGTGCTGACCGCCGCGATGATCGGCGCGGTCATCATCGCTTTGAAAGAAGACTCGCAAAAATCTAAATCGGAAGACGGAGGCCAGCAATGACCCCGCTCCAAGCTTGCCTTTTAATTTCCGCGCTGCTGTTCGCCATCGGTTTTGCCGGCGCGGTCACGCGACGGCACGCGATTCTCGTGCTCATCGGCATCGAACTGATGCTGAACGCGGCGAACCTGAATTTGATCGCCTTCTGGCGTTTCGGCCCGCATCCCGAGGCGCTGACCGGTTTTATTTTTGTGCTTTTTTCCATGGCGATGGCGGGCGCGGAAGCGGCCGTCGGTCTCGCGCTTATCATCGCGATTTACCGGCACAAGAAGACCTCCAATTTGGATGAAGTGAAGGAGCTGAAAGGATGATCTGGATCGTCAAAAATCTCTGGCTGATTCCCGCGCTGCCGTTGTTCGCAGCAGGCATAATCGCCGTGAACAAACAGCCCGCGCGCAAGCTCGCGGCAACACTTGCCATTGGTTCGATGGCACTAGGTTTCGTGCTCTCGCTCTGCGCTTTTGCTGCCACGCTGGGTCATCACGGCGAGGGGCATGAAGTCTTCCGCGAAGTCTTCAGCTTTCCGTGGATTCAATTCGGCGGCCAATGGATGGACATTGGCTGGGTGCTGGACCCGTTGACGGCCATCATGCTCGTCATGGTGACGTTTGTCGGCATGTTAATCTTCATCTTCAGTGTCGGCTACATGGCGCACGACGAAAATTTCATGCGCTTCTTCTGCTTCCTCGCGCTGTTCGCGTCGGGAATGCTCGGCGTCGTCATCGCCAATAATTTGTTCCTCTTTTTCGTCTCGTGGGAAATCGTCGGCCTGACCAGCTATCTGCTCATCGGTTTCTGGTATCACAAACCTAGCGCGGCGGCGGCGGCGAAAAAAGCCTTCATCACCACGCGCATCGGCGACCTCGGCCTGCTGCTCGGCATGGTCTGGCTCTACGCGGAAACCGGCACGCTGAATTTTTACGAGGGCGGCAAAGGCTGCCTTGAATCCGGTGCGCTCGCCACCATGTTGACACACGCGACGATTGGCGGCATGGCGGTTTCAACTGTAATTGGTCTTTTAATTTTCCTCGGCGCAGTTGGCAAATCCGGCCAGGTTCCGCTGCATGTCTGGCTGCCGGACGCAATGGAAGGCCCAACGCCGGTTTCCGCTTTGATTCACGCCGCAACGATGGTGGCTGCCGGCGTGTTTCTGGTCGCCCGCGTTTATCCGCTGATGTCCGTTGGTGGCATTATCGGCGCGCACGGTGTTCCCGTCACGACTTCGCTGACGGTCATCACTTGGGTTGGCGCAATCACCGCGATTTTCGCTGCGAGCATCGCTGTCGCGCAGAATGACATCAAGCGCATCCTCGCTTACTCCACCGTTTCACAGCTTGGCTATATGATGATGGGCCTTGGCGTCGGCGGTGTGGCCGTCGGCATGTTTCATCTCATCACGCACGCGTTTTTCAAGGCGCTGCTGTTCCTCGGTTCCGGCTCGGTCATCCACGGCTGCCACGAGGAACAGGACGTGCGCAAAATGGGCGGACTGAAAAAATACATGCCGGTCACGTTCGCGGTTTACGCCGTCGGCATGTTGGCGCTCGCGGGCTTCCCGCTGTTCTTCTCCGGTTTCTGGAGCAAGGACGAAATTCTTCATTCCGCGCACAACTGGCCGGTGTCGCACATTCCGTTTTTGTTGGGCTGCACCGGCGCGCTGTTCACGGCGTTTTACATGACGCGGCAAGTGGCGCTGGTTTTCTTCGGCAGCTATCGCGGTCACGAAGAAAAATCTGCTCACGGCCACTCCGCACACTCTCATTCCCATTCCTCCGAATCCAGCCACGATCCGCATGAAAGCCCCGCCGTCATGACCGTTCCTTTGATCATCCTCGCGGGGTTCGCCATTTTATTGGGCTTCGTCGGCACGCCGGCCTGGCCGTGGTTTGATGGTTATCTCAACGGTGAAGCGGTCAAAATAGATTTTGCCAAACTCGGGGAAACCGCCG
>CAISYZ010000019.1 GCA_903889895.1 uncultured Verrucomicrobia subdivision 3 bacterium | reverse complement strand
TCGAGGAAAATCGTGCCTTTGTTGCATTGCTCAAATTTGCCGATGCGCTGGACGGTCGCGCCGGTGAACGCGCCTTTTTCGTGGCCGAACAATTCGCTTTCCAAAAGCTGCTCGGGAATCGCGGCGCAGTTGACGGCGAGAAACGGCTGTTGCGCGCGGTCGCTGTGATGATAAATCGCGCGGGCGACAAGTTCCTTGCCCGTGCCGCTTTCGCCGGTGATGAGCGCGGTGGTGTCGGTCGCGGCAATCTGGCCGATGAGTTTGAAAACGCCTTGCATCGGTCCGCTGCGACCAATGATGCCGAGTTCGTAATCTTCCGATTCGAGCAGCGGCGCGTAAGACACGACTTGCTTCATGTCGCGCGCGGCCTTGAGCGCGTTGCTGATGACTTCCTTGAGCTTGGCGATGTCGAACGGCTTGAGCAAATAATCGTAAGCGCCGAGCTTCATCGCTTCGATGGCGGTTTGTGTCGTGCCGTAAGCGGTCATCAAAATGACGAGCAGCTTCGGATCGGTCGCGCGGATTTTGCGAAGCGTTTCCATGCCGGTCATGCCAGTCATCCGCACATCCATCAGCACGAGGTCGGGCTTGAATTTCGGAATGACCTTCAAACCTTCTTCGCCGCTGGATGCAGTGGCGAGTTCAATTTCTTCCGAGGCGAGAATCCGTTGCAGCGAATACCGCACGTCCTCTTCATCATCAATCAACAGCAGCTTGCTCATCGTGCGCGGAGCATAAACGAAATTCGTTCGCCGGTCAGCGGTTAATTTTTGGAAGTCATGTTGCATAATGCTGGCCTTGCCGGCAATTTTTCGTTAATAGAAAAACGGCGTGAGTGAACAACCACAACCAGTCTGGCCGGCGCTGTTGCGTTCGACGGCGCTGCTGGTGCTATATTTTCTCGGCGGACTGCTCTTCAAAAAATCGCTACTACTCTTCGGGCAAGTCACTTTGTTCTGGCCACTCGCCGGTCTGGCGTTGGCGGCGGTTTTCATTTTGGGTTATCGCTTCTGGCCAGTCATCACGTTGGGCGCATTTCTGTTTTTGTGGGCGGGCGGCGTGCCTGTCGGTTGGTTCATGGTCGTCACGTCGGTGGGCAATACCGTCATCGCCGCAGCTTCAGTGTGGTTGCTGAAACGACTTTTGAAATTTGAAAACGCGCAGGAACGCGTGCGTGACGTGGCGAGCTATTTGCTGGTGGTCGGTGTTTTTGGCGTTGCGCTCAACGCCGCGCTCAACGCCGCCGGGCTGGTGTGCGAAAACCGAATTTCGTGGGACGCGCTGCTGCCGAACATGGTCGCGTGGCTGGTTCCGAATACGCTCGCGGTGCTGGTGCTGCCGCCGTTTTTCATCGTGTGGACGAGCCGTTCACTCTGGCACTGGAATTTTTGGAAAGTCGCAGAGGCTTTTTGTTGTGCCGCCGGTTTGATTGCCAGCACGCTCGTCGCCTTCTGGTTCGTCTATGTCACCCCGATTAATCCGCTCGTTTATCCACTCGTCTATCTGCCTGTGCCGTTTTTGTTGTGGGGCGGATTCCGATTTGGGCCACGCGGAGCGGTCACCGGCACGTTAGTGGCGGCAGGCATGGTCGTCTATTTTTCCCTGCATGGCCGCGGACCGTTTTTGACCGATGTTGATTTGGGCGGACTGCGATTATTTGGAGTTTATATTTGCGCGGCGGCGCTGGCCAACCTACTGCTGGCCGCCATCGCCACAGAACGTCAGCGCGCAGAAATCAATCTCGCCGAAAACGAAAAACGGTTGCGCACTGTCGTCGCCGACCAGTCGGATTTAATCTGCCGTTTTCTGCCCGATGGTGAAATTACCTTTGTAAATCAAGCCTTCTGCGAGTTTCACAGCCAGACCGAAGCGCAACTACTCGGCACGGACTTTTTCCAATTGCTCACCATCGCCGAAACGAAAACGTTGCGGGATAATCTGGCCGCGTTGCCCGCCGACCGCCCGGTCTGCTCGTTTGATCGTCGCGCCGTCGCCGCCGCTGGCCATGTGGAATGGCAGCAATGCAACCTTCGCCGGTTCACCAAGGCCAGCGGGAATAGTTTTGAATATCAGGCCGTCATTCAGAACATCACGTCTCGCAAGCAAGCTGAACTCGCGTTGCAGGAAGCCAAGGCAACCTTGGAAAAAACCAATCTCCAATTTCAGATTGCTGCCAAAGAAGCCAACGCCGCCGCCGAGCAGGCCAACCGCGCCAACGCCGCCAAGAGCGAATTTCTCGCGAACATGAGCCACGAGATTCGCACGCCGTTGAGCGGCATTCTCGGCATGATTGAATTGCTGTCGCAGACGCGCCTCGATTCGCGCCAGAAGGAATTCACCGCCGCCGCCGCTGAGAGCGCCAATTCCCTGCTGCACGTCATCAACGACGTTTTGGATTTTTCCAAGATTGAGGCGGGTAAGATGAACATCGCGCAGGAGGAGTTTTCCCTCCGCCCCATCGTGGACGGGGTGCTGGAAAACGCGGCGGCGCGCGAGCCCGGAAAAAAAATCAACCTGGCCGCCATCGTCCGCCGCGACGTCCCGCACCGGTTGGTGGGCGACGCCGGCCGCCTCCGCCAGGTGCTGCTCAACCTC
>CAISYZ010000018.1 GCA_903889895.1 uncultured Verrucomicrobia subdivision 3 bacterium | reverse complement strand
TCAAAACACCTCCCACGCCGGGCAAAAACCAAGGGCGGACTGGAAAAATGTCTTGCAAATCCCGGGAGCAGGCAGAAAATCACGAAAACCACCCACGCCGTTCGTGGGTTACAAACCAAATGGGAAATCCCAGTTAATAGGTGAAAGCAATCACCTACCGATGCCGACCTGATCTTCGGCCAAGGTTTGAAAGGAAGAGTTCTTTGGCATGGCGACATGATTCACAAGTTGCGGCTTGCTGCGTCTTGTTATGCAAATATAATCACGTTGTTAATTTGCATGACCAATCAACTCACCCCCGAAACGCCCGATGCCGAGTTGGTGCGCCTAGCAAAATCAGGCGACTTGGATGCTTTCGAGGCGTTGACCAACCGTTACGAGCAGCGGGTTTATGGGCTGGCCATGCGGATGCTGCGACAGGAACAAGACGCCGAGGATGTCACACAACAAACCTTTTTGAGCGTTCTGGAAAATCTCGAAGGCTTTCGCGGTGAGGCAAGTTTTTCCACCTGGGTGCTGCGCATCGCCAGTCACGCAGCGCTCAAAATCATCCGCAAACGAAAAGGGCTGAACACTTTTTCCTTGGAAGAGGCGACGGAGCCATCCGATGATTTGAATTCTATTCCGCACCCGGAATTCATCGCCGACTGGCGGCAGTCGCCGGAGCATCTGGTGGAACGAAATGAAATCCGTCGTTTGCTGGACGACGCGCTGACGCGGCTGGATGAGAAGCATCGCCTAGTTTTTTTGCTGCGCGACGTGGAAGGTTTGTCAATTCAGGAAACGGCCGAGGCGCTGGAATTGAGCGAAGGCAACGTGAAAGTGCGGTTGCTCCGCGCCCGGCTGCAACTGCGCGAGGATTTGACCCGCGTGCTCGGCGACCCGGCACGGCAATTGGTTCGGGCGCACCACCACCACGAATGAAAACTCATTTTGCCACAAACCTTGTAACTTTTGACTGGCTCATGGCTCGGTCAACAAAGAGATAAATACCATGAAGTGCGAAGAACTACTGGCGATGTTGAACGAATATGTGGATGGCACGGTTGACCCGGCTGTCTGCGTCGAGTTCGAGAAGCACATGGCGGGCTGCAATCCCTGCCAGGTAGTCGTGGATAACATCCGCCAGACCATCACACTCTTCAAGGACGGCCAGCCGTATGCGATGCCAATTCAATTCCGCGAGCAGATGCACGACACGCTACGCAAAAAGTGGAAAGAAAAATTTCCCGCGAAGTGATTTCATAGCCGCTTTGCCGACGTCAAACCGTTCGCGTCCTGCCGAATTGCGCTCCAAATTTCCCCGCCCGCACAAGTTTTGTAACTTTTCTCCGATCTGCGGCTCAATGCCAGCATGAACAGCTTGGTTTGGATTCTGGCCGGCGCACTGATTCTCATCAGTGTCTGGCTGTCGCAAGCGGTCAGTCAATGGTGGCTGCTGCTTACGTTTCTCGTCAGTGCATATTTAGTTGTATCCGGTATCACTGGCCATTGCCCGGTGAAGATTTTTTTAAGAAAACAGCTTGGTGAAGCAGCGGATGATGATGACGAGGAGGATTAACCTTATGAATTGGACAACTATTTTAGTCATCGCGGCAATCGTCGCGGTCATTTTTATGATGAAAAAATCCGGCCAGATTTCGGCCAAAGACGCACTTGAAAAGCTGAAAGCCGGTGCGCTGGTGATTGACGTGCGCAGTGCCGGTGAATTCGGCTCCGGGCATCTGGCAAAAGCCATCAACATACCGCTCGACGAAATTGAAACCGCTCTGCCGAAGCGTGTGAAGGACAAAAATCAGGCGCTGCTGCTGCACTGTGCAAGCGGGATGCGCAGCGGCATGGCGAAAAGCAAATTGATAGGCATGGGCTACACGAATGCCTTCAACCTTGGTTCGTATGGCCGGGCGGAAAAGATTGTTAACGGCAAAGACTAATCGCGTTTGAATTCAAAGACGGTGCCGACGCCGGCGGGACGGCAAAGGTCTGGGAACGCCGACCATAATTTAGCAGTGGCGGGCAAACTAGTGCAGTGGGCTGGCGCGAGCATTTCCAGTTGGGCAGCGCGCAGTCGGGCAATGGTCTGCTGAATTCGTCCTTCGCTCGCTGAACCGAGATGCAGGCCACCAATCACGGCACTCACGGGTTTTCCACCGGTTAATTGCCAGACGTGGTTCAGCGTGTTGACCACGCCTGAATGAGCGCAACCCAGCAGCAAAACAATACTGCGGCCAAGATCAATCACTAGCGCCTGATCATCCACGAGCGGATCGGGACGCGTGCCTTCCGCGTCCAGAAAAAATGCGCCGCCGGTGTCTTCGTAAGTGGTCGCACGCGGAATTTCGCCGGTGGCAAAGACGCCTTCCATGATCTCGGTGCGAGCGGTTGTTTCAATGAATCCGCCCGCGTGGTGACGAATGGCTTGTGCCACGCAATCGCTCATGCCGATTTTGCGCGCCGGTCCGGCGTGGTTGTGGCTGAATTTATTTTCAAACGCGGCGGGATGCAGATAAACCCGCGCTTCGGGCACGACCTCCAGCATCGCCGGCACGCCGCCGGTGTGGTCGTAATGGCCGTGGCTCAACACAATGGCCTCTACGCGATGCAAAGGCAGGCGCAAGGTTTCCGTGTTAATCACTGCCAAGTCGGTTTGTCCGGTGTCGAATAGCAGACTGTGTTCCCCGGATTGAATGTGGAAGCAAAGTCCGTGTTCACCGACCAACCCCTGACGATGGACGCTGTTCTCGACGAGCACCGTGATGCGAATGGTTTCACTCATGTTGTTTCATAAATTTACCGGTGGCGCTGGCCTTGACCGCGCCGCCCTGTTTCAGTTCGGCGCGTAATTGAAAAAGTTCATGTGCGTCGTCATCCAGCCAGGCTTGTAAGAAAACTTCCTCGGATGCGGCGACACTTTCATGGTAGCGCACTTTCAATTCTGCGGTCAGGCCGCGAATGCCATGTGCAAACAGGCAGTTGGTCATCGCACCGTCGAGCATGGCCGCAATCACGCCGCCATGCAGCAAGCCGGAATAACCTTCCAGCGCGCTGTGGCCCAAGAATTTTGCGCTCACGCTGCCGTCGGTCTGTGGTTCGTAACGGAGCGCCAATCCCATTGGGTTGGAGCCGCTGCATACAAAACAAAACGGATGCGCCTCCGTTTTGTTATTTACCAAACGGATTTGGGCGATGTCAGACGCAACAGGTGTTGTCTTCATTGCGAAGGGCATTGGTGGCCGTCCTCGTGATGATGCGCGGCACAGGTCAAGCCAGAGTCTTTCCATTCGCCGGTCAGAAAAGTTTCAACGGCTTTGCGAGCGTCGCCGGAACAGCCCCGGTGGACTTCAATCCCTTGGCGTTGGAGAACATTCACCGCGCCGGCTCCCATGCTGCCCGCCAAGAGAATGGAAACGCCCTTGGATTTCAAAATCATCGCAATATCGGATTTGCATCCGCAACCCGTGAGCGAAGGCAGAATCCCGGCTTCCTGAACAGCGTTGTGATCATCGACCGTAAATAGACTGTATTGCCGGCAATGACCAAAATGGTCATCAACGGTGTTGTCGAGCCGGGTGGGAACCGCAATTAAGATACTCATTTTTCAGCTTTCGTTTTTAGTTTTTGTTTATGTGTTGATGGACAGTTTTCGCGGACCATGCTGGCTCCGCAAGATGGACATTGACTCTCCCGGCAAGGCTTGCCTCGCACATGGGCAACCTTGGTGTTGCATCGGGTGCAAATGCAAAATCCGTTGGTTTCGGTCGCGGATGAATCGGGATTCAAACACCGCACGGTGGATTTATGACAAAACGGACACACGGCCTTCTCATCGGAACAGACAAAAAGTTTGGAACACCGTTGGCACCGATTCCAACAATCGTTTGTATGGTAATTACCACCTTCAATTAAAAGGGCTTTCCCCTCCACCAAGGCAGTCGAAAGAGTTCGCCGGGCCTTTTCATAGACGCGGGTGAAGGTGGGGCGGGACACTTTCATCTGCTGGGCTGCCTCCTGATGGGAAAGGCCCAAATAGTCCGCCAAGCGCACGGCTTCATACTCCTCGAAAAGCAAAATGACTGATTCCAGATCGCGCATCGGTATGCCAAAAGGCTTGAACCCCTCCATGATGGGAGGTTTTTCAATTGATCGTCGGTTGACTGGACGCGCCATAAAACAAAGATTATGAACCATAGTTCATAATCAGCCCTCGCTTGTCAACCGTGAATTCCGGTAGCAATCACATAAGTCTCATTCGCACCAACAGCCAACAGCAGCACGCTGCATAACGAGAGAACATCACTCTGGTAGGACAAATCCATCTGACTTTGTATCTTTTAAGCCGCTCGTGGCTCATTCCTTTTATGAAAGAGCACGCTTTGAAAGTTTTCCGGCAGCCGCCTGAACGACTCAACTGCGCCCAGTCCGTGCTTCATGCCTGGCGCGAAGTCTCCGGCGACACTTCCATTGCACTGGCCGATCTCAAACTTTTTGGCGGCGGTCGAGCACCAGACGGACTTTGCGGGGCGTTGCACGCGGCTTGCATGGTTGCGCCTGACCGGGCGGAAGCGTTGAAGCAGAATTTCGCCGCCCGGCTCGGCTCGCTTTACTGCAAGGAACTGCGCGCGGCCAAAGTGCATGCATGCGAAACCTGTGTCGTCCAGGCGACGGAGCTACTTGAACTCCATTTCGGTCAAATTCGGGCAGAGCCTTGAAGGAAGATGACACCAACACTTTTACTTTACGTTCTGATTGGCGGCGGCGTGGGCGCTGGGCTGGGATATTTTGGCAGTTGCAAATCCGGTGCCTGCCCGTTGACGGCAAACTGGCGGCGGGGCGCACTTTTCGGTGCGCTCATAGGACTGGTAGTTTATTTGTCGTCCGGCGGCGGCAATTCCACGGCGATGAATCAATCTACTGCGAATGTGAAGCACATCACGGATGCGGAGTTCGACGCCGAAGTAACGCAGTCGGCGCTGCCGGTGGTCATGGACTTTTATGCAACGTGGTGCGGCCCTTGTCGTCAACTCGCGCCGACAATGGATAGTTTGGCGGATCAATACGCGGGCAAAATCAAGTTCGTTAAAGTCAATGTGGACGAATCGCCAAAGCTGGCGCAACAATTTCAAGTGGAAGGGATCCCGATGCTGGTGTTTCTCCAGAATGGGAAAACGGCGGGAACATCCGTCGGTTTGATCGCGAAGGAAGATTTGATTCTGCGGCTGGATTCGCTGCTGCAAACCAACGCTCAACCCGCCGCCACCGGAAGATGACCACTCCGCGCCGACAGCACCGCCAGAAACTTGACCAGCGCCGGGCTTTGGCTGCGGCCCCGGATGCGTTGCAAGTGGAGCGGACGTTGGATTTTCAAATCTTTCAGCGGGATGATTCCCAAAGAACCGGTCTGCAATTCCAAGGTGACAATCAAACGCGAGACAATAGCAATGCCCACACCAGCGGCGACCAAATTCTTGATCGCCTCCGGGCTGGCGAGCGACAGGAGCGGTTTGATTTTAAGCCCATGCCGGCGCAACGCCCGTTCCACCACGGCGCGCGTGCCGGAACCTTCCTCGCGCAGAATAAACGGTTCGCGGCAAATTTCGCGGACAGTCGCGCGTCGCGGCTTCAGCAGTGGATGTCTGGCAGGCGCGATGGCTACCAATTCGTCTTTGAAAAACACGGTGGATTCCAGTTCCTTGGATTCCAACGGCCCTTCGGTCAGGCCAAGTTCAATCGTGCCTTCCAACAACGACCGCTGAATGTGTTCCGTGTTCGCAATTTCCAGTTGCAATTCGATTTCGGGAAACTGCCGGTGAAACTCCGCAATCACTGCGGGCAGCAGATAGCCGCCAATTGTCAGGCTCGCGCCAATGGCCAGCCGTCCGCGTTTCAAACCCAGGTATTCCTCAATCGCCCGCGCCGCGTCATTTTCCACCGAACGCCAGCGAGAGGCGTAATCCGCCAGAATTTCCCCCGCCTCGGTAAGCTGACAACCGCGCGGCAAGCGATCCAGCAGGCGGACGCCGAGCGCGTCTTCCAGTTCGGCGATTTGTTTGGACACCGCCGGCTGGCTTACCCGCGCTGCGGCGGCACCCCGACTGATGCTGCCAGCTTGGGCAACGGCGTGAAACAAGGCCAGATGATTCCGATTCATGGCATAATAATAAGCTATGAATAGCATACAAACAATGTCTTTGTGGCATATACGCGGTGAAGGCACTCTTTCATCCAGTATGAATGCAGCTCACCATGACCAACTGAAAAACACTCACCACCGTCCTGAATCCGCAACCCTGCCCGGCCATCGTGCAAAAGTCGTCGCGCTGGTTGTTGTGGTTGTCTGCCTCGTGCTTTGGGCATCGCCGCCGACGGCACTGGTTGCCGGAATCCTGTTCGCGCTTTTGATTGGACATCCGTTCGTCCATTGGAATCACAATGTCACCAAATGGCTGCTGCAAATTTGCGTGGTGCTGCTGGGCTTTGGAATGAACTTGCCGGTTGTGCTGCGGCTGGGACTCAACGGCTCGGTGTTCGCCGCCGCAACCATCGGGGCAACACTGTTGCTCGGTTACTGGTTGGGGCGCAAACTCGCGCTGGATAAGAAAACCGCCACGCTGATTTCGGTTGGCACCGCCATCTGTGGTGGCTCGGCCATCGCTGCCGTGAGTTCTGTCATCGCGGCGTCGGAAGCGGAAATCGCCGTGTCCATCGGGACAATTTTTCTGCTGAACGCCGTTGCTCTTTACATTTTTCCGCTCACCGGTCATTTGCTGCATTTGAGTCAGGCGCAATTCGGCCTATGGGCGGGCGTGGCGATTCACGATATTTCCTCAGTGGTCGGCGCGGGCATGAGCTATGGGCCGGATGCTTTGGCGACCGCCACGGCGATCAAGCTCTCGCGCACGCTGTGGATCGTGCCGCTGACACTGGCGCTGGCTTTTGGTATTGCCCGGCGGAAGCCGGATGGCGCGGGCGTGGAAGTTTCGCGGCGGAACCAACATTTCAAAATTGCCGTGCCGTGGTTTATCGGATTTTTTCTGCTGGCATCGCTGCTGCGGAGCTATGTGCCGGTCATTTCGACCTGGTCGCCGCAGCTTTCGGAAATCGCGCGGCGGGGCATGATTCTCGTGCTATTCCTGATTGGCACTTCGCTGTCCGTGCGCGCGTTGCGGTCGGTCGGTTGGCGGACGGTGGTGACGGGCCTGACATTGTGGCTATTTGTCAGCATAGCGTCGCTGCTCGCAATTCTTTTCTTGAAACTGACAAAATGAATTCCACGCAATCAATGACCAGAGAGCTTCTTATGAGATTCAGCAAAACCAATACCTTTGCCAGCAAGCCAAAAAACGGTTGGCAGCAAGCAAATTTAGTAGAACCTTAATTCTTTGTTATGGATGTTTTAACCCTCTCACGAATTCAGTTCGGCGCAACGATTGCCTTTCACTACATCTATCCGCCGTTGAGCATCGGGCTGGGCATCATGCTCGTGCTGATGGAAGGCGCGTGGCTCAAAACCGGCAACAATCTTTATCACCAGATGGCGCGGTTTTGGACGAAAGTGTTTGCGCTGACTTTTGCCATCGGCGTGGCGACGGGCATTGTAATGGAATTTGAGTTTGGCACCAATTGGGCGACGTATTCGCGCTTTGTCGGCGACGTGTTTGGCAGCGCACTAGCGGCAGAAGGCATCTTTGCATTTTTTCTCGAATCCGGTTTTCTCGCGGTGCTGTTGTTCGGCTGGGACAAGGTCGGGCGCAAGCTACACTTTTTCTCGACGTGCATGGTAGCGCTCGGCGCGCATTTTAGCGCCGTCTGGATCGTCGTGGCAAATTCCTGGATGCAGACGCCCGCCGGTTATCACATCGTCGGCGAAGGGATGCACGCGCGGGCGGAAATCACCGACTTCTGGCAACTCGTTTTCAATCCCTCAATGCTTGACCGCTTGTTTCACACCATTTGCTGCGCGTGGTGTGCCGGCTCATTTCTCGTGGTGAGCGTCAGCGCGTGGTATTTGCTCAAAGGGAAACATCTCGAATTCGCCCGCAAGTCGC
>CAISYZ010000017.1 GCA_903889895.1 uncultured Verrucomicrobia subdivision 3 bacterium | reverse complement strand
GTCATCAAGAAGAAAATCACGGACGTTGAATAGGGTTGCTTCCATGTCCAAGCGCGTCAACAGTTCCAGGGCGAGACCGATATGCGTCTGCGCCTGACTTTTGAAAAAGGACTGCTCGGCACGCTGTCCCAAACTCGTCACCGTGTCCACGACGAATTTTGCGTAGGTGGAAGGCGGGATGGTCGGGTCGGAAAGCAAATTGAAAGTGTGCGCCGGTTTCCATTTGTCCGGTGGATTGTCCGGCCTGACTTGCAATAAAATCAAGTCATCCTGACGATTGAATTTTGCCGCCATCTCCACGAGCGTTTCCCAATACACGCCTTTGTCGTCAATGCAAAGCCCGCCCCAGTTCGGATCGTTTTGAAAAACCTGAAAAAGCAGTTGATTGATGCCGGAACGGGTTTTGCCAGAGCCGGTGTCGCCAGTGATGAGCCAGCCACGGCAAAAATCCTCGCGCGTCCACGCAAAGCCCTTCAACCGGACAATGAATTTATTTTTCGCGATATTGCCCTTCGCGGTGGCGGCGAAAGCGGCGATGGCGGCGAAGACCGTCGCCACAATCCACGAGGCTGGCACGGGCAGAAAAAAGAGCGCGCTGGTCGCCATCAGCAAAGACAAGCCGGTCGTGACGTAATTTATCCAGCACATAAATCAGAGCAAAAATTTTCCAATCAGGATTCCTGCCAAGAGTGAAGCGATTGCCACGCACACAAAGGCCACTGTGCGACCGGCGGAAAGCTGTTGGGTGATTTGTGGAACGCTCCGAATTTCCTGTTTCAGTTCGCGCGCTTCCTTTGAAAAATCTTTAGTCAACTGCGTCAGCGTTTGGAGCGAGACGCGGACGGTTATCAACTGGATGGAATCCGTGTCGGGCGGGATTTCAATTTTGACGTTCTGGAAAAAAATCTTCAGCAATTCCAACATCTGCAAAACAGAGTCGTCATCCCGAATTCCGTTCTTGCGCCGCCATTCGGAAACCGCCTCGTCAAAATTGTTTTTGTCTTCGTTCACAAAAGCGAGTCGCCGGATTTTGATTCCTTTTTCGGCTTCTGAATTTTTGGCGGTGGCGGCAGCAACATCCCGCGCACGGTTTCCAGTTCGTCATAAAATTTGTGCAGCCAGTTTTGAAGGCGTCCTCGGTTGAAATAGTCAAAGGCGGGATTTTTGATGGCGGCGGAAATTGTCAGGTCGTGCTTGTTCAAATCTGCGACGATCCAATCGTAAAGTTTCGGCATGGTGATTTCCTTCGCCGCAAGTTCCTCCATCAACCGTGTTCGAGTGGCGCTGCGCTCGTAGTTGGCGAAGCGTTCCGACAACACCTCGTTTTTGACAACCAGGTATCGGGCGTTGTGATTGAGACGGTCGGTCATGTTGCGAATCTGCTCCAAGCTGTCGGTTTCGTGGTTGACTGGCATGATGAGATTCAGGGATGCACCAAACTGTTTGAGCAAGTCGAAGATTCGCACCTCGTCAAAATAATCGAGAAAAATATCGGTCGAGGCCGCGCGGCAGTCCATGACAACCAAATCCGTTTTGTCCAGCATGGCGAAAACCGAATCAATGTCCGTCGGGTCGGCGATGTTGAGAAACCGGGCTTCGGGATGGAAACGCTTCAGTGTTGAATTTTCGTTGTCGGTATCAACAGCGATGTGGGCGATGTCGTTGTCTTTAAGATACTGAACAAAATTGACGGCAAAAAAACTTTTGCCGACGCCGCCCTTGCCGTTGATGACGGCATTGAATTGTTTTTGCATATTGTTTTTTGGTTAAAGGTTTTTTGAATCGGCGATGCGTGGACCGGGCTTGCGCCGCGACCACGGGCCGGGAATGAGTTTCCGCTGTTCCCGCAAGCTCGCTTGGATGCTTTCGGGCGGCGGTTGTTGAACCGGCGATATTTTCACCGGCAAGATTTCCTTCGCGCCCGCGCTGCGCTGGCGGACAGGTTTTTGGCCGATCACTTGACGGCAAAAACGATGCACGGTGTCTTTGGAAACAATGACCTTTGCATCCTCCAGAAGAATCCGAATGTCGTCGTATGATGCCTGTTTTGCCAGAAGCCCTTCGATGTGTGTTTTGAACGGCAATAGCAACGCGAGCTTGCGTGGAAGTTTTGGCCGGTAGCCATTGGCAAGTTCCTTAAACCGAGCATGGGCTTCCTCGGATGAACTGTTATCGCCCATAAAAAATCGGACAAGAATCGGATAATTTTCGGATAAGAATCGGACAGACTTCTGGCGCATATCCGCCAGACCTCGGACAATTTTCGTCCGCAAAAACTCTAACGAATGTTAGACGTAAGGCGTGCCATGAAAAATGACGGTTTAGCATTGATTCCATACCTCCATCTAAACTGATTCCCAACAGTTACGTTGTAATGATTTCGTTACAAGATGAATCAGAATCTGACAACAATCCGAACTCGCATTGAACGGAATTATTGATAAAATATGACGGCAATGAAACGACCAGACCTTTCAGAATACCTGATTCATTTCATAAAGGGTGACACGCTTGAACAATCGTATGATGTTTTGAAACAAATCATCAGTTCCAAAATGCTCAAGGCTGGAAACGGTCACATCAAAGGTGGGTTCAAGTGCATTTGCTTCACTGAAGCACCGCCTAAAGCCCTCGTGGAAAGTCAGTGGTTGGGCAATGTTGTCCGTTATCAACCGCTTGGTCTGCTCGTCCAGAAAGACTGGCTGTTTGAAAAGGGCGGACGACAAGTGATTTATGGGCCGGCAACAGATTACGATGAATTGCCAGAAAATTTCAGATGGCGGCACGTTCGCTATGAACCAAAGTCAAACCCACCTATTGATTTTACTTGGGAACGTGAATGGAGAATTAACACGCCGGAACTTTTTATTGACCCGAAGTTTTTTAAGATTGTTGTCCCGACCGAAGATTGGGCAAATCGGGTTAAGCAAGAATTTGAACGAGATAGTTTTTACAATGCCTGGCATTATTCGACGGTTCTTGGCGGAGTCGCTTGGGCTTACGAAGAAGATTTTGAGTGGCAGCCAGAGATTTTGTCCCACTACACTCGCCGACCTTAATGGATGTTGCTCGACTGTGAGACAGAGGGGTTTTCAGTTCTCGTCTTTTTCCGCAAGCTGTAATGATTTCATTACAACTTTGCTGGTTACGATGAGCTAAAAAGTGGATGTGCTGTCCACCAAGACACAATGCAACCTGAACAACGCGGAAAAATACTTCAAAGAGCATCTGCAACTTGGCGATTATTACAGTCAGGAAAACATCGTATCGGGTGAATGGGCTGGAATCGGGGCTGAACAGCTTGGGCTTACGGGCAGGGTGAGACAGGATCAATTTTTGAAACTCTGCCACAACCAGAATCCACAGACCGGCGAATTGCTGACGCAACGGATGAAGACGACGCGATGGGATTCGGACAAAATGGCAGAGGTTGCCAATCGCCGGGTTTTTTATGACTTCACCTTTTCACCGCCAAAATCGGTTTCTATTCAGGCATTGATTGCCGATGACAAGCGGCTTTTGGAATCACACAGTCGCGCAGTGCGAATTGCCGTAAATGAATTGCAGCACTTCGCCGGGACACAGGTGCATCGGGGGATGGACAAATCGGAGCGGCTCACTGGCAATGTCGTCTGCGCCACGTTTCGGCATGACACCTCACGCGCACTTGATCCGCACTTGCACACGCATTGCGTCATGTTCAACGCCACGTTTGACGCATCCGAGCAGCGTTGGAAAGCTCTTTCAAATTACGAAATGCTGCAAGCGCGGAAATTTGCGGAGAATGTTTATTACCACGAATTCGCCCGCGACCTGTGGCAGTTCGGCTACGAGATTGAAAACAAGCCGCGCGGCGATTTTGAAATCAAGGGCGTGTCGCCTGAACTGCGTTCACGCTTTTCCAAACGCCACAATGAAATTGACGCCAGCATCGAAAAGATGCTGAAAGAGAAGCCGGAACTGGCCAAAGGCAATTTGAAGGAACTGCGCTCGCAAATCGCGCAAGCGGAGCGCAGCCGGAAAATTGAGGGAATTGCGCTGCCTGAACTTCAACGCCTCTGGGACAGCCAGCTTACCGGCGAAGAAAGACAGTCGTTGCGAAAGCTGGCTCGCCAACCAAAGGCGGCGGTGCAATCGCCATCTGTCACGGCGCAAGCCGCAATCCAGTGGGCGGAAGAACACTTGTTCGACCGCCGCTCGGTCGTCCGCGAAAACGAAGTTTGGAGCGCGGCCTTGGAACGCGGGCGCGGGGCGGAATTGACGACGGAAGACATCAAGGCGGCAGGGCAGGAACGCGAATATATCCGCAACGAACACGCGCCTTCAAAAATCACGACGCGTGAGATTTTAAGCTGCGAATGGGAAATCGTCTGCCTCGCCCGCGACGGACGGAGCAAGTTCGCGGAGTTCAATCCGCTTCACAACATTTCCGCCGGACTAATGCCGGATCAGCGCGCCGCCGCTGAATTGATTCTGGGGTCGCGCGATTTCGTCACGCTGTTCTGTGGTGGCGCGGGAACGGGGAAAAGCCACACGTTGCGGGAAATCGGCAACGGTTTGAAAGCTGCCGGTCACGTCTCTTACGTCATCGCTCCGCAACGCCAGCAAGCCCTTGATTTGAAAAAAAGTTTTGCCGATACCAAAACCGTTTCGGAATTTCTGGCAAAGCGGCAGATGATTCCTGGCGCGGTGGTGATTGTGGATGAAGCCGGACAAATCGGCGGAAAGCAGATGCACGAACTTTTGAGTTTCGTGCAAGCGAATGGCGGTCGCGTCATTCTTTCGGGCGACACTCGCCAGCATGGGGCGGTCGAAGCCTCGGACGCCCTGCGCGCGATTGAACGGTATGCCGGTCTGGAAGCCGCAAGACTGACAAAGATTCGGCGGCAAAATCCAAAGGCGGGCGAAACGAAGTCCGAGCGAAAACGGATCAAGCAATACCGCGCAGCGGTTCGCAAAGCGCAGTCCGGCCAATACGCCGAATCATTCGACCGTTTGGATCACCTCGGCGCAATTGTCGAGTGTCGCACCATTGACGAGCAACGCGAATGGCTCGTCGCCGACTATCTGACGCTGGCGCAAAGGAAAAAGTCCACCGTAATTGTCTCGCAGACGTGGGGCGAGATTCACGAAATCAATGAGCGGATTCGTATCGGGTTGCGAAGCGCGGGACTGATTGACAAGGCCGACTCGACGGTGACGGCGCATGAGCGGCTGGATTTGACGGATGCCCAAAAGCGCGACAAGCGATTTTATCCGGCCAACGCGGTGATTGTGTTCAACCGCGAGACAAAGGATTACGCCAAAGGCGAAGTCGGCACGTTGCTGAAAGCAACGCC
>CAISYZ010000016.1 GCA_903889895.1 uncultured Verrucomicrobia subdivision 3 bacterium | reverse complement strand
TGAGTGGCATCGATTTTATGACGATAGCTGCCTGGGTGGGACACAAAGACGGCGGCGTCCTGATTGGAAAGGTTTATGGGCATCTGGCCAACGAGCATCGCAAAGCAATGGCCGGGCGGATGAATTTTGAACCGGTCCAACAGAAATCAGATAAATCAGCCTGACTTCGCATTTTAGTTTTTAGTTGTGCCAGCATAGCAGTTTTCGGTGGTGTTTTTTATGAAACACCATCAACGAAAATGCCGATGTTGCAAAAAGTGGTTTACCACCGATCCCCGCAACCATCATCACCAGCGGTTCTGTCTGAAAATTAAATGCCGGAAGGCCAGCAAAACAGCGAGCCAAAAGCGGTGGCAATCCAAACCAGCAAACCGTCGCCACTGGTGCGGCCCGGATGAAGTGGAGCGGGTTCGGGCGTGGCGCAAGTTGCATCCGTTCTATTGGAAACGCGGACAACGAAAATAGATTGCGCTACAAGATTTCATCGCTGCGGCTTACGCCCATCTGCCATCATGGAATAATGCCTGCCGGCTTCGGGCCGGAGGCATCACAAAAACTTGAAACAATACCAAAACAAATGACATGAGCCGGGCCGACAAAGAACGCTGGGCGAATTGTGCGGCGGTGTATGTGCGCATGTCCACTGAGCATCAGCAGTATTCGACCAGCAACCAGATGGACATTATCCGCGAATACGCCAAGCGGCGTGGATTCACCATCGTCAAGGTGTATTCAGATGAAGGCAAAAGCGGGCTGAACATCCAAGGGCGCGATTCGCTCGCGCAGATGATCCGCGATGTTCAGGAAGGGAAAGCGCAATACTCATTTATTCTTGTTTATGACGTGAGCCGGTGGGGACGGTTTCAGGATGCCGACGAAAGCGCGTATTACGAATACATCTGCCGCCGGGCGGGCGTGTCGGTCCATTACTGCGCGGAGCAATTCGAGAATGATGGTAGCCCAATGTCCTCGGTCATGAAAACCATGAAGCGGACGATGGCTGGCGAATACAGCCGGGAACTTTCGACGAAAGTATTTCAGGGCGCGTGCCGGCTGATCCAACTTGGCTACAAGCAGGGCGGGACGGCGGGCTTCGGTTTGCGGCGGATGCTGATTGACCAGAACGGCAAGCGCAAGGCGATGCTGAAAATGGGCGAGCAAAAAAGCATCCAGACCGACCGCGTGGTGCTGGTGCGCGGCCCGGAAGATGAGATCAAAATCGTCCGCTGGATTTTCCAGACATTCATCAGCGAAGGGAAAATTGAATCCGAGATTGCGGTCATCCTGAACGCGCAAGGCGTGAAGACCGATTTTGGGCGGGAATGGAACCGGGCGACCGTGCATCAAATCCTCACCAACGAAAAATACATCGGAAACAACGTGTATCACCGGACTTCGTGCAAGCTGAAGAAGAAACACGTCAACAATCCGCCGGACAAATGGGTCCGGGCGGATGGCGCATTTGAGGGAGTCGTCGAGCCGGAACTTTTCTTGCGGGCACGGGAAATCATTCTGGCGCGGAGCCAGAAATTGACGGATGAGGAAATGCTGGAAAAACTCCGCACCCTTTTGAAAATGCACGGTCGCATTTCGGGCATCCTGATTGACGAAGCCGAAGGACTGCCATCGAGCACGGCGTTCAGCCATCGCTTTGGAACACTGGTGAACGCCTACCGGCTGATTGGCTATGATCCCGGCATTGATTATAGCTTCGTCGAGGAAAACCGGCGGCTGCGGAAGCGTCACCCGGAAATCGTCGTCGAAGTCGTCCAAAAAATTTCCGACCTCGGCGCGGCAGCGGTCTGGAATCGGGAAACTGAACTACTGGACGTGAATGGTGAAATGCGCGTGTCCATCGTGTTGTGCCGGCACACGGAAACCGGCGCGGGTTCGTCGCGCTGGCTGATTCGACTGGACGCGAGCGCGCGGCCGGACATCACCATCGCCGTGCGGATGGACGCCACGAATGAGGGCATCCGGGATTATTACACTACGCTACGCGCTGATGCTCCGAGCGGTTTTAAGAACGCTGGAGTGGAGATACGCGACGCCGAAACCCTGGGAATCGGCCTCGCGGTAAGACTTGAAATTGGCGGACCCGAAGGGACTTGCACCCTCAGCCTTCCCGCAGACAACGGGCTGCTCCTCTGATTGAGCTACGAGTCCGAAATGGTGGGAAATGCTGGTAACGCTCCAGTCGTCGCTTCCGGTTTTATTTTGCGACACCCGATTTACAGTCGGGCAGCCGGATCACTTCCCATATATATGGTAGCGGGAGTGGGAGTCACACCCACCTGAAGAAGTTTATGAGGCTTCTCTCTGTGCATTGGTCGAGTTTCCCGCAGTTGAAATTGGTGGAGTCGGTGGGTAACGCTCCCACATCAACTTGCTTGCAAGGCAAGTGCATTGCTTGTCTGCCACGACCCCAAAAAAATTGGCACGCCGCCTCGGTGCTGCCCCGAGCAAGCTGAGTTTTGGAGACTCGGCTGCGCAAGCTGGCGCACGGCGTATCAAGGTTGGTGCGGTTGCCGGGAATCGCACCCGGACGTGCTCCTTGGCAAGAAGCCATTCTGCTGTTAAATCACAACCGCGAAATTAAAAGGGCCGGGAGCTTTGTGCTCCCGGCCCGTGCCATTTCAATAAAGAACAAACACCTCTTGGTGATCTATTCGATCCCAACCCGCGGTTTCACGGCGGCTGTTTCGGTGTTTATGGGCACACCTCCTGCGAAGCCCTTAAATTGTAAATTTGGGTAAAACCATGTCGGCGCACTTTTCGGCAGTCTATGGACAGACCCCACCGGTTGAGAACCTCGGCTCTCTTGCGTCGTTATTAGTTTGTCGCTGTCGGACATCATTTAGACGTCGCTTTGATCTTGTTCACAGATTACTACTCTTTCGTTTGGTTGCTTTCACTCTGCCAGTTATGCAGGGAAATAAAAAACCCTGCTTACCTTCCAGTAAGCAGGGTTAGAAAAATCCTATTTCGATTCTTTACCTGCTTACCGTGAGTCTATCCAAATTGGTTTCCGAGTTTTGCCCGGAATACGCGATGGATAGGCCAAGGCTAAACACACAACCTTGGCTTAACCGGCTATGACGTGTCGCTTTCGCGACCGGCATCGTCGGCCAACTCGTGGCTGATATGTTCAAGCAAGTTTTCATCGAACGGGAAGACGAATACCATATAAGGATGGTTACAGTCAAGTTATATTTGAAAGAACAATGAGCTTTCTTTCAATCGTCATATCTTGATTAGAAGATGGAAACCGCTTTGTTAAGCGCGACGAACTATAGCCAGATACTTGGATGCAAACATCGAAATGTTTTTCACTTCTTGCAAAGTTTGCAACTTCATCGTTCCGAAACTTGCCAGAATGACGGTGGTGCAAGCAGTGTAGTTGATACACCACAACACGGCCAATTCTGGTAAAATGAAAAACGGTTAATAGTAACAGAGAGGGATTAGGTGATTGTGTAAAGGTTACACAATTGGGGCCAGGGCATCCGATAAAATTACCGAATGAATGAAACCATGTTCAGACTTTTGTTTCAGCCGTCCGCCAGCGGTGGAAAATCTGAAAAAGTATTTTGCGTGCCTGGCGCTCCTTTGCCTGTTTGGCCTCGGATAAAATGACCAAACGATAAATGAAAAAAATTTACGATTGTGCCAACCGGGCATAAAGCCATTTGAAAAACAGCTAACATCGCGTTTTATGTTCACAGCCGTTGCACAGAAAAATCTGGCGGATGCCGAAGGCTACTTCGACGAGCATCTGGCGCAGAACGACTACTACGCCGCCGGTGAAATCCGGCCCGGCGAGTGGATCGGTGCGGGCGCGGAACGGCTGGGGTTAAACAATACGGTCACT
>CAISYZ010000015.1 GCA_903889895.1 uncultured Verrucomicrobia subdivision 3 bacterium | reverse complement strand
TGCAATGGCTGCTAACCCACTCGTTTGCGGCAAAAGCCTTGGCCGTGAAACGAGTGACGGAAAATCAAGGCAAGAAAACCCCCGGAGTGGATGGGAAGATATGGAGCACTCCGGAGGCCAAACTCAAAGCCATCGAGTCGTTGCAACGACGGGGATACCAGCCGCTGCCTTTGCGCCGCGTCTATATCCCAAAAGCCAACGGGAAGTTGCGACCGCTGGGCATTCCGACGATGAAAGACCGGCGCGCTGGTCGCAAATTTCGATGACACGACCAGTTCGACCATCGCGGCGTTTGACCAATCGGTTGCAAATCACAGCGAAGCCATCAAACAAGCCGTGGCTAAATCCAACGGACATCTGGTTGAAACTGAAAAGGCCGCCCGCCAGGTTAAATTTGAGTTGGAACACGGCAACGCCTCGCTAAAAAAGGCGTTGGATGATGTCAGGAAAGAACTGATTGACGAACGATTTCGCCTGATTGAGGCACAAAAAGCATTGGATGCCAGAATGTCGTTTCAGGCGTGGTGGGGACAGATTCTCTGGAGCATCGGCGAATTGCTTTTCGGCTTCGGCATTTATTTTCTTTGGACGTATCGGCGGTGACAGAATCAATGGACTCACGATGGGCTCAATGGACTCATCCACATGCCGGGCGACAAATTTATTCCCGCGTGCCGCTATTATATTGGTGACGCGATTCTCATTTTGCATCCGCACGGGGAGGATTCCGGCGCGCTCGCCTCGTCAATGGTATGGCTCGCCTGCGCCTGTCAAGGTTGTCCGATAATTTGTGTCTGGCGCTGCGCGCCGGCGGTTCGGTTTGCGGCTCCACCGTTGACAGGCGCAGGCGAACCAAAGACGTGGCTGGTTAGGCTTTTGCGCCGGGATTGCTGGCCGGATTTTTTGGGAATTTTGTTTGACCGCAGCAGGCTGCGCGTTGACGAGACCCAACCCGTAAGTCACCCCGCAAGTGACCCCGCAGGTTGAAAAGGTGCTGACCGTGCGGACATTTGAGTCGGCGCAGATTGAATCGAACTTTTTCGAGCATCCGCGCCCAACTGGTGCAAACGGACACGAAGTCGTATTGACGCTGGACATTTTTCGCCGCAAACTCGTTCGCTAACGACGCCCATGGTCAAGGACGGCAACTTGAGCATCCCGCTTTACGTCGCACCGGCCGCGAATGGCGCATCGGATGCAAACTCGGCGGTAGCGAGCCAACCCGGTCTGTCGGCGGCTCTCGACGGCTGGCTGGAAAGCGCGGCCAAAACCCGCAAGTCCTTGCAGTCACTATTAATCGCAGCCGATGACTGACCAGGAATTACCTGCAAATCAGCTTGTTTTTGTCAGATATACGCATATCTTTATCTGACAATAAATATGGGTAAACACACTCAATCCATTGACCGGCGAATCCTTGCCCGCATCCGGGTGCAGGGCAAGGCGCGTGTCTTCACGCCCGCCGACTTTCTCGATCTTGGCACGCGGGCTGCGGTTGATCAGGCCCTGTCGCGCAATACGCGGGCGGGGATTCTCAGAAAAGTTGGCCGCGGTCTTTACGACCTGCCGCGAAACCATCCGCTCTTCGGGCGGCTCTCCACCACCACGGATGCCGTGGCCAAAGCGGTCGCCAAACGGGACAAAGCCACGCTGCACACCTCGGGCGCACACGCGGCCAACATACTGGGACTGTCCGATCAAGTGCCCATGAAGCTGGTTTACCTGACCGATGGCCGCAAACGCCAAATCCAAGTGGGTAAATCTCCGATCATCTTCAAGCACACCACGGCCCGAACCGTGAAAACCAAAAATCCCGCCAGCGCGCTCGTCATTCAGGCACTGCGTTGGCTTGGACGCAAACATGTGGATGACGACACCATTGCCCGATTACGGCGCAACCTCAAACCGGCTGACCGCGCCGCCTTGGTGCAGGACGCGCCTCAAGCGCCGGGCTGGATCGCCGACATCTTTCACCGGCTGGCCAAGGATTGAATTCTCATGGATGCCTACCTTCAACTATCGCCTGCCGACCAGGCTGCCGCGTGCAACGAATGCAGTCGCCGGCTTTCGCTCGAACCCGTCAGCGTGGAAAAAGATTTCTGGGTCTGCTGGACCTTGCGGGAACTGTTCGCCCTGCCGGACATCGGCCAGCACCTCACGTTCAAAGGCGGCACTTCACTTTCAAAAGCTTGGGGGCTGATCCGGCGTTTTTCCGAGGACATTGATCTGGTGGTGGACAAGGAAGCCCTCGGCTTTGGTGGTGATGCCGCACCCGAAAAAGCACCGAGCAAAAAGAAACGGCGCGACCGCCTGGAAGCTCTGATGGAAGCCAGCCGGAAATGGGTTCAGGAAAAACTACAGCCCGCGCTGGCCAGCCGGCTTCATGCCGCCCTTGGTAAATCCGACTGGAAACTCGAAGTTGATCCCGACATGGCCGATGGCCAATGTCTGCTGTTCCATTACCCGTCGGCGTTTCCGTCGGGAACTGCCGGCTACGTCCGCCCCGTTGTGAAGATTGAGCTGGGTGCTCGCTCGGATGATTGGCCGAATGAGCAAAAAACCATTCAGCCCTACGTCGCGGAACTTTTTCCGAAACTGGTGCCCGATGCCGGATTCTCTGCGCGCGTCATCGCGGCGGAACGCACCTTCTGGGAAAAAGCCTGCCTGCTGCACGAGGAAACTTTTCGTCCGGCGGACAAACCCCGGAAACTCCGCATGGCCCGCCATTACTACGATCTCTGGTGTCTGCTGTGTGCCGGAGTGGGTGCGCGAGCATTGGTCAACCAACCTTTGTTCCAACGCGTCGCGGAGCATCGCGAAATTTTCTTCCGTCACACCTGGGTGGATTACACCACCCACCGTCCGGGCACATTCCGGCTGCTGCCGCCGGAACAGCACCTCGCCAACTGGCGGGCCGACTACGAGCAAATGCTCGGACCGATGTTCTTCGGTGAAGTCCCGACCTTCGATGACATTCTCAAAGTCGTCGGCCAGTTCGAGCGCGAATTCAACGCCAACGCATGACCACCGCTCTGCCAAAACCGGAAAAGCTCAAGCCCAATCCAAATTGGGCCTAGCTGCCGCTGTTCAATCGCAATAATTGGACGCGCTTGCGGTTTGGCGACATCGTGGAGAATGTCAATGAGCGCGTGGAGCCGAGCACGGCGGAGCAGGCGATTTATGTGGGGCTGGATGATCTCGATTCCGGCAGTCTGCACAGTCGCCTTCAGAAATACCGGCTCGGCGCAAAAGGTGGCGATTGGCTCGCCGACGCAATAAAAAAAGAGGCAAAATAAGCGGCAGAAGAAAAATTTGAAAAACAATTGGCTGAAAAAGTTTCAGCGCGGCAGTGCTGAATACTGCATTGGATCAAGCGAACAAGTATTACGAAGAGACCCAGGAAGGATGAAAAGTTTCGGTTGGCGTTCAAAATGGAACAGACGATAAAGTTGGTATTCGTTTTCTCTCGTTTCAGAAACTTCAACTTCGTTCTTGGACGCAAAGAATGGCGTCATTGCTCCAAATCGTGTCGTCTTAACTTCGATAAATTTTTCACGCGCGTCAGTTTCAAAAGACAAAATATCAAATCCAAGATGGTCACCCGCTGAGTTTGCAACGTGATCAATTCGGTTCGCCAAATCTTTTCTTCCAGCTTGCCAAAGGCGTTTGTGTTCAAATTCAAGAACCAGCTTTTCTCCAGCCAGTCCCAAAGCCTGATTCCGCGATTCTATTTCAAGATAATTTCTCCGCACCGGCTTACGAATGCGCGGAGCACTGTCTTGGAGTTTGGGCTTTTCTTCTTCTCGATGCGGAGGATTGACAAGTATTGCCAGCACATCGGTTACGACCGGAGGCTGGTCAACGGTTTTTTCAACCGCTGCCGCCGCTGCTTGATGCAAGCCTGCGGCATTGAGAAGCCGGTCTTCGACAACTTCATAAAGAAGTCGCTGATAATTCGGCAGCGGTTTGTATCCATCAATATATGGATAGCCAAGCTCAATTAACACAGCACTGATATTTTGATGTTTCAATTCGACTGCCGCTTTGGTCCTGTTATTGAGAAATTTCTGAAGATTGCGGTTATGTTCAGCCTTGTTAAACGATTCACCACGAAGTTCCATTGCAAGCATCTCAAAATAATCCGAGACTGTTGCTTCAACTTCTTCGCGTGACCAGTTTTCAGCCATGTGTTGATGCCAGGTTGTGCTTTGACAGCCAGATTTGGCAAGTCCACACTTTCAAAAATGTTTGACTTACATCCCGACGGCTTTAAAAGACGCCGAAAGCGGTTGGCTTAAACTACGCGCCCCAAACTAAACGATGATCATCGGCTTTCCGGCGAGTCAGGAAGATTTGTCTGATCTCAGTTGGACCGGTTCAAAATTCATCCGCCCGGCCATTGCTTTGCGATGCTCGTTGGCCAGATGCCCATAAACCTTTCCAATCAGGACGCCGCCGTCTTTGTGTCCCACCCAGGCAGCTATCGTCATAAAATCGATGCCACTCA
>CAISYZ010000014.1 GCA_903889895.1 uncultured Verrucomicrobia subdivision 3 bacterium | reverse complement strand
TACCGCAGGAATGCGGGGAACCACCCTCAAGGAAGCGTCGCAGAATTGAAATCGAAAAATGACCGGACAGCGAGAATAGCCAGATTTTACCGAAATGAAATCGTTGTCAGCAAAACCTTAACCGGACAGTAGTGATTTTGGTGGACAAATATGGGCGGCCGGTGGATATGCCAGCACCGACGGGAAATTCTCCGCTATCACCACCACCGACGGCTCCGGTGAAATAAATTTATCCGCGATTCTCTCTTCTGGAAAAAATTATGAAAAAATTCATCACTGCCGCCTTGTTTACCGCGCTGGCATTGGCTGTCCGCGCGCAAAACGAAACCGCCGATGTTGAGCGGACGACGAATGTCTGGTTCACCACCAACATCACGCCGCACGCGGCCGTCACGGAAACAATCAAGCCCAAGGGCTTGCGCAAAATCGCCATCATCGTGCAAAACCGTGGCTCCGCCGCGCTTAACGACAAGGTTCCCGTGCTGGAAGACCTCGTAAGCAGCCGCGTGGCTGGCAAAGGCTTTTCTGTCATTTCGCGCGATGATGTCACTCGGTCATTGAAGGATTATTCCACCGGTAAAGACCCCAACGGAGCGCTGGGCGCAATGGATCGTTCACTTGAAGACAACAGTTCCGCGTTGAGGCTCGCGCAAAATCTGGGGGCGGATTATATTCTGGTGCCTTCCATCGTCAGTCTCGGCACGGAAAAGAAAAATTATTCCGGCAACGGCATCAATACAATTAACATCACGCATCGGCTTCGCGTGAGCTACAAAATCGTGGAGGCGAATCAGGGTGGCGCGGTGCGTGGCGGCGCGTTCACTTCGGAGAAAAACATCCGTCAGACGGCGGATTTGCAGACCGAGGACAGCGATGTGATTAACGAACTGCTGGACGACGCGGCAGGCCAACTAGCCGATGCCATTGTGCAAAGCGCCACGGCGTTGCCGGTGGAGGTGGCGAAGGCCGCGATGGTCAATTTCAATGTGGCCTGCACGATGACCGATCCGCGCCAGCAGCCGATTTTGATTTCCGCCATCGGAATCACGGCGGACAACAAAGTGGTGGTAACAAACCAACCGATTGCCGTTCAAGCGTTGGACGTGACGGTGGAGCTTGACGGCGTGGCACTCGGTTCCGCGCCAGGCACACTTCAAGGGCGTCCGGGTTTACATAAAATCCGCCTTTCGCGCGAAGGTTTTGATACCTGGGAACGCACAATCAACATTTATGACGGGCAGAAATTGCGCGTGGCCTTGCAAATGAGCGAAGCCGGTTATGCGCGCTGGGCTGACACATCGGCGTTTCTCGCCGGCCTGGATGCCAACCGCAAACTGACCGATGCGGAAGTGAAGCGCATCGAAGGCATCGCCGAATTTTTCAAGAACAGCCATTACCGTGTGGATACCAAGGAAAATGTCCACGTCACTTACAAGAGTTTGTTTTGATTGTTAATTAACCGTTCACCATTTATCGCCATGAAAACTATTTCTCACTGCAAAACTGGTTTGGTTCTTTTGAGTGCCGTCCTGCTGCCGTTGATCGCCTCGGCGCAGGAAAAAGCGACGCTGGCTGTTTCGTCCATCAAGCCCACGCCGTCACTGGCGGAGGCCACCAAGCCAGACAAAAAAATCGAATTGAACCGGATCATTGAATCCCTTGACAGCCAGTTGATTGACCGGGTGAATGCGACGCGGAAATTCGATGTCGTGGGCCGCAGTGACTTGAACGAGGTCATCAAGGAGCAGGATTTGGGGGCTTCCGGCAATGTGGATGCCAAGACCGCCGCCAAAGCCGGCAAACTTACTGGCGCAAAATACCTGCTGGTGGCGACGGTGGATGATTTTCAAGATTACGTCGAGAAGGCCACATTTGAAGGCACCGGTCGCTCGGCAACCAAACGTGTATTCCGTTTTTCCATCATCGGAAAAATCTATGATGCCACGACCGGCAAATTGCTGGAATCGGCGAATTTTCAGACCGGCAACGATGCGTTCAAGCAGATTCAAGAGGAACGCAATTACTCGGTGAAGGACGGCGAGTTGAGCGATGAAATGATGGTGGCGGTTTCGCGGACGCTGGCGGAGAAAATTGCCAACCGCGTGGCCGACGTAATCTTTCCAGCAAAGATTATTGCCAAGCGCGACAACGTTGTCACCATCAACCGAGGCGAAGGTGCAGGCGTGGCGGTGGGCGACACGTTCAATGTTTTTGCGCTTGGCAATGAAATGATTGACCCGGACACCAAGGAATCACTTGGCCGCGAAGAAGTGAAGGTTGGCAAGGTCAGGATTTCAGAAGTGACGCCGAAATTTTCCAAGGCAGAAACCTCGGAAGACACCGGCATCACCACCGGTGCCATTCTGCGAAAGGTTCAATAAAGTCGTTAACCATCAAACCAGAGGGAATCAAATGAAGCTATTCAGTTCGGCGAAATTGAAAAAAAGTGTTCAGTTAATTTTGCTTGCGGGGGTTGCTGGTTTTCTGGCAACGGGCTGTCAAACTTATCAGCAGCAAAACAAGACTATTTCCAATTGGCAGCGGGGCAACCTGCCGGGTGCGGTTGCCGATGCAAAAAACCTGGCGGATAAAAACGCGAACAATAAGGACGCCATCATCTGGCGTTTGGAGCAGGGCGCGGTGCTGCGTGCCGCTGGACAATACGCCGACAGCAATCAGGCGTTTGACCAGGCACAGGAAAAAATTGACGACTATGCGCAGAAGGCCAAGGTCAGGATTGGCCAGGAAGCCGGGGCATTACTTTCTAATCAGGCCAATTTAGCATACGAAGGACGGTCTTATGATGGCATCATGCTGAACACTTACAAGGCGCTTAATTATTTGGCTCTCGGTGAGACAGACAAAGCCCGTCCAGAATTCATCCGCGCCTACCAGCGCCAACAGGATGCGGTTGAGGCAAATAAAAAGCGTATTGAACAAACGCAGGAAGCAGCGGAGAAAAGCAAGGATAAGGAGCCAATTGAAAAGGCACAGAGCAATCAAAAGTTGCAGTCGCAATTGTCAAGTGCCACCGCCAACCTGGACGGGGTGAAAGTTTATGCCGATTATGTTAATCCATTCACGGTGTATTTAGATGGCTTGTATTTCATGGCCAATGCCGCCGACGCTTCGGATTTGGAACGCGCCCACAAATCATTCGAGCGAGTCACCGCGTTTGTCCCCGATAATGACTATGTCAAACAAGATATTGCCGCCGCCGATGATTTGATTCAAGGCAAGCCGCTGTTGCCTGTTACTTATGTGCTTTTTGAAACCGGCTGTGCACCCGAACGTGGACAAGTTCGCGTGGATATTCCAATTATTGTTTCCAAAGTATCGTATGTCGGTGCGGCGTTCCCAACCTTGAAATTGCAAGGGAACTACACCCCCAGTCTGACGGTGGTTGCAAATGGCACAAACGCCGCCACCGCCCCGGTCGCCAGCGTTGATGGCATAGTGGCGTTGGATTTCAAAAATGAGTTGCCGGTGATCATCACCAAGACCATTGTTTCGACCGTCACCAAAGCGGTAGCTGCCTATGCCATCAATGACGCCGCCCGACAGTCTGGAGGCAACAATGTTGGTCTGGGCAACAATCTCGCTGGGCTTTTTACTCAAATTGCTACAGCAACCTATCAGATCGCCGTCAATATTGCTGACGAGCGCACTTGGACAACGCTACCCAAGGAATTTCAAGTGGCCCGTGTTCCGACGCCGACGGATCGAAAAATTGATTTGACCACGCCCGACGGCGTGAAAACATCAGTGACTATCAGTGATGGCACTGTGAACGTGGTTTATGTCAAATCCATCAACATTGGAACACCGCTGTTGGTGTCACAATTCAAATTGAAATGAAAATATTAAAACTTTTTTCTTTGGTGCTGGCCGGTGGCGCTTTGGCGCTGACCGGATGCTCAACCGTCAACACCGTTGAAAATGCGCAGAAGGAAGGCCAGCGCAACATGATTTCAGACCAGCGCGTTATCACCGATGCCGGACTAAACCGCAAGGTCGCCATCGTCGGCGTCAATAGCGCCATGACGCCCGGCGGACTGCTCAAAGTCCAGGTGGAACTGGAGAACCATACCCACTCGCTTCAGCGATTTCTCTACCATTTCGAGTGGTTTGACGCCAATGGAATGCAGGTGAACAACATTATTTCGGCATCCGTTCCTGAACAGATTGAAGGCAAAGAAAGCAAATTTATTTACAGCATTGCGCCCAATCCGAGTTGCCGTGACTTCCGCGTTAAATTTATCGAAGCTGACTGATTTTTTTACCATTCAAACAAATATGAAAAACAAAATACTCATTCCGCTCATCGTCGCTGCCATACCGGCACTTTTCACCGGCTGCGCCACCGATGCGCATTATGTCCAGACCGGCGACAAGGAACAGATCGTCAGTCTGGGACAAATCAACATTCAAGACTACGCCAACGCTGCCAACGCTGCCGTCAAGGAGATGCTTGACTCCGGCGCAATTGACAAAGTTGCCAATCCACCAGCCTTGCTGGAACTCAGTCGTATAGTGAACAATACCAGCCAGCAGGTGGACACCGATTTGTTGACCAAGAAGATCAGTATCGCCCTCTTGCAAAGCGGCAAGGCGCAGACCAAGACCGTGGATAGCAAAGCCACCGGCTACAAGCAGGAAGGCGAGTTCATGAATGATCAGAAGACCACCCGGATGCCGGACTTCACGCTCTCTGGAAAAATCATTGAAACCGTTGACCGCGCGGGTAACACGCGGCGCACCACCTACAGCTTCCAGCTTTCGCTCAACGATACCAAGGCCGGCGTCCAAGTGTGGGAAGGCGAGAAAGAAATCGGCAAGCAAGGCACCCGCTCCTCTGTGGGCTTCTGATTTAGTAATTGCGGTGTAAAACCCTCCGGCAAGCCGGAGGGTTTTCATTTTTAGACTTTCGGCAAACTTGCAGTCTTCCTGCCCGCTGTTGGTCAAAGTTTGCGAATTGCTTTTGTAAAATTCCTAGACCTGCCCATTGGAAAACCGTAATCAAAGGCATGTCAAGTGACCTCCCAAGAGAAACCGGCGAACCGCTGGCCTTTCTCCGCATTGAACAGAAGCGCGGTAAACTTTATTTGTTACCTTACAGTTCGCTGATTTCCGCAGAACTCACCCCTGAAGGCGGCGACGACAAATCCGACAAGCTTGAGCTGAAGTTTGCGTCGCATAACGTGATCGTGACCGGCTTCCACCTGAAAGAACTGCTGGACGGATTGCAAAAAACCATCCGTCACGTTATCCGCGAAACCAGTTCCGCCAAGTCGGGCTTTCCCGACCAGCAACAAGGTTCCGGCAACATCCCGCCGCCGCCCAGCGTCAAATCCATCTCCGTTAAAGAAGTAGGGGCTAAAGCTTGAGGGATTGCTTGCGCTCGCGCTTGAGCACGCGCCCGGCAAACTCCCCGGCCTGCCGGATGAAACCTGCGGCCAGCGCGCGGGGATCATATAAGCCCGATTCCAGCAATTTGCGTAGTAGCGTCAAACGGCTCGGCGCAAAAGCCAGTTGCAATTTCGCTTCTCGCGAAAATTCCAAGGCGGACTGGCGTTCTTCCGAACGCAGATTCATGTCCGCCACAAATTCCGCCTTGTCCGGCGTGTAAAACGTCACCGACTCGCGCCCGCGCGACGCGCTGACATACAAACCCTGCTTGCTCATCACACCCGCGACAAACGCCTTGTCGCACGTCACGCCCTGTGCGCCGTGGCTCGTCATGGCGTAGCCATGCGTCAGTTGCCGCGTGGCAATTTCCCGGCCATCGGCCAGTTTTAATTTGCCGTCCGCCGTCACGCCGTCCAGCGTGACCACCGAACCATTGGCGAGCTTGCGCCCGCGCCCGTCCACGCACGGCGTTTGCAGCCGCAGCTTGTCGCCGGGGCAAAGCTCGATTTCCTTTTCCTTGAACACGGAAAAGCTCCCGGCCTGATTGCCGGTGACGGCCACCACGCGGCCATCGGCGCGGCGCACTTCCAATTTCCCCTTGTGCAGTCGCACGGCGCGGACTTCTTCGCCTTTGGCGAACCCGGCCGCTGGCCGGTGAAACACCAGCACTTCGCCCCCGCGAAATTTTTTCAAATCCTTCCGCTCCGCCACCGTCCAATCCAGATTTTTCAACGCCGTGAACTTCACCCCTTCGGGTTTCAGTTCACCGCCCTGTTTGAGCCGGTCGCGGACGATGGCCGTCAGGTCGTCAATCTCCGCCCACGTCGGCGCAACCATGATGCAATCCTTGCGCGAAGATTTTTTGCCGTGCCGGGTTTCAATCGTCTTGGTTTCCGCGCTGGCGGACAGGTAATCATCCACCATGCGCGCAAGGCGCGCATCCCGGTCGGTGACTTCCACCACCGCGCCGAGGGCGTCGAGTTGTTTCAATCCCTTGGCCGTCCGGCCATCGGCCAGCGATTGCACCGCCGCCCGATACTTGGCGGGAACCTGGCGGCGGATGGTTTTCAAGTCCACCACGCGCACCGGCGTTTCGCGCTCGACAATCCGCGCGGCGTCGCCCGCCTCGACGCTCAAATGCTGGCGCGAATCGCCGCTGAAAATCAGCCGCGCATTCTGCCGCCGCGCCAGCGCGGTCAAGTCATGCAGTTGCCGTAGCGACAGCAGACTGTATTCATCCACCACCACGACCTTGTTGCGGCAGTCGGCTTGCAGCCGGGGCGATTGCAACAGGGCTTGGACGGTTTGCGTTTTCGCCAGAGCTTGACCAGCACGGGACGCCCCGCCGTCCTTCTGCAAAACCTCGACGGCTTTCGTCGTCGGGGCAAAAACCAAGACCTCATCCTTGCTGCCCTCGATGATGCTGGATAGCACGGTGGTTTTGCCCACGCCCGCCGCTCCGCGCAAAACGACGGCTTGATCACGGCAGCTTAACACGTTCGCCCCGGCTTGTGCCTGCTCCGGGGAGAGCCGGTCATTCTGGACCGGCACGCCCAAGGCCGGGAACTTGCCGCGCGTGGACGTGATGAATTCCGCCACGTCCAGTTCCCGCTGCAAACTCGCCGCCGTCGTCACCTTGCCGCCTGCCTTCAAAAATCCGGCGTCGTTTTTCAATTCCGACTTGAGCGCGGCCACGTCCAGCCGCCCGTAGCCGAACCGCAACGCCGAGGCGAGCAAATCATGTTCGGCAACGACCGTTCGGCGTTCAAAACAATGCTCCGCCGCCAGCCCCAAGACCCGTTTCGGCGGTTCCATTTGAACCGGCCTTGCGCCCACGGCGGCAGCCCGGACTTTCCCCAATTCG
>CAISYZ010000013.1 GCA_903889895.1 uncultured Verrucomicrobia subdivision 3 bacterium | reverse complement strand
GGGTGCATCTTGACACAGTCCTTAAGATTGGGGGGTAACGGTTCCTCGACCGGCAGAAACATCAACCATGGAAGCCGAGTCATCTCATGAAAACAACCTTCAAGCCGCTGCCAAGCCTGGCGGACATCGAACGTGAAGTCGTCTCTGAAAGCCGCGAATGGGGGCGGCAGCGACTGGAGGAACGTCTGCAAAAACTAGCCGAGGAACACGGCGAGGTTTTTCCCCCTAAAGCAACGCCGGAGCCGGCCCCTGACATTGCGCAGCGAGTTAGGCGAGGTAAAGCTCGTCGTTGATTACGGAAAGGATCCCGGCACTGGCCAGTGGGGTTGCCCGGTGCGGGCGGCCTGGCATCTGGGGGAGCATCAGAAACTGACGCCTGGGTTTGCCGAGAAGCTCTGTTTCACGGCGACGGCCACCGGCTCTTATGAGGAGGCGGCGCAGGTGGCCAGCAAATGGGCTCAAACCATTGACGACGCGACGCTCCACGCCCTGGTGCAGCGGATGGGAGCGCGGGCTGAAGCTCAAGCGCAAAAGCGCTACGAAGAACCGCCGGCCGAACGCTTGCCCCAGCGTGGCTCCAGCGAGTTGGGAGTGTTGATGGTGGACGGTTGTCAGCTCCGCTATCGGGGGCCAGGCTGGGGTAAAAAGAAAACCAAGAAAGAGCGCGTCGAATGGCATGAATTGAAGCTGGGGGTGTTCTATCGGCACGAGGCGTCAGCCCGCAGCCAAAAGGGTCGCGGCCTGCTGATCGACAAGCTGGTGGTCAACTGGCAGGACCAGGCGCTGGAACTGGGGCGGCGGCTCAATTGGGAAGCCTTGCACGAGGGACTTGGGCGTGCCCGGAAACTGTTGTTTTTGGGCGATGGTGCCGAATGGGTTTGGAACTTGCAGCAGGATCGCTGGCAAGAGGCGCAGGGGCTTCTGGATTTTTATCACGGCAGCGAACATTTGTGGAGTTTGGGACGCGCGTTACACGGGGAACAGGAACCGGCGCTCTCACAGTGGGTCAAGCCGCTCCGGCACCAAGTGCGGCACGGTCAACAACGACGAGCCCTGCGCCAGATTGCGCGGCTCAAGCAACGCGGCGGAGAGGCTGGCAGGGTGATCCGGCGCGAACAAAACTACTTTAAAACCCATGCCGGTCGGATGAACTACCAAGCGGTTGCAAAACGCGGATGGCCCATCGGTTCCGGGGCGGTGGAATCGGCCTGCCGTCAGAAACAATGCCGATTCAAACGTTGCGGACAGTTCTGGTCCAAGGAAGGCCTGCGCAACCTCTGCGCGCTCGATGAAGCCCGCCGCAACCACCACTGGGATGAACTGTGGGGCCTAAACTAAGGATGGTGTCCAGATGCACCCGTCGGTTCAGCGCGCTGAATTTTTTCCCTGACATCCGGCGATTCTTGTCCAAAATGTCGTTTCAAATTATTTATGCAAGCCACCCGCATTCTCCCCGACCTGCAATGTTCGCTCCTGTGCGAGGAAGTCCGCCAGGAAGTGAACGGCAACCTGTTCCTCATCGGCGTCGTCAACGTCGTCCGTCTGCCGCAACTGCCGCTCGTCGCCGGGCGCATCTGCGTCTTCAACCGCTGGGCGGCCGGCATCGGCCAGTTCAATGAAACCGTCCGCCTCATCGCCCCCGACCAGACCACGGTCATCAGCAAGAGCGAATTGAAATTCGAGCTGCGCGATCCCACCTTGAGCGCGACGAACGTTACCTTCTTCGGTCAGGTCAAGTTCGAGGTCGCCGGGACCTATTATGTCGAGGTTCTCGTGGACGATGTGATGAAGCTGCGCTATCCCGTGCCGGTCATCCTGGCGCCGATGCCGAATCCGCCCGCGGCGGAAAAACAAGGCTGATTTACCCAGCCCTTGTCTGTTATGCTTCGCGGCGTGAACGCGCTTCGCGAACCGACCTTTGCTTGGGAACCGCTCACGCCGCGCGGCGTGGCGGCCTTCGCGCGTGCTTCCTTCGAGCGGCTTTTTATCGTGCAGTCGATCTTTGCGCTGCTGGCGGCGGCGGCGGTGGTATGGTGTTTGTCCGATGGCATTTTTCCGGTCATCGCTGCCGCCATGGACCAATTGCCTGATTCCGGCTCGATTCATGGCGGCAAACTGGATTGGCGGGATGATTCGCCGG
>CAISYZ010000012.1 GCA_903889895.1 uncultured Verrucomicrobia subdivision 3 bacterium | reverse complement strand
TCATGCCGGGCGGACTGGCCAGCGGATCGAAGACAATTTTTTGGTGGACGGGCAACGTGACGACGCCGCGCGACATGAACAAGTGGGCGGATTTAATTCGCGCCTTTGTCCTCCAAGAGCGGGAACGCTCCGGCGATGCCGAGGTGCGCACATGGTATTTCGAGGTCTGGAACGAACCCAACCTAATGGACGGTTTTTGGGCCGGCACGCAGCAGCAGTATTTTGACCTCTACGCCGCGACGGCGCGCGCCATCAAGAGCGTTTCGCCGGCTTATAAAGTTGGGGGCCCCGGAACGGCGGGCTGCGGCTGGATCACGGAATTCCTCCATTTCTGCGACACGAACCAAGCGCCCGTGGATTTCGTTTCCACGCACACCTATGGCGTGGAAAGTGGTTATCTAGATGAAACCGCCACCCATGGCACGGCGCTTTCCCGCAACCCGAACTCCATCTTCGGCGAAGTCAAAATGGTGCGGCAGCAGATCACCGACTCCGCGTTTCCCAAATTAGAACTGCATTTCACCGAATGGAGCAGTTCATACACCCCGGCCGATCCGTTCCACGATAGCTATCACAGCGTGGCCTACATTTTGGACAAGCTCAAGAAATGCGGCGACGCCGCACAATCCATGTCTTACTGGACATTCACGGATATTTTTGAAGAGTCCGGTCCGCGCTGGGAGGCGTTTCACGGCGGCTTTGGCCTGATGAATTATCAGGACATCAAAAAGCCGGCGTTCTATGCGTATCAGTTCTTGAACCAGCTCGGCCCGACGGAATTGAAGAACAGCGATCCATCGTCGTGGATATGCGCCGACAACTCTGGCGGTGTACAGGCGTTGGTCTGGGATTTCATCAATACGTTCCCAGGCAAAAATATGATCAATCAAGTCTTTTACAAACGCGATTTGCCGTCGCAGCCCAAAAACCAAGTCACACTCAATCTTTCACATGTGCCAAAAGGCATATACACGATGGAGACTTACAAAGTCGGCTACCGCGTCAATGACGCCTACGACACCTATCGCGATTTGGGCGCGCCCAACCAACTCACCAAGGCGCAGGTCGCTGAAATCAAAGCTAAGAACAGCGGCGCGCCAATTGAAACCCGCACCGTTAAGATCGGCCACGACGGCAATTTTGAACAACAATTCAATCTTCGCGAAAACGACGCCGTGCTGATCACGCTCAAACCGCTGCGCTGACAACTTATTTCATTCTGCATCGCAACTAAACCAACCGCACGTCACCCAGCCGTGGCCGCGCACAATTTCAAAACCGGCCTCGACTACGTCCAGATACATTTCCTTGCTGAAATTTGGCCGCCCCTCCAGCAACCGGAGAAGATCCATCATGTCCACATTCAGGCTGCCTTCCGCCGGTAGCTTGGAGGTTCGCTCGTGCGGCATGAACGAGTAAACGTAGTAGCCGGCCGGAGCATTTGTGCCGGCCCACAGGTCAAACGAAACGTCTTCCAGCTTCGTAATGTTTGTCGAAATAATTTCGCCGATGGGCATGGAATTATTTCCCGCCCACACCATTACTTCCAGTTGCGGCACCGCCTTTTGGTCGTCGTGCCGCAAAAACAGGTCGTAGGCGAAGTCGCCGTGCAAATCGTCGCCGCCGCAGTTGTAAGAAAACGCGCACGGAATGCTGGTGGTCTCCGAAAGCTTTTTCGGAAACAGATTGTCCCCGGTCGGATTCCAGCCGTAATGCCAGCCGCGAATGCTTGCCGGATATCCGTAAAGGCCGTTGGTCACAAAATTGAAACTGGCTGTCCACTGCGGCGTGTCTTCAGCGCCAGGCTGCCAGCCGATTTCTTCGCGGCTGAAATTGTTGTTCCACGTAAAATAGGGTGGAAACAGGTTGAACAACTGCGTACGCGTCGACTTTTTCGCTGCAGGGTGGAAATTATCGTGCAGGCGGAGATCGCGCGACGAGCTGCCGATCAAAATCTCAAAGGTGTCGTCGTCCGCAACCCAAGATTTCTTGCCGTCGTCGTAATACTCAAACGCGGATTTCTTCAGCGGGATGGACACCATCTGCTTCTCGCCCGGCTGCAGAAAAACTTTTTTGAAACCTTTCAATTCCTTTTCCGGGCGCTTGAGCGCGGGGTTTTTTTGATGAACGTAAAGCTGCGCGACTTCCGCGCCGGCGACCTTGCCGGTGTTTTCGATTTCAAATTGCGCGATCACAACTTCGCTCGTGCCTTCGGCGGGAATTAATTTGAGGCCGGAATACTTGAACGCCGTGTAGCTCAAGCCGAAGCCGAACGGAAATTGCGGCTCGATTTTTTTTGCATCAAACCAGCGGTAGCCGACGAGCAGACCTTCGGCGTAAGCAACCGTGCCGTTTTTGCCAGGATAATTGCCGAGGGCGTGCGCGGGCGAGTCGGAGAGCTTTTTCGGAAACGTCGCGGGCAACTTGCCGGAAGGATTCACGTCGCCGAACAAAACTTTGGCAAGCGCGTTGCCGCCTTCCATGCCGGGATACCATGCCTGCAACAATGCGGGTACTTTGTCCAGCCATGCGTCCATTTCCACCATCGTGCCTTCGAGCACCACGATGGTTTTAGGATTCACCGCGACAATTTTTTGTATCAATTCGTCCTGCCCAAACGGCAATTTCATGTCTTTGCGATCCGCCCCTTCGCAGTCGAATCCCTTGTCGTGATTCAAACCGCCGATGTAAATTACCACGTCCGCCGATTTCGCGGCAGCCACGGCGCGTTCGGTTGAATCCGCGCCATCGTCCTTGCGATAGCCTTCGGAAAAAATCACATTAACTTTTTCTCCGGCTCGCTTCACAATGCCGTCGAGCGGATTCACTTCGTAGAACGCCTTGATGCCGGAGCTGTCGCCCCCGTGCGCGTGCAAGCGTGTCGCATTTTCGCCAATGACGGCAATTGTTTTCAACTTCGCCGCGTCGAGCGGCAGCGTATTGTTTTCATTCTTGAGCAGAACAATTCCTTCTTCAGCCACGCGACGCGCAACCGTCTGATGCGCGATGGTGTTAAGCGAACCGGTCTTGCGCCCGGCGTCAAAAACGTGGGTGGCGAACATTACGCGCAGATTGCGCCGCACCTTTTCGTCGAGGCCGGCCGACGGCAATTCGCCGGCCTTGAGCAGATTCAAATACGGCTGCGCCAGGTAGAAATCATCGTATTTTTTCTCCGTGCCCATTTCAAGGTCGAGACCATTGAGCGCGCATTCGCGCGTGTCGTGCGCGCCGTCCCAGTCGGACATCACCAGACCTTTGAAGCCCCATTCCTCCTTCAAAATCTTGTTAAGCAGATAATCATTCTCGCAACAGTGCTGTCCGCGCAATTGATTGTAAGCGCCCATGACCGACCACACGCCGCCCTCTTGCACGGCGGCCTTGAACGCCGGCAGATAAATTTCCCGCAACGCGCGTTCATCCACCTCCACGGTGATGGTGCCGCGCTCGAACTCTTGATTGTTCAATGCGAAATGTTTTACGCACGAGGAAATGTCCTGCGATTGCTCGCCGCGAATGTAGCCGGAGCAAATCACACCGGAGAGGAACGGGTCTTCGCCGAGGTATTCAAAGTTTCGACCGCACAACGGCGTGCGTAGAATGTTCACGCCCGGTCCAAGCATGATATCCTTGCCTCGCGCCCGGGCTTCCTGACCAATGGCTTCCCCTTCGCTGAAACCGAGTTCGGGATTCCAGGTCGCCGCGAGGCAAATGCCGGCGGGCATGGCGGTGGAAAAATCATCTGTGCGACCGGCGGGATTCCAAGTGTCCGGCCCGATGTCCTCGCGCACGCCGTGCGGGCCATCATCGAGCCAGCGGCGCGGAATGCCCAGTCGCGGAATTGCCGCGGTGGTGAATTTGGAGTCGGCCTGGAGGATGGAGATTTTTTCCTCTTGCGTCAGGCGCGACAACAAATCGTCCACCCGAGCTTCAATAGTCTGACTGGCATCCAGATAGCGCGGCTGGTTCTCCGCACCAAGAATTGAAGCCGTTGACCATGCCAGGGCAAAACCGAGCGCGCCGGCCCGTAAAAAATGGATTCTCATACCCCATTATGTAATTATGGACCAAATTCAGTCATGTCATCAAAATATACGAATCCCTTCTACCCGCGCGACGGTCAAATTGCAGGTTTATGAAAGCAAAAACGCCTGACGAGCTAACGGGCTGCTCCACCCCGCGATTCGCCTTATATTTTCAAGCTTTTAAGCCCATCGCCAGTTTTCAAAAAGGTATGCGCCCATTTTGTCGCCATTTTCAGGTGGCTTTTTTTTGGGGGTGGGGAGGTGATTTTTACAGCCGACGAAGGTTGGCCGCTACCGCCTGTTTTGCGCGGGCTTTATTTTTTCAAAAACGCCGTGAACCAATCCACCGCTACCCTTTGATGATTTGTTCCGCCTGCTAATACACCGCGAAAACAGGTTTCTCAACCACGGCGTCCCAATTCACGAGCGCCCCGACACGACCACTCGCGCTGACCTCCGTCGCGACATTTTTGGCGCGGGAATCGGCCGCGCAAATTATTTGCTGATATGTGGAGAGCAAAGATTATTTTGCGATGGATCAAACCCCGAAGCTTAAGTTAAGTTTTTTCATAAAAAAAATCACTGCTGACTCATCGGATTAAGGGTTGAAGAAAAAAGGTTGGCTTGCGGGTTTGCGCCCTGCCACAAGGTAGGGCATGAAAAATCAAACTCGAAACAAGCCAACCGCCGGCAAGTTCTCCTTGCTGCGACAAATTTGCAACCTCATTCCGCCGCATCTGGTGCCCAAGCTGGCGCGGGAGACCGGCGTGGAAAATCAGTGGCGCGAGTTCACTCCCTGGAGCCACGTCGTCTGTTTGCTTTACGCCCAGTTGACCCACAGTCTCGGCCTCAACGACGTCTGCGACGCGCTGCGCCTTCACTCCGGCCCGTTGTCGGCGTTGCGCGCCGCCTCGGCCCCGCCGAAAAACACGCTGTCCCACGCCAATCGCACCCGCGACCCGAAAATGGCCGAACAACTCTTCTGGGCCGTGCTGGATCATTTGCAAACCTTGCAGCCGACCTTCGGCGGCAACCGCCGCCCGAAATTCGCTTTCCGTTTCAAGCGTCTCATCCATGTCGTGGATGCCACCACCATTCAGTTGATGGCCCGTTCCTTGGACTGGGCCAAACACCGCCGCCGCAAGGCCGCCGCCAAGTGCCATCTCCGGCTCGACCTGCAAACCTTCCTGCCACGCTGCGCCATCGTGGACTCCGCCGCCGAGCATGAAACCCAACGCGCCCGCGAGCTGTGCGCCAATATCCACGCGGGTGAAATCGTCATCTTCGACAAGGCGTATGTGGACTTTGACCATCTGGCCGACTTGGCGGCCCGCGAGGTCTTTTGGGTCACCCGCGCCAAGGACAACCTCCAGTGCCGCGTCGTCCGCAAATTCCAAGCCGGCACCCAAGACCCGATCCTCTGCGACGACTTGATCGTTTTGACCAATCCGCCAGTGCAAAAAGTTTATCCCGTTGAATTGCGCCGGGTCACCGCCATGGTCGAAGTGGACGGCGCGCTGCGCCCGATGGTTTTCCTGACCAATAACGTCACCTGGAGCGCCCAGACCATCGCCGATCTCTATCGCTGCCGCTGGAGCATCGAAGTCTTTTTCAAGGAACTCAAACAAACCCTCCAATTGGCCGACTTCCTGGGGCACAGCGAACGCGCCGTCAAATGGCAGGTCTGGACCGCCTTGCTGGCCTATGTCTTGTTGCGCTTCTGCGCCTATCTGGGAAGTTGGCCTCACAGTTTCACCCGGTTGTTCGCTTTGATCCGTTCGGCCCTCTGGCAATACTGGGAACTGCGGAGCCTCTTGGAAGTCTATGGGACAGCCGGTGGTGGCGGCCGCTTTCTGGGCACGCCACAACAAGCCTATCTGGCCGGCTTCGGCTGATCCGGTGGGACAGCCGCTCCGCCAATACCATGAATTCTTAAACCGTTTTTTCATCCAGCTATTTATTTTTCAGGAAATTCCGCACCAAAATGTCGCGGTATCACTCGTTATTGGCCGACACTGA
>CAISYZ010000011.1 GCA_903889895.1 uncultured Verrucomicrobia subdivision 3 bacterium | reverse complement strand
GGCTTGCTGAAATCCGGGCAGGCGCTGGTGACGCAGCGCCCATTCCGCGCGCCGCACCACACCGCCAGCGACGCGGGTTTGCTTGGCGGCAACATCAATCCGACGCCCGGCGAAATCTCGCTGGCGCACCACGGTGTTTTATTTTTGGACGAGTTGCCGGAATTCAAGCGCAGCGTTTTGGAAACCATGCGTCAGCCGTTGGAAGACGGCGTTGTGACCATTTCCCGCGCCGCCGGCACGATGACTTTCCCAAGCCAATTTATGTTAGTGGCCGCGATGAATCCGACGCCGGACGGGAAAATGCCCGGCGAGTCAAAATCATCGCCGCGCGAAATCCAGAATTACCTTGGCAGAATTTCCGGGCCGCTGCTTGACCGGATTGATATGCACATCGAAGTGCCGCAGGTGAAGTTTCGCGAAATGTCCGGCGCGCAGCCCGGCGAAACATCCGCGCAAATTCGCGAACGCGTCATCGCCGCGCGGGAGCGGCAACACGCGCGGTTTGCCGGTAAACCGAAGGTGACGTGCAACGCACGAATGGGCAGCCGCGAACTGAAACAGTTCTGCGAATTGGACGACGCGACGAAGGAACTTTTGAAATTTGCCATGACGGACTTGAACTTGAGCGCCCGCGCCTACGACCGCATTTTGAAAGTGGCGCGAACGATCGCAGATTTGGCGGGCGCGGAAAAAATTTCCAGCGACCACATCAGTGAGGCGATCCAGTTCCGATCACTTGACCGGCAATTGTGGGGATGAAATGAGTCGGATTGACGCCCCCCGCTTTACCGAGCAAACTTCGCGACAAAATGTCCAAAAGGTTTTTCACCAACGAAGGCGAAAACACGCTGCTGAAAAAATTCGCCGGTGTGTTCGCTCACAACCCGGACATTGAACGATTTGACGCGCTCGTCGGCTATCTGCGCGCGTCTGGTTATTTTGCGCTTCGTCCACATCTGGAAAAAGTTCCGCTCATTCGCATCATTGTCGGCATTGACGTGGACACCGAACTAGCTCGCCACCATCGCAAGGGGTTGCTCATGTTGGGCGACGCGGACAAAACGCTGGCGTTCGTCCGCGCCAAACTTGCGGAAGACGTGCAGGGCGCTCCCTACCGGCGTGAGATCGAGGAAGGCATCCGCCAGTTTGTCGCCGATGTTGCTTCCAAACGCGTGGAAATCCGGGCGCATTCCACTAAAAAACTTCACGCCAAGCTCTACATTTTTCTGCCGACCGGATTTTGTGAACACAAGCCAGGCTCGGTCATCACCGGCTCATCCAATCTCACCGCCGCCGGTCTTGGCGTTGAGGACGCGGCCACAAATTATGAGTTCAACGTCGTAATGCACGATTACGACGAGGTTTTGTTTGCCAAGAATGAGTTTGAAAAATTGTGGAGTGAAGGCGTTTCAGTTTTGCCGGAGGCCGTCAAGGGCGTGGTGCGGGAAAGCTATTTGCGCGAAGACCTGACGCCCTTTGAACTATATGTCAAATTCCTGATTGAATACTTCGGCCCGGCCATCGAATACGATCCCAATTCCGAGCGCGATCTTCCCAAGGGGCGCAAGGCGTTGAGCTATCAGGGCGACGCGGTGAATGACGGCTGGTTGAAACTGCAAAAGCATGGTGGGTTTTTTCTCGCCGATGTTGTCGGCTTGGGCAAAACCGTCGTCGCCACCCGCATTGCCAAAAAATTTTACTACCACAACGGGTTTCCCACCCACCGCTCGCGCATCCTCATCGTCACGCCGCCCGCACTGCGGGAAAACTGGCAAAACGAAGTGGAATTGTTCGGCTTGGATGACGCCGTGAAGATCATCAACAACGGCAGTCTGCATAAAATCCGCGACCCGGAAAAATACGACCTTGTCATCGTTGACGAGGCGCACAAGTTTCGCAATGACACCGCCGATGGTTACGACTTGCTCCAAAAATTGTGCAAGACGCGCACCAAGAATCGGATTTCCGATGACGAGTTCGCCCGGAAAAAAGTCATGCTCATATCGGCCACGCCGTTGAATAATCGCCCCGCCGACATCCGCAATCAGGTTTTATTGTTTCAGGATGGCAAGGATTCCACCGTCATCGGCAACCTTCAGCACTTTTTCGCGCAGCGCATTAAAGAATATCAAGCGGCAATCAATCCTCTGAAAACGCCGGATTCAAAAGTCGCCCATGCCGCCGTAGCCCGCATTTACGAACAAATCCGCGAGCAGATCGTCCAGCCGCTAACTGTGCGCCGCACGCGCACGGATTTGATCGAAGACAAGCGATGGAAAACTGACCTCGACACCCAGGGAATTATTTTTCCAAAGGTGGAAAAGCCCCGCCCGATACTTTATCAGCTCGACGCCGGCCTTGATGCGCTCTACGAACGCACCAAGCCATAGCAATATAGGCCGCGAGGTTTCACCCGGCCAAAGCATCAGCATTAACCGTGAGCGCGGCCATTTTCCGACCGCTCCACTTCGTTCCGACGGATCGAAAACTGCCCGTCCTCACTGGCAAAAACTAGTTGGCCGGAGACTGCGGCAAGTT
>CAISYZ010000010.1 GCA_903889895.1 uncultured Verrucomicrobia subdivision 3 bacterium | reverse complement strand
GACGCACGTCAAGCTCGGCGCGAAGGCGGAAGTCGTCATCGCCAACGGCGCGGAGTGCGAACCGCTGTTGCACAAGGACGCCGTCACGATGGAAGAAAGCGCCGCCGAAATGGTGCGCGGCATCCAGCTCGCGATGGAAGCTGTCGGTGCGAAAGAAGGCGTCATCGGCGTCAAAGCAAAAAAGAAACACGCCGTCGCCGCTGTGCAGGAAGCGAGCAAGGGCACGAATGTCCGCGTCCAGTTGCTCGGGGATTATTATCCGGCCGGCGATGAATATGATTTGGTTTACAACGTCACCGGCAAATTGATTCCGCCCGGCGGCATTCCCATCGCGGTCGGCGCGATTGTCAATAACGTCGAGACGTTTGTGAACATTGCCCGCGCGCACGACGGCAAGCCGCTCACGCATAAAATGCTCACCATCGCCGGCGCGGTGAAATCGCCGGTGACGCTCAAAGTCCCCATCGGCACCACGTATCGCGAGTGCATCGAATACGCCGGCGGCCTCACGACCGATGATCCGGTGTTGTGCCTCGGCGGTTTGATGATGGGAACCACCGCTGACAATCTTGACACGCCGGTTACGAAGACTTCCACCGGCGTCATCATTTTGCCGCGCACGCATCACACCATCGAACGCAAACTCAAGCCCGGCAAACAGCAAGCCGCCATCGGCAAATCCGCGTGCGACCAATGCCGCTATTGCACGGAATTCTGTCCGCGCTTTTTGCTCGGTTACGCGGTCGAACCGCATCAAGTCATGCGCACGCTGGCGTTCACCGGCACCGGCGCGGATTACTACAACCAATGGGCGGCGATGTGTTGCTCGTGCGGACTTTGCACGCTGTATTCCTGCCCGGAAGAATTATTCCCGAAAGAAGCCTGCGACGACGCCAAGTCCGTGATGCGCGCCAAACAAATCAAGTGGACCGGCCCGATGAATCCGAAAGTTCATGCGATGGCGGATGGCCGCCGCGTGCCGATAAAGACGCTCGCGAAGAAACTGCATGTCCTCGATTACGATTTGCCCGCGCCGTATTTGCGCCAGGAAATTTCGCCGAGCCGGCTCATCTTGCCGCTCAAGCAAAGTGCGGGAACGCCTTGTATTTCCAAGGTAAAAGTTGGCGACCGCGTGACGGCTGGTCAAGTCATTGGCGAACCCGCGCCGAATGCGCTTGGTGCGATTTTGCACGCGCCGATGAACGGCACCGTGCGCGAAGCGAACGACAAAGTAATCATTTTGGAGAAATAATTTATGGCCGATAAATCTGTTGGATTGATTGAACTCTCGAGCATCGCCGCCGGCTTCCAAGTCGCGGACACGATGCTCAAGGCTGGCAACGTGCGCCTGATTTTGTCGCGCTCGATTTGCTCCGGCAAATACATGGTGCTCATCGGCGGCGAAACCGCCGGTGTGGAAGCCGCCGTCGAGGCCGGTTGCGAAGCGGCGGGCGGCTGCCTGATTGACAGCTTCGTCATCGCCAATTTGCATCCCGATGTTTTTGTCGCGCTCGGCCGCACGCAGCCGGCGGAAACCACCGGCGCGCTGGGCATCATTGAATCTTTCAACGTCGCCACGCTCATCCAAGCCGCCGACACCGTCGCCAAAACTTCCGACGTGCAGCTCCTCGAAGTCCGTCTCGCGATGGCGATGGGCGGAAAAGCATTCTGCTCGATGACGGGCGATGTTTCCTCCGTCAATGCCGGTGTTGCTGCTGGTCGCGCCGTGCTCGCTGAAGCCGGCGTGCTGGTGAATGCCGTCGTGATTTCCCGTCCGCATCCGGATGTGTATCGCGAAGTGGTTTGATTTGCCGCGCTGCGCCAATTTTGGTTTGTCCATTCTTTCGGTTGCCAGAGGCCGGTGGTTTCGGCTTAATTAAGGCTTACCGCCATGTTTAAAAAAATCTTTCTTCTTTTTGTCGCCGCCTTTGGTGTCGGCGCACCGCTGCTGGCGGGCGCGCAAAATACGTTGGACGACGGCTGGCAGAATCCGCCGAACGAAGCGCGGTTGCGGGCCTACTGGTGGTGGTTGAATGGAAATGTCACCAAGGCTTCCATCACGCACGACCTGGAGCAGATGAAGGCCAAGGGCTTCGGTGGCGCGGTGCTGCTTGACGCGGATGGTGCGTCGCAGGAAGGCAACGCCAAAGTGCCGCACGGGCCGACGTTTTTTTCGCCGGCGTGGCGCGAGCTTTACAAGCACACCTTGCGCGAGGCGGACCGGCTCGGCTTGGAGATAAGCTTGAACATCTTGAGCGGCTGGAATCTTGGCGGCCCGGTCGTGACGAAGGAGGACGCGGCGAAAAAATATGTCTGGGCGGAAACCAAAGTCACCGGCGGCACGAACCTTGAAATCAAATTGCCGTCGCCCAAGGCGCGTGAGAATTTTTACCGTGACACCGCCGTGATTGCGTATCGGATAAAAGGTTCTGCCCCGCACGCGCCGTTAAAAAACTGGAAGGAAAAAGCGTTGCAGGAATCGCTCAAGCCGTTTTCCTCGCCCGTGTCCACGGCGCTGTTCGAGGAGATTCCCGCCACGCCAGGCGAGCAGGACGCCGATGCGGCGGACGTTGTGGATTTGACCAAGAATGTTTCTGCCGACGGCACCCTGCGCTGGGACGCGCCCGCCGGCGACTGGCAGATTTTTCGTTTCGGCTACACCATCGGCGACAATGCCTATGTCTCGACCAGCAGCGAAGGCTGGGGCGGCTTTGCGCTGGATGTTTACAGCGCGACGGCGTTTGAAAATTACTGGAACAAGATTGTCGAGCCGCTCATCGCCGACGCCGGGCCGCTCGCGGGAAAAACTTTAAAGTATCTGCACACCGACAGTTGGGAAATCGAGCTGGCCAATTGGACGCCGACGTTCCCGGTGGAATTTCAGAAGCGCCACGGCTACGATCTGACGCCGTGGCTGCCGGTGCTGGCCGGGCGCATCGTGAACTCCCGCGCCGAGAGCGACCGTTTTCTTTTCGATTACCGGCAGACGCTCGGCGATTTGGCGATTGATAACCACTACCGGCTGTTTCGCGATCAGGCGCACGCGCATGGCATCGGCATTCATCCCGAAAGCGGCGGGCCGCACGCCGTGCCGATTGACGCGCAGCGCTGCCTCGGCTGGGATGATGTGCCGATGAGCGAATTTTGGGCGTGGTCGTGGATGCACCGCGTCGGCGATGTGAACCGCTTTTTTGTCCGGCAGCCCGCGAGCGCCGCGCACACCTACGGCCATCGCATCACGCAGGACGAAGGCTTCACCACCATCGGGCCGAACTGGCAGGAAAAAATCTGGGATAATCTCAAGCCCGCGTTCGACAAGGCGCTTTGCGAAGGCATGAACCGCCTGGTCTGGCACGCGTTCGTCTGTTCGCCGGACGAGACGGGCGTGCCCGGCCAGCAGTATTTTGCCGGCACGCACCTGAATCCCAAAGTGACGTGGTGGGAAAAGTCCGCGCCGTTTTTCAGCTACATTGACCGCTGCGAATTTTTGCTGCAACAAGGCCACTTCGCCGCCGATGTGCTGGTTTATTATGGCGATCACGTCCCGAATTTTTCCCAGCTCAAGGCCTCCGATCCCGCGCACATCCAGCCTGGCTACGATTACGATGTGATCACCGCCGAGGCGCTGATTGAGCGCGCCAGCGTCAAGGAGGGGAAAATATTTTTGCCCGACGGCATCAACTATCGCGTGCTGGTGCTGCCGGACCGGGACGTTATTTCAATGCCAGTGCTGAAAAAAATCCGTGAACTCGTCGCCGCCGGCGCTACGGTCATCGGCCCGAAACCGGCGCGCGCGGAGACGCTGGAAAATTTTGCCGCCGCCGACGCTGCAGTGCAAACCATGGCGGACGAAATCTGGAGCGGAAAACTTGGCGCCGGCCGCGTTATTACCGGCAAAACCGCGCGCGAAGTCTTGCAGGCCGACGGCATTCAGCCGGACTGCGAATTTCTTGATGCCGCTGGTTTGCCGCTCGATTACATCCACCGCACCACGGACGACGCGGAAATTTATTTTGTCGCCAACCGCGCCACCAACGCTGTAGCGGTGAACTGTGCCTTCCGCGTGACGGGCAAAGCGCCGGAACTATGGAACGCCGTCACCGGCGAGCGGAAATTCGCGGCGGCCTACGATGAAAAAGACGGGCGAATTTTCCTGCCGCTGGACTTCGGCCCGTGCGGCTCGTGGTTTGTCATTTTCCGCGAAGCGGCGTCCGCGCATCCAGCGGTGGCGAAGGCCAATTCACCGGGGCTGAATCTGCTGCAGGAAATTTCCGGCGCGTGGACGGTGCATTTCGACCCGAAATGGGGCGGGCCGGAAACCGTGCTGTTCGATTCGCTGGTGAGCTGGCCGGTGCGACCGGAGCCGGGCATCAAGTTTTATTCCGGCACGGCGGTTTACGAAAAGACGTTTAATTTGCCGGTTCCTTCGGCGACGGTTCCCGGCGAAAAAATATTTCTCGACCTTGGCAATGTTCGTGAACTTGCCGAAATAAAAGTGAACGGCCAGTCCTGCGGCATCGTCTGGTGTCCGCCGTGGCGCGTGGACGTGACGGACGCGGTCAAGCCGGGCGAAAACAAGCTGCAGGTCGAGGTCGTGAATTTCTGGCCGAACCGCATCATCGGTGACGCCAGTTTGCCGCCGGCGGAGCGGCTGACGCGCACGAACATCCGCAAGCTGACGGCGAAGACGCCGCTGGAAGCGGCCGGTTTGTTTGGCCCGGTGCAATTGCTAGAGGCGACCGCGCCGAAATAATTGCGAAGGTTGCCGCCTCTTCAGCCGAGCAGCGTCAGCACCACGCCGACGAGGATGCCGATGACGGCGGGAAGTTTTTTCCAGCCGTTGACTTCCTTGAAGAGCAGCAGTCCGCCGGCGAAGGCCACCAGCGTGCTCGCGCGGCGCAGGCTCATCACGATGGCGACCAGCCCGGCGGGATTCCGCAACGCACTGAAATACAGATAATCCGCCACCAGCAGCGCCAGCGCGATGAAGGGAATCGTCCAGCGCCAGTGAAATTCATTCCGCTGCCAGAGCCGCAGTTTCCAGCCGAGCGCGAAGGGCGCAAAAAATACGAGCAGGTAAATCTGGAACCAGCATTGCACCGTCGGCACGGAAAAGTGGAGCGTGCCGAGCAGGTATTTGTCGTAGAGCGAACTGACCGCGCCGAACAGCGTGCCCATCAGCAGAAACCAAACCCATTTGTTACGGTGAAAATGAATCCCTTCCTGCGCGCCCGCGACGGACAGGCCCACGAATGAGCCGAGCGTGGTCAGGATGCCGACCGTCGCCAGCCACGACGGCCGCTCGCCCAGAATCAGAATCGCGCCGAACAGCGTGAGCAGCGGACTCATCGCGCGGAGGGGCGCGCCGAGCGAGAGCGGCAGGTGTTTCAGCGCGTAATAAGTGCCGATCCACGACGCGGCGACGATGCCGGATTTCAGAAGCAGTTGCAGATGCTGGTGCCAGGTGAGCGCGTCGGTGACCAGCGTCGGCGGCAGCAGTCCGGGATGGATCGCCTGAACCAGAAGGAGAACCAGCCACACCGTCGCGCCGGTGAGTGTGCTGAAAAAAAGGACCGGCGTCACGGCGTTGGCGCGCACGGAATGTTTCGTGCACAAATCGTAGAGGCCGAGAAAAAACGCGGACAACAAGGTGGCGATGACCCAGTTCATCAAAAGCGGGCAGGATAATTTCGCCGGGCGCGGAAAGCGAACTTTTACGCGGCCAGATGCTTGGCCTGTCGCTTGGGCAGCGAACGGTCGCGGTCGCGGACGACCGTCCAGTTCTCCTCGGGCAGATGGGCCTTGAGAAAGTTCGGCGCCTCCCGCCGGCCGGTGCGGCGGCAATCCTGCCAGAACGCGTCGGCCACGAGTCGCGCGTCGAGCCCGAGTTCGCGGGTGAGAAACTCGAACAGCAGCTCCATCAGCCGCGCGAGGGCGATGCTGTCGGTGCGGTTGATCTGGGCGAACAGCCAGTCGCTGAAGCGGAGAAATGCTTGGAACGCGGACGCCTCGCGGCTCCACAGCAGCGGCAGCACGGCGACGAAGTTGCCGCTGTTGCCGACCAAATCCCAGTAGCGCGCGAACCGCCGCAGGCGCTGCATCGTGCCGAAGTCGAGCAGCTGGTTCTGGAGGATTTCGTAAGGCGGCGCGGCATGATAGACCATTGCCCACTCGGCATCGTGCCGGACGATGGGCGTGCCGCGCAGGCGCTTGAGGATACCCACCTGAATCTCCTGCGGCCCGAGCGCGACGAGCCGGTCGAACCCGGCGGCGAAGCTGGCCAGGGTCTCACCCGGCAGACCGATGATGAGGTCCGCGTGGATGTGCACCGCGGTTTGGGTCCGGAGAAAATGAAAATTATCCGCGAGCCGCTCGTAGTTCTGCCGGCGGCTGATGAGCGCCCCGACTTCGGGATTGAAGGTTTGGATACCGACCTCGAATTGGAGCGAGCCGGGCGGAAAGCGGGCGATGACCGCGCGCAGCTCGGCGGGCAGGCGATCGGGCACCAGCTCGAAGTGATAGAACCGGCCCGGTTGATGCCGCTCAAGAAAGAATTCCAGGATCGCCCGGCTGGTGGCGAGGTTGAGGTTGAACGTGCGGTCCACGAACTTGAACTGTTTCAGTCCGCGATCCAGCAGCTTTTGCATCGCCGCCAGGAACGGCTCCAGCGGTGCCTGGCGCACGGGGATGTCGAGCGACGAGAGGCAGAATTCGCAGCTGAACGGGCACCCGCGCGAGGCTTCCACATACACGATGCGGTGCGCGAGATCGGCGTCCGTATAGAAATCGTAGGGCAGGGCCAGCTGCGCGAACTCCGGCGGCGGAGCGGGAATCACCTTGGGCAACGGCTGGGCTAAAATTCCCGTAGCCCCGTCCGCGAGCAATCGGGCGCACACCTCGGCGAACTTGAGGTCCGCTTCGCCGGTGATGACATGATCAGCGAGGGCCACGATGGGCTGGCTCTCGGTTTCATAGCTGACCTCCGGGCCGCCAAGGATGATCTTCACGCCGGGACGGATACGCTTGATGGCCGCGATGACCTCAGTGGTCGGCGCCACATTCCAGATATAGACACCGAAGCCGAGGATCTTGGGTTCACGCGCGAGCAACGCTTCGGCGATGTCCAGCGGACGCAGGTTGATGTCGAACTCCGCGATCACCGCGCGCGGCTGCAAGTCGCCGAGGTTGGCGAACAGATAGCGCAGCCCGAACGCGGCGTGGATGAACTTCGCGTTCAGCGTGGTGAGAACAATGTCCGGCATCGCGGTCAAAGTAACAGCCGCCGCCATTCAAGCCAAAGCGGAAAACCAGCCACGTGGCCGCGACGCCCTCGTCGCAGGTATTTTTTATAACTCAAATCCACCGGGCCCGGCGGCGACGGGGGCGTCGCCGCTACCATCGCGGCGGGGCGCCGCGGCCACGATTGGACCCCATTTGAAACCTGACCCGAGTGGTGCTAGGGTGCCCTTAGACCGGTCGCCGACCGGTCAGCCACCCCGAGCGGATGACCAACGGACCACTCAAAGACCGGGAGCAGGGGTTATGTGGAGACACTGTGGAGGCAATGTGGAGAAACCGGCTCTGAGTCAGGGAGCAATCGGGGAGTTGTCGGGGAGTTGGAGCGGGCGACCCGGTGGCGGCGACGCCCCCGTCGCCAGCCCGGTTCCCGCCACGGGTGGCGGAAAGGAACATTATGGCCAAAGTAATAATGCATCAGATGTTTCTCGGCCTGCGCGGACGGCTGGGCAACGTGGTTTACCGGCTGCTCAATGGCGAGACGGTGGCGGGCAAGGTGCCCGACTTTTCCCACCGCCGGTTGAGCGCGGATCAGCGGACGCAGATCAAGCGGTTCACGGTCGCCGTGCCGCAGGCCAAGCGCCTGCTGGCCGACCCAGTCCAGCGTGCCATTTGCGAGGCGGAGGCCCGCGCCAGCCGACGCCCCATCATGGCCGTGGCCATCAGCAAAGTGATGATGGCCACGCCGTGAATCAGCGGCGGATGATTTTCCTTGTCGGCGAAACCGAAAGGGAGAAAAGTAGGCGCCAGCGGGTAGCCCAATGGTCATCGTCTGGAATATGGCGACATGAGAATTCTTATTTCAATAAAACAGCGCCGGGAAAACCATGCCCTGACACTGTTGGAACTGCTAGTCACCCTGAGTGTGGTTTTTATTTTGGCGGCAATGTTGATGCCAATATCTTCAAAACCAAAAGGCCGAAAATATATCACAGCAAGATTCTAGATTGCCGACATCGTTACGACCATCGAGGCCTATAAACAGGACTATGGCCGATATCCGGTTCCCACCAATATCGAAACGGCGGCATTGGCAAGCAAAGCGGATTTCACCTATGGCGGACCAAATCTCAACGCCATCCTAGGTCCGGGGGCCAACACGCCGCTGAACCGTGATGTGGTGGCGATTCTCATGGATATCACCAAGTGCCCCGATGGAACACCGACGGTCAACGCAGACCACAATCTGAATCCAAGGCTGGTAAAGTATTTGAATGCAAAACTAAGCGGTGACACGAACAGTCCAGGCGTCGGCAACGATTTGGTCTATCGCGACCCGTGGGGGCATCCCTTCATCATCAGCCTAGATTTGAATGGCGACAACCGCTGTCGCGATGCGTTTTATAAAAAACAGGCGGTCACCCGGTCGAACGGCAGCATCGGATATAACGGATTATTTAATAGCAGTGATACCAATGGGACCAGTGACAAGTTCGAGTTTGGTGGCAGGGTGATGGTGTGGTCATTGGGCCCGGACGGGAAGGCTGACGTCTCAAAACCTTCCGCTTCACCACCGAACAAAGATAATATCCTGAGCTGGCAATAATCTTTGGCTGCAGCGTCAAGACAGCGGCGTGGCCGAAAATTGTGGACGCCGGATATCACTGACATTGGACTTTGGGCACACCTTACGCTAATATGCATCCGTAACTCAACGCGGGTGTGTGCCATGTGCAGTAATCAGAGTGGTTTCTTCTAGCAGGGGAGTGGTTTGGCTGAGGAAGACACTTGAATTACGCATATGACCAGACAAAGGGATAATCGGGATGGCTTCCAGGAAGCCGTCGGCCACGACGTTACCACAAGCCAGCAAATGGCGGAGGCCTTGCGCCAAAGCGAGGCCCGGTATCGGACGCTGTTCAATTCGATTGATGAGGGATTCTGCATCATCGAGGTTATTTTCGACGCCCAAAACCAGCCGGTGGACTACTGCTTCCTGGAGATCAACCCTTCGTTTGAAAAACAAACCGGCCTGCAGGACGCCGTGGGCAAGCGCATGCGCGAGCTGGCGCCGCAGCACGAGGCGCACTGGTTTGAAATGTATGGCCGCATCGCACTCACAGGCGAACCGGTGCGCTTTCAAAACCGCGCCGAGCAGTTGCGCCGCTGGTATGACGTGTATGCCTTCCGGATCGGCGAGCCGGCGCAGCGGCAGGTGGCGATTCTTTTCAACGACATCACCGAGCGCAAGCAGACAGAAGCCGCCCTGCAACAGGCGCAGCGGGAAACCGACCGCGAGCGGGCGCGGCTCAAGTTCATCTTTGATTCGGCACCCGTGGGCATTTCCTTCACGCTGACGGAAGCGGATGGCCGGCGGACGAACCTGATCAACGACGCCCATCTGCGGCTCTGCGGCCTCACCCGCAAGCAGGCGGCCGAACCGGGGAGCTTCACCAAAATCACCGTGGCGGAAGACCAACAACGCCAGCAGGTGTTCACGCGCCAGATCGAGAGCGGGGAAATCGACCGTTACGCGATGGACAAGCGTTACCGGCAGCCCGATGGGCAGATTGTCTGGGTGCTGTTTTCCTTCCAGCGGCGCCATTATCCGGACGGCAGCTACGAGGATTTGTCCATCGTGGTAGACATCACCGAACGCAAGCAGGCAGAGGAAGCCCTGCGCCGCAGCGAGGAGAGTCTGGCCGTCACGCTCCAGTCCATCGGCGACGCGGTGCTGGCCACCGACCCTGCCGGGCGGGTCACGCGGATGAATCCGGTGGCGGAAAAGTTGACGGGCTGGACGCAGGCCGAGGCGCAGGGCCGGCCCATTGGCGAGGTCTTCCGGATCATCAATGAAGTCACGCGCGCGCCGGCGGAGATTCCCGTGGCCAAGGTGCTGGCGACCGGCCTGGTCCAGGGGCTGGCCAATCACACCGTGGTCATCGCCCGCGATGGCACCGAGCGGCCCATTGCCGACAGCGCGGCACCCATCCACGACAAGGCGGGTAACACCCTTGGCGTGGTGCTGGTCTTCCGCGATGTCACCGAGGAAAAGCAGGCTGAGCGGGCCATCCATGAAAGTGAAGAACGGCTCCGCGCGATGAACGAACGGCTGGAGCAGCGGGTGAAGGAGCGCACCGCCGTGCTGAACCGGCAGTCGGAAATCATCTCTAGTGCCAATGACGCCATGATCATCTGCGGTTATGCCGACGATTGCATCAAATTTTGGAATCAGGGCGCGGCGCGGCTTTACGGGTGGACACGGGAAGAGGTGATTGGAAAAAACATCCACGCCCTGTTGCACGCCAAGTTTCCCCGGCCGCTGGCGGAAATCAAAGCCGGCTTTCTGGCGGAAGGCTACTGGCAGGGCGAACTGACCCACACGCGCCGGGATGGCCGGCAGATTATGGTGATGAGCAGTTGGAACCTGCAGCGCGATGAATCCGGCGCGCCCGTCAGCCGGCTGGCCATCTACACCGACATCACCGAGCGCAAGCGGGCCGAGGCCGCGCTGGAGGAGAGCGAGCGTTTCGCCCGCGCCACGCTGGACGCGCTCACCGCGCATGTCGCCATCCTCGATGCGGCGGGCGTCATCGTCGCCACCAACAAGACGTGGCAGGAATTTGCCGGCCAGAACGGCCTGCCCCTGGCGCAGGCCGGCCCGGGGGTGAACTATCTCGCCGCCTGCACGGGGGTGGCGGACAAAATGGCCGCCGGCATCCGCGAGGTCATTGCCGGGCAAAAAAAAGAGTTCACGTTGGAATACGATTGTCATTCGCCCACGGAGAAGCGCTGGTTCCACTGCCGGGTCACGCCTTTTCCCGGCAATGGTCCCGTGCGCGTGGTGGTGGCCCACGAGAACATTACCCAGATGAAGCTGTTGGAACGCCAGCAGATCCGCCACAGCCGCATGGAAAGTCTCGGCACGCTGGCCGGCGGCGTGGCGCATGACCTGAACAACGCCCTCGCACCCATTCTCATGGGCGTGGGCATCCTGAGGGAAAAGTATCCGCGCGATACGGAGGTGGTGGACATGTTCCAGACGAGTGCCCTGCGCAGTGCCGGCATGGTGCGGCAGCTGCTGACCTTCGCCAAAGGCGCGGAGGGCGCCCGTGTCGCCATCCAGCTACCCCGGTTGGTGGAGGAAATGCGCGGCATCATCCATGGCACCTTTCCCAAGAACATCCGCCTGGAAGTCCGTTGCGAGAAAAACCTGCCGACCATCCTGGGCGATGTGACGCAGTTGCATCAGGTGCTGTTAAACCTGTGCGTCAATGCCCGGGACGCCATGCCCGAGGGCGGCACGCTTTCCCTCACGGCGGAAGCCCGGGAACTCGACGCCATTTATGCCAGCTCGGTGCCGGAGGCCAAACCCGGCCAGTATATCGTCCTGCGCGTCCACGATACCGGCACCGGCATTCCGCCGGAAATCATCGAGCGCATCTTTGAACCATTCTTCACCACCAAGAATCCGGACAAGGGAACCGGCTTGGGGCTGTCCAATGTCATGGGCATCATCAAGGGACACGGCGGCTTTGTGCAGGTCTATTCCCAGCCCCGGCAGGGTTCCACCTTTGCCGTCTATCTGCCTGCCAGCCGGCGGGACAGCGATACCGAACATCTGCTCCGGCCCGGAGCCATTTTTCACGGGCAAGGTCAGACCATTCTGCTGGTGGAAGACGATGCCGCCGTGCGCGAGGTGGGCTGCGCGGTGCTGCAGCGGTTGAATTTCAATCCGCTGCCCGCCACGGATGGCGCGGACGGTCTGATGAAAGCGGTCGAACACCGGGACACTCTGACGGCGGTCATCACGGATTTGCACATGCCGCACATGGACGGGCTGGCGTTTGTGCGGGCGCTCCTCCGCATCCTGCCGGACATACCGGTCGTGGTGACGAGCGGACGGCTGGAAGACATGGCCCGGGAGGAATTTGAAGCGCTGGGCGTGACCCGGCAGCTCGACAAGCCATTTACCGAAGCGCAGCTGGCGACGCTGTTGAAGAGCATATTTGCCCCGCCCTGAACTGAATCCGTGGCCGGCAATATTCTTTTGCATCCTTCTCGCATTACGTCATTGCCGGTTGCCAGTGGTAATTTGTGGCAACAAGGTCTTTCCCTGACTTGACGCGGCGGGCTTTCCGTCCCAATGATTAGTTATATGCAACTCGACAAGCTCACGCAAAAATCGTCGGAGGCGTTGCAGGCGGCGCAACGGCTCGCGCAGGAAATGCTCCATCCGGAGATCGACGGCGAGCATCTGCTGCTCGCGCTGCTCGGCCAGAGCGAGAGTCTGGTGCCGGAATTGCTGACGCGGCTCGGCCTGCCGCCGGCGAAGCTACAGCCGGATTTGGACAAGGAACTCAATCGCCGGCATACGGTGCAGGGCGGCGCCGAGCCGCATGCCGGACGCGACCTGCAAAAGGCGCTCGCCGCCGCGCAGGCCGAGGCGGGCAAGCTCAAGGACGATTACGTCAGCACCGAACACCTACTGCTCGGCCTGCTGGATGAGGCGAGTCCGTCGCTCAAGAAAATATTTGCCACGCACGGCCTCAAGCGCGATGCGGTGCTCAAGGCGCTCGCGGAATTGCGCGGCAACCAGCGCGTGACCGACCAGCAGCCGGAAGGAAAATTTCAGGCGCTGGAAAAATACGGACGCGATCTCACGGCGCTGGCGCGGCAGGGGAAGATTGATCCGGTCATCGGCCGCGACGAAGAAATCCGCCGCGTGATGCAGGTGCTCACGCGCCGCACGAAAAACAATCCCGTGCTCATCGGCGAACCGGGCGTGGGCAAGACCGCCATCGCGGAAGGCTTGGCGCGGCGCATCGTCAGCGGCGACATGCCGGAATCGCTCAAGAACAAGCGGCTCGTCGCCATGGATCTCGGCGCGATGATTGCGGGCGCGAAGTATCGCGGCGAGTTCGAGGACCGGCTCAAGGCGTTTCTCAAGGAGATCACGGCGAGCGAGGGGAAAATTATTTTGTTCATTGACGAGCTGCACACGCTCGTCGGCGCGGGCGCGGCGGACGGTTCGAGTGACGCGGCAAACATCATGAAGCCGCAGCGCGCGCGCGGCGAATTGCGCTGCGTCGGCGCGACGACGCTCGACGAATATCGCAAGCACATCGAGAAAGACCCGGCGCTCGAACGCCGCTTCCAGCCGGTGCAGGTCGCCGAGCCGACGGTCGAGGCGACCATTGCGATTTTGCGCGGATTGAAGGAGCGTTATGAAGTGCATCATGGCGTGCGCATCCAAGACGCGGCGCTCGTGGCGGCGGCCACGTTGTCGCATCGCTATATCACGGATCGTTTTCTGCCGGACAAGGCGATTGATCTCGTGGACGAGGCGGCGTCGCGCATCAAGATGGAACTGGATTCCAAGCCCACCGAGCTTGACCAGCTTGACCGGCAGATTTTGCAATTGGAAATCGAGCGCACGTCGCTCGCGAAGGAAAAAGATTCCGCGAGCAAGGAACGGCTCAAGCTGATTGACAAGACACTCGCCGACTTAAAGGAAAAATCCAAGGCGCTCACCGCGCAATGGCAGAATGAGAAAACCGCCGTCAATGCCGTGAGCATCGTGCAGTCGCAACTGGAGCAGGCGAAGATTGAATTGGAGAAAGCCCAGCGTGCGGGTGATTTGAGCAAGTCGGCGGAGATTCAATACGGAAAAATTCCCGAGCTGGAGAAGAAACTGGCGAAGATGGAAAGCGCGGCGGCGCTCGACCGTAGCTGCGACGCCTCGTCGCAGTCGGGTGAAGGCGACGCCTCGTCGCCAGTGTCTGCCAAGGAACGAACTGGCGACGGGGGCGTCGCCGGCACTTTCTGCGACGAGGGCGTCGCAGCTACGCCGTTTCGGCCGTTTGATCCGGACGCTCCGGTCGGGCAGGTGCGCGGCACGCGGCTGCCGCACTGGCGACAGGACGGGACCACTTATTTCATCACCTGGCGCACGGTGGATTCGCTGCCGGAAGCGCGGGTCAAGGCGTGGCTGGCGGAACGCGACGCCTGGTTGAAGACGCATCCCGAACCGTGGGATGACCAGACCGAGCGGGAATTTTACGCGCGATTTTCCAATCGCTGGGAGCAATGGCTGGACGAATGCCACGGCGAATGTCTGCTGGCCCGGCCGGAATTGCGGCAGTTGGTGGCAGAGGTTTTGCAGCACGACGACGGCACGTCCTATCGGCTGCATGAATTTGTGGTGATGCCCAACCATGTGCATGTGCTGGTGACGCCGCTGGGCGGACATTCGCTGTCGGAAATCTTGCAAGCCTGGAAATCCGTTTCGGCGCATCGCCTCAACAAGGCGCTGGGCCGCAAGGGCGAATTCTGGCAGAAGGAAAGCTTCGACCACATCGTGCGGAACGAGGCGCAGTTTGAACGGCTGGTGGCTTACATCAAGAACAACCCGAAATCTTTGCCGGAAAATCTGCGTAGCTGCAACGCCCCGTCGCAGCCAGGTAAAGGCGACGCCTCGTCACCCGGCACCGCAAAAAAAGGAACTGGCGACGGGGCGTCGCCAACACCTTCTGCGACGAGGGCGTCGCAGCTACGCCTGCTTCGCCAGGAAGTCACAGACGAGGACATCGCGCGCGTCGTCGCGGCGTGGACGCACATTCCCGTTTCGCGGATGCTTGAAGGCGAGCGCGAAAAGCTGCTCAAGATGGAGGAGCGTTTGCAGTTGCGCATCATCGGACAGAAGCCGGCGATCACCGCCGTGTCCAACGCCGTGCGCCGCTCGCGCAGCGGGCTGCAAGACCCGAACCGGCCCATCGGCTCGTTCATTTTTCTCGGACCGACCGGTGTGGGCAAGACCGAGACGGCGCGCGCGCTGGCGGAATTCCTGTTCGACGACGAGAACGCCATGGTGCGGATTGACATGAGCGAATACATGGAGAAGCACACCGTCGCGCGGCTCATCGGCGCGCCGCCGGGCTACGTCGGTTACGAGGAAGGCGGACAGTTGATCGAAGCCGTGCGGCGCAAACCGTATTCTGTGATTTTGTTTGATGAAATTGAGAAGGCGCACGGCGACGTGTTTAATGTGCTGCTGCAAGTGCTCGACGACGGCCGGCTCACCGACGGCCAGGGCCGCACGGTGGATTTCAAGAACACCATCGTCATCATGACCAGCAACCTCGGCTCGCCGATCATCCAAGACTATTTCCTCGACGGCAAAACCGACAAGGCCTCGCATCAGGCGATGGAGGACAAGGTGCTCGCGGAATTGAAACGCCATTTCCGCCCGGAATTCCTGAACCGCGTGGACGACACCATCATTTTCCAAAGCCTCGACGAAAGCGAACTGGCGCGCATCGTGGACATCCAGCTTGGGCGATTGGAACAACGGCTCGCGCAGCAAAACCTCACGCTGGACGTGGACGACCATGCGAAGAAACTGCTGGCGAAGGAAGGCTACGACCCGCAATTCGGCGCGCGCCCGCTCAAACGCGCCGTGCAGGAACACTTGCTGAACCCGCTCTCCATGAAAATCCTCGAAGGCGATTTTAAGGCGGGCGATAAAATCAATGTTACCGCCGATGGGGATGAATTGAAGTTCCAGCGGAAGTAAAGAGTCGTAGAAAGAATTAATTTATTTCCTGTCGTGAATAGAAAATAATTTTTTGAAATAGGGATGGAGAGTTGTCGGGTAATATTCCGGCTTAGGCTCACCTAGTATTTTATAGCTAATCTCAATTTCTTTTTTGTCTCTTCGCATGTCAGCTATGAGTTCTTGCCATGAATCGTCGCTTAACTTGCATAACTCATAACCAGGGTGCCCCTTTGGAAAGGCGTGTCTTCCGATAATGAGGTCTAAGATTCTCAATGGTAGCTTGTGGCCGGCTTCATAAATATTTGCCGAGTTCTGACGGTTGATATAAGCGAACAAATCTGCGGCTTGGCAGGGAATGCCTCGGTGATCTTTATCTCGGAGGAAAAAACAATCACCGATTCTTGACTCATGATGGCGAGCATCTTTGATTGTTTGGTTCAAAATTGATATCCATTCTTCGTTCTTTATGTCGCTGAAATAAAAAGCAACTTTCTCTTTTTCCAAAGGGTAATGTTCATCCATAGCTGCCCTAAAATCTGAAAAGAACTGGTAAATTGCTTTTTTATAAATCTTGTTCAGATGTGACTTCGTTGGAGATTTTCCATAAATCATCTTTACAGATGCATTTCCGCCAAATGGTATGGGGCCACTACTTGCCACAATGGCCATGTCGTAAATAAAATCGTCAACGCGATCGTTATTCCATCCGTGATACGGATTTTTAGGTTTTCCCCTTTCCGAAGGATTTAGTTCTCTGAAGTGAAAATATGGAACGCCGTATTTATCAAGTGCTGCTGTCCATTTCTTCCTGAAACCCTCCCATATTTCCGACGTAGCCAGAAAACCATACAATCCCGGAGACGGTTCCTTTCCTGACTTTGGGACTCCGCCTGTTCCAGTCTCATCAGCATACACTTCAAGCATGGCGAAATGTTTGTGTCGGAAGCCAATTCAGTCAGTCTTTCACCGCGTGGGCTTTCAGCGCTTCCAGATCCACGAATTCCAGCACGGAGATGTGGCTGGCTTCCAGCACCACGGGGCACGCGTGGCCGGCTGCGAACGCCTCCGCCCAGCTCCGCACGCAGACGCACCAGCGGTCGCCGGGCGTCAGGCCGGGGAAATCGTATTCGGGGCGCGGCGTGATGAGGTCGTTGCCTTGCAACGCCAGAAATTCCAGAAACTCTTGCGTGACCTGGCAGCAGATGGTGTGCAGCCCGCGATCTTCCGGCCCGGTGCGGCAATAGCCATCGCGGTAAAACCCGGTGACGGGCGATTGACAGCAGCCTTGTAATTCTCCGCCTAAAACATTTGTCGGCATGGCCGGGAGTTTGCCGCAATGGAACTGCGGGTCAAGCGATGGTGTTGATGGCGACGAGGGCGTCGCCGCCACGCGCCACAGATCAACCTTTATATTGCTCGTCGCTGACTTTTTCCAGCCAGTCCACGGCTTTGCCGTCGAGCTGTTCCTGAATGGCGATGTGCGTCAGGGCCGTGGTGGGCGCGGCGCCGTGCCAATGTTTCTCGCCGGGCGAAAACCAGACGATGTCGCCGGGCCGGATTTCTTCGATGGGCCCGCCCGCGCGTTGCACGCGGCCGCAACCGGCGGTGACGATGAGCGTTTGTCCCAGCGGATGCGTGTGCCAAGCCGTGCGCGCGCCGGGTTCAAAGGTGACGATGGCGCCGGCCACGCGCGCGGGTTCGGTGCCTTTGAACGGCGAGTCAATGCGCACCGTGCCGGTGAACCAGTCGGCGGGGCCTTTGGCGGAGGGTTGGGAACCGGCGCGTTTTATTTCCATGGCTGGATTATTTGGCGTTCGCCGCGCGGCGTCAATCTTTCGCGCGCCGGGATTTTCCGCACTTTCCATCACCGTCGTGGCGGGGTTTAATTTGCCGTGGCCATTTGCCAAATCCAAACGGTTCAATCCATCGACTTGCCGGAGCTGGCGCTCTACCGCACGCTCAAGCGCGTGGAAGAACACGAGCGCGCCGGTGTGCTGGTGGCCGCGAACCACAAGGTCATCAAGCGCCTGCTCGCGAGCAAATTCACCGTGGTCTCCGCGCTGCTCACGCCGGCGTGGCTGGAAAAACTGGAGCCGCAACTGCGCGCGCGGCCCGAAGCCATCCATGTCTATCTCGCCGACGATGCGTTGCTGGAAACCATCACTGGCTATGTGATGCATCAAGGTGCGCTGGCGGTGGCCAAGATTCCGCCGCTGCCGGATTTGGCCACGCTGCTGGACAATTCTCCGCGTCCGTTGCTGCTCGCCGCCGTGGAAGGTTTGGCCAGCGCGGAAAATCTCGGCGCGGTGGTGCGGAGCTGCGCGGCGTTCGGCGTGCAGATTCTGGTCGTCGGCGAAACGTGCGGCAGTCCGTTTCAGCGCCGCGCGGTGGCCGGTTCGATGGGCACCATTTTCGAACAGCCCGTGGTGCGCGCGGAAAATCTGGTGGCGACCTTGCAGGCGTTGCGCGCGCGCGGCGTGCGCTGTCTCGCGGCGCACCCGCGCACGGATGCGCAGAAGCTGGCCACCGTGGATTTGCGCGGTGATTGCTGCCTGGTGTTCGGTGCGGAAGGGCCGGGATTGACGGAAGCCGCGCTGGCCGCGTGCGATGACATGGTGGAAATCCCGATGCCGTCGCATATGAATTCGCTGAACGTGGCGGTGGCCACGGGAATTTTTCTTTACGAGGCAACGCGGCAGCGCGGATGAAATTTGCTGCCGGCCGGGGTGCAATCTGCGTCAAGTGTCTGACAAAAAGTGATTAGATTAATTTTTCCATCGGCGTGAGAGTTAAGCACCGTTAACACAATACAACTATGAAAAAAATCGCACTCCTCGCACTTCCGGCAGCGTTCGCGCTCGCCTTAACCACCAATGCCCTGGCCGACGGCGCCGGCGTTTATGCAGACAACTGCACCAAATGCCACGGTGACGACGGCAAAGGCGCCACCAAGATGGGCACCAAGCTCGGCTGCAAAGATTATTCCACCGCCGCCGTGCAATCCGCCATCACCGACGACCAGGCGTTCAAGTCCATCAAGGAAGGTTTGAAGAAGGACGACAAGACGCTGATGAAACCGTCCGAGCTTTCGGACGAAGACATCAAGGCGTCCATCGCCTACCTGCGGACGCTGAAAAAATAATGGAAGTTGCCGGCCTGCCCGGGCGCGCCGGCTTTCTAAAACTTTTTGACACAGACCAGATCACCGGTGCTATAGTGCCGGTGGTCTTGGCTTTTCAGGCAGGTCACTCAAAGGATTATTGTGAACGCATCATTTCACTCCAACAGCATTAAACGATCGGCGGCCAGCGGCCTTCTGCGGTTTGCGGTGAGACAGATTCCCGCGACGCTTCTATTTTGCTCCAGCCTGCTGCAGTCGCTCCACGCCCAACCGGCGGCGGATGGCTCAGCCACCAACGCCGCGCTGCATCGCTTCGATGGCATCTGGGCTGCCGATGTGCCCACCGCCGGTTTTCGCCGAAACGTGCAGGAAGCGGGCGTGGCCGTGGGGCTGGCGGTGGCGCCATCGAACGGGCGGGACCCCAGCACGCATTATCTGGAACTGACCAAGATTTATTACGGCTGGATGCTCGGCGACCCCGTGGGCCAGAGCCATTGGTGGCGGGGCAATTGGGAATTGCTTGAGGAAATTTTTGCCGGCGAACAGTCGTATCCCAAATCCCGCTATGAAGTTGGCGAAACGACCGTGCTGCGCTACAACTTCGTCACCGGCACGCGCTGGGTGCCCTTCATTGACGGCGGGTTCGGCGCGATGGGCACCGACATCGGGCATCCCAATCTCGGCTCAACGTTTGAGTTCAACGAATTCGGCGGCGCCGGGGTGGATTATTTCTGGCGCACGAACAGCGCCCTGAGTTTGCAATACCGTTTCACCCACATTTCCGACGGCGGCATCGCGGCGCCCAACGGCGGCCTGAACCAGCATATCCTCTATGCCGGCCTGTCGTGGTTCTTCTGAACGGCGCGGCAGAAACTTCTTTTGCCAGCGGCGCGACTGCGGCAAGCTGGCGCGACCGCATGAACATCGCCATCATCGGACTCGGCTACGTTGGCCTGCCGCTCGCCCTGCAATTCGCGCGCCGCGGCGTCCGCGTGGTCGGCTTGGACATTGATGCGCAGAAAGTCCGCGCGCTCAACGCCGGGCGCAGCTACATCCAGCACATCCCCGCCGCCGAAATCAAACGGCTCGTCCGCGCCGGCAAATTTTCCGCTTCCACCGACTTCGCGTTGATTGGAGCCAGCGAAATTCGCAATTCGCCATTCGCCATTCAAAATTCGATTCAGGCCATCCTCATCTGCGTGCCCACGCCGCTGAAAAAGAATCGCACGCCGGACCTGTCCTTCGTGCTGAAGACCGGCCGGGCCATCGCGCCGCATCTGCAACGCGGGCAGCTCGTCGTGCTGGAATCCACCACCTATCCCGGCACCACGGAAAACGAACTGCGCGCCGTTTTGGAAAAAGGTTCCGGGCTGAAGGCCGGCCGGGATTTTCACCTCGCGTTCTCGCCCGAGCGCGAAGACCCCGCGAACCCCGCCAGCCGCGTCGCGGACATTCCCAAGGTCATCGGCGGCTACACGCCGGCGTGTCTGGCTGCGGCGAAAAATGTTTATGCCCGCGCCATCCGCACGCTCGTGCCCGTGGCCAACTGCCGCACCGCCGAGGCGGCCAAGCTGCTGGAAAATGTCTTTCGCGGCGTCAACATCGCGCTCGTCAACGAACTCAAGGGCGTTTATGCCGCGATGGACATCGACATCTGGGCCGCCATTGCCGCCGCCAAGACCAAGCCGTTTGGCTTCATGCCGTTTTATCCCGGCCCCGGCCTCGGCGGCCATTGCATCCCCATCGACCCGTTTTACCTCGCATGGCGCGCGCGGCAGGTCGGGCAGGAAACGCGCTTTGTGGAACTCGCCGGCGAAATCAACCGCGCCATGCCGGCCAAAGTCATCGCGCGTTTGCGGCAAGCCTTGGCGGCACACGGGAAAAAAATCTCCGGGGCGAAGATCCTCGTGCTCGGCCTGGCCTACAAGGCGAACGTGGATGACGACCGCGAATCACCCAGCTACGCGCTGATGGATTTGCTCGCGGCGCGCGGCGCGCACGTGGCCTACCACGACCCGCACGTGCCCGTCATCAAGCCCACGCGGGCGCACCCGCATTGGGCGGGGACGAAAGCCGTGAAGTGGAACCGGAAAACCCTTGCGGGTTTCGACGCCGTGCTGATTGCCACCGCGCACGCCGCAGTGAATTATCCACAGCTCGTCGCGTGGTCGCCGCTCATCGTGGACACGCGCAACGTGCTGGCGGGCATCCCCGCCGCGCCGGGCCAAGTGTGGAAGGCGTGAGGCTGGTAGCCGAGCCTTCTGTCAGGCAGAACGTCTGGACTCGTCTTGATGGGGTTAAATTTTTGAAGGGGCAGGAGCGCGAAAGAATTAGAATGGGGCGGATTCGGCTTGCCTTTCGGCGGCGGCGGCGAAAAACTTTCCCTTCGTATGGAAACACAAGACGCATCTGCGGAATTTCTCATCAAGTTCTGGCCCTGGCTCGAAGCCAACCGCCAGCGCCTCATCATTTCGGGCGTGGCGGCGGTCGCCATCCTCTTCATCTGGTATTTCATCGCCACGCAGCGCGAGCAGCGGGCGGTGGCCGCCGGGCAGGCCTTTGCCCTGGCGCAGATCAATCTGCCGCAGAATCCCTCCGCGCAACAGGTCGCGGACACGTATCTGAAAATCGCCACCGACTACGCGGGCACGCTCACGGCGGAACGCGCGCAGTTGCAGGCGGCCTCGGTGCTCTTCAGCGCCGGCCGCTATGACGACGCGCTGGCGCAGTTCCAAAAATTGCCGGCCAACAACAGCGACAGTCTGCTGGTGCCGGCGGCGCATTTGGGCGCGGGCGCCAGTCTGGAAGCGGCCGGCAAGCTGGACGCGGCGGTCACGGAATATCGCGCGGTGGTTTCGGGCTATCCCAATGCAGCGGAGACGCTGCCGGCGAAGTTTGCGCTGGGCCGCGTGCTGGAAGCGCAGGGCAAACTGGCCGATGCCGCGAGCTATTTTCAGGAAGTAGCGCATTCGCAGTTGGGCGGATCACTCGCCCAGGAAGCCGCGCAACATGCGGCGCAAATTCAAGCCAAACTCGCGGCCATCAAGCCCGTGGCCAAACCCTGACATGAAACTCACCATCATCGGCACCGGCTACGTCGGGTTGGTTTCCGGAACCTGTTTCGCCGAGGTCGGCCACCAGGTCATCTGCGTGGACAACGATGCCGCGAAGGTGAAAATGTTGCAGGGTGGCGGCATCCCGATTTACGAGCCGGGCCTCGAAGAGCTGGTCAAAAAGAATGTCGCCGCCGGGCGGTTGAAATTCACCGCCAGCACCGCCGAGGGCGTCGAGAAGTCCGATGTGATCTTCATCGCGGTGCCCACGCCGCCGCAGCCGGATGGTTCGGTGGATTTGAGCTACATCGAGCGCGTCGCCCGCGACATCGCGGCGGCGATGACGAGCTACAAGATTGTCGTGGACAAAAGCACCGTGCCGGTGAAGACCGGCGAAAAGGTGGCCGAGACCATCAAGCGTTATTGCGCGGCGAAGGTGGAGTTTGACGTGGTCAGCAACCCGGAGTTTCTGCGCGAAGGTTTTGCCGTCGGCGATTTGATGAAGCCCGACCGCATCGTCATCGGCGTGGCCTCCCCGCGCCCAGCGGCGGCGATG
>CAISYZ010000009.1 GCA_903889895.1 uncultured Verrucomicrobia subdivision 3 bacterium | reverse complement strand
GGTCAGCGCCGGCCAACATTCCCAATTCCGTCGCCGCCACGCCCGTCGAACGATCATTGTGCGCGTGCAAGCTAATGATGAGCGAGTCACGGTTTTTGAGGTTGCGGCACATCCACTCAATTTGATCCGCATAAACATTGGGCATGGCGACCTCGACCGTGTCCGGCAAATTCAAAATCATTTTACGTCCCGGCGTGGGCTGCCACACGTCCATGACGGCTTCGGAAATTTCCTTCGCGTATTCCACTTCCGTCATGCTGAAACTTTCCGGCGAATACTGGAGCATCACTTCCGTGCCGCCGGCAGTGAGGCGATGCAAACGATCTTTAATCATTCGCGCGCCGTTCACCGCGATGGCTTTGATTTCGTCCTTCGACTTGCCAAACACGACGCGCCGCTGTGCGGGCGAAGTCGAATTATACATGTGGATAATGACTTTTTTCGCGCCCACCAAAGATTCAATCGTGCGCTCAATCAAATCCTCGCGCGCCTGCACGAGCACTTGCAACCAGACATCGTCCGGTGCGTGACCTTTTTCGATGAGCAAACGGTTGAAAGCAAATTCCGTATTCGACGCGGATGGAAAACCGACTTCAATTTCCTTGAAACCGATTTTGACGAGCGTCTGAAACAATTCGAGCTTCTGCGAAATGTTCATCGGCACCGCGAGCGCCTGATTGCCGTCACGCAAATCCACGCTGCACCAGCGCGGCGCGTGCGTGAGGACGCGGTTCGGCCACTGGCGTTCCGGCAAATGGACAGGCGGAAACGCGCGATATTTTTGTGACGGATCTTTTTGCATGGTCTGGCTTTCTTATTATTGCCTTACAGCGGTCAGGTTAAAACAAAAAACCCACCGCCGCTCGGCAGTGGGTTGATAAATTCTCGTGAACGCATCAAAACCCGACTGTCGCGCTGGTCAGCAGCGCGTTCGTAAGCAGCAGGTTTAAATTCTGTTTCACGCGCCAAACCTAGCGCATTTGTTTTGTCTTGTCACCGGCAAAATTGTTGAATGACCGTGTGACATCCGTAGACATTCCTACCAGCCACGCTGGCCGCCGCGACGCAAATTGGTGGCTCGCCATCACCGCAACCGTCGCCGTGCTGGCGTTGCATTTGTATTTTTTAACGCACGTCGGCGGACTTTGGCGCGACGAAGTGAACTCGCTCAATCTCGGTCAGGGCGAATTAAAAAATATTTCAAACGACTCCTTTCCGGTTTTGTTTCCGTTGCTGGTCCGAGGCTGGAGCGAAATTGGCCTAGCGCAATCTGATTTCGCCATCCGATGTCTTGGGGTTTTGGTCGGACTCAGCTTGACCGGTGCTTTTTGGATTGCCGCGCGGTGGACGCGCCGTGCGCCGCCGCTGTGGTCGCTCGTGCTCGTTGCCTTGAACGCGTGGGTGCTTTACTATGCCGCATCCTTGCGTGCTTATGGGCTTGGCAGCGCACTCATCGCGCTGTGCGCGGCCGCGGCGTGGCGGTTTGTCGAAATCCCCGATAGAAAAAACTGGCTGCTTTTCACGCTGGCTGCAACGCTGAGTGTTCAGACACTTTTTCAAAACTCTGTGCTGGTCGCCGCGATTTGCTTGGGGGCGTTTGTGGTAGCATTGCGGCAAAGAAAATTCAAGCTGACCATCGCCATTTTTCTCGCCGGTTTGACAGCTGCAATTTCGCTGCTGCCATATTTTCACAACCTCGCTGGTGCGGCAAAAAACACCTCACCGCTGCAAATGGATTTCGACTATGTCATTGCACTCAACAACCTCGACACACTGTTGGCCTATCCGCTGCCGGTGCTATTCCGAGTGTGGGTGGTGTTGGTCGGATATGTTTTGCTGCGAGCTGTCGCCAGCTTATTCACCAAAGCTGGTGGCGATCGCTTTTTGTTTGCAGGCGCGACGCTGATGACAGGGTTGCCGGCGTTCTGGTTTTTTCTGCGGCTGGCAAATTTCCCCGTGCAGCCGTGGTATTTTCTGCCGCCGGTCGCGCTCGCGGCAATTTGCCTCGATGCCACACTGCCTCGTTTTACTGGAAAATTTCGCGCACCTTTTATTGGCGTGCTGGCAGCATTGGTTTTGATTTCCACGCTGTTCTCAGGACAGATTTTGAATTTGCGATTTACCAACGTAGATCTCGCGGCGGGAAAAATTTCAACGTTGGCGAAAAAAAATGATTTTGCCGTGGTCATGCCGTGGCAGATTGGCATCACCTTCGCGCATTATTTCAAGGGCCTGTGCGGCTGGACAACCATGCCTCCGATAGCTGATCACCGTGTGCACCGGTATGATTTGATCCTGCAGCAAATGGCCGATACTAACGCTGCACAGCCGGTGTTGGAAAAAATTTCTGCAACGCTGCGGGCGGGTGGCGCGGTGTGGGTGGCGGGCGGAATCAATGATTGCGAGGACGCTAACATGCCAGCGGCGCTACCACCTCCGCCGTTGCCCACGAGCGGTTGGAACGAAACACCTTACCGAATCACTTGGTGCAATCAGCTTGGCTGGCTGCTGCACCGGCACGCAACGAACATTGAAGAATTCAAGCCGTTAACCACACAATGCCTCGGCGATACGGAACAAATCGCCTTGGAAAAAGTGACTGGTTGGAAAAATTAGCCGATGAACGCCGCGTGGACGGCCTTCACCGCCGCTTCACCTTTCGCCAGATCAATGACGACGGAAATTTTTATTTCGCTCGTGGAAATCATGTCAATGTTCACGCCTTCGTTCGCGAGCGTTTCAAACAGTTTGCCCGCGACGCCGGTGTGCGATTTCATGCCGACGCCGACGATGGACAGTTTTCCAATCTTTTCAGTGGTGATGACTTCGCGGAAGCCAATTTCCTTTTTCAAGCCGTCAATCACTTTTTGTGCCTTGAGCAAATCCGGCTTGTCGGCGGTGAAGGAAATGTCCGTCTGCGGCGTGCCGGTTCCGTGGCTGATGTTTTGCACAATCATGTCCACGTTCACGGTCGCATCGCCGAGCGCCTTGAAAATTTTCGCGGCCATGCCGGGCTTATCGGGCACGCCAACGAGCGTCAGCTTGGCTTGATTTTTGTCGAGTGCGACGCCGCGCACGACGACGCCTTCCATGCTTTTGGTTTCTTCTTTCACAATGGTTCCGGGGTTGTCATTGAGGCTGGAGCGGACCTCGAATATGACTCCAAATTTTTTGGCAAATTCAACTGAACGACTTTGCATCACTTTCGCGCCGAGGCTGGCGAGTTCGAGCATTTCGTCGTAGGAAATTTCATTTAATTTCTTCGCCGTCGGCACAATGCGCGGGTCGGTCGTGTAAACGCCATCAACGTCCGTGTAAATCTGGCAGAGGTCGGCTTTCAACGCCGCCGCCAAAGCAATCGCGGTCAAATCGGAACCGCCGCGTCCGAGCGTGGTGATTTGGCCGGACGCGGTTTCGCCTTGAAAACCGGCGACGATGACGACGTTGCCAGCGTTGAGCGCGGCATGAACCTGCTTCGGCGTGATGTTGTGAATCTTCGCTTTAGTGTGGACGCCGTCGGTGACGATGCCCGCTTGCGCGCCGGTCATGGAGACGGCGGGAATATTCAAGGAGTGCAGCGCGATGGCGGTGAGCGCGATGGTCTGCTGTTCGCCGGTGGCGAGGAGCATGTCCATTTCGCGTTCGCTGGGCAGCGGCGCGATGTCCTTGGCCAGTTTGATCAAGCCGTCGGTCACGCCGCTCATCGCCGAGACGACAACGACGACGGAGTCGCCGCGCGAACGATATTCCGCGACGCGTTTGGCAACGTTCTTGATGCGGTCGGTGTTGCCGACCGATGTGCCGCCGTATTTTTGAACAATCAATGCCATACAAAATTCTCAGAGCTGTGCCGACGATCCTGCGCGGAAGCTCATAAACGGAAAAGGGAGTATAGTCAGAAGTTCCGCGTTTGAAAAGTGCGGATTTGGAAACAAAGAAGCGGCGGCACTTTTCAGCGCCGCCGCTTTGGGTTCAGCAAAGAATCACGGATAGACGAGTTGGTAGAAGACGGTGGGCTGGGTCGGGTCTATCGTGATGGTGGCGCTGCCATCGGTGACGCCGGGCACGGTGCCCCAAGCGCTGGGGTTCGAGTTGAGGCCGGACGACAGGGTGTTGGTCTGGCTCACCAAGCGCCAGCTTTGGCCGGCGGGCCAGGTGAGCGTCAGCGTGCTGCCGCTGATGCTATTGGTGATGGAGCCGGGGCCGCTCGGGCCGCCAGCTACGACACTCAAAACACCGGTGGTCGGATTCAAGCTCCAAGCCCGCCCGCCGGCGAGCGCTGGGAGGTTGGTGGTGGTGAAGGAGCCGCTGAGGCCGCTGGCTGCGTTGAACAGTGTGAACGAGTCGCCGAGCTGCAACGCGCTGCCTACGTTGGCTACGGTGAGTGTGCCGCCGCAAGCAATAGTGTTGGAGCTGACGAGTTGGTCTGCGTTCGGGCTGTTGGTGCGGTTAATTTTCAAGGAGACCGTTCCTCCCAGCGTGATGGAGTTGGTGGCAATGATTTTGCCGATGGCCGAAACCGTATCACCAGGGGTGATGGTGCCGGAACTGCCGACGTTTAACTGGCCATTGATGGTGCCGTAGCCGACGAGCAGCTGCGTGGCACTGCCGCCGAGTTGCAAGGTGCCGTCGCTGCGGCCGGTGACATCAACCACCGTGTTCGAGTTTAGCGTGAGGGGCGTGGAGTTGTTGATGGAGCCGTCGGTGGCACCGTCGCCGAGGGCCAGCGTGCCATAACTGACCGTGGTGCTACCGTTATAGGTATTTGCGCCGCTCAACGTGAGTTTGCCGCTCCCGACCTTGACGATGTTGACCTTTGCGCCGGAGCCGCCGGTGCCAGTGGCAATGATGCCGGAGAAGTCGGAGGACTGATTGTTGCCGCCGATGGTGTAGGTGGTGACGGCCGAGCCGGAGTTGGCGCTACCCTTGACATAGGTGCTGGATCCGCCAGCGAGCGCGCCAAGATAGTAATTACCGCCGTCACGGTTAATCAACTGGGTCGAATTGGGGCCGAGGTTGAACGTGGCATTCGAGGCAATCAAAGTTGTTCCACTGTTCGGGAATAAACGCAGGAACGGCAGTGTATTGCCAAAGAATGTTCCGGTGAAACCGGTCGTGTCAGGTGTCTGTAATGTCAAGGTCTGGCTGCCGGAGCCGTTGAGATAAACTGTGCCGCTGCCGGTCACGCCGCTCACGGTGTCGTTGCCGCCGTTCACCGTGAAGTTGTTGGTGCCGGAAACATTCAGGATGTCTGACAAAACCTGTGAGTCGCCGCTGAAGGTGAACGTGGCTGTGCTGGTCGTGCCGTTCAAGGTCAACGTGTTCGTGCCAAGACCGGAGGCGGGGTTGGCACGGAGGGAACCGGCGGTGATGATGGTGCCGCCCTGATAATTGTTCGCGCCGCCCAAAGTAATCTGCCCATTGCCAGTCTTGGTGAGCGAGCCCGCACCGGTCAGCGAGCCGTTGATGGTCAGCGTTGTGGACGGCGAAGCCACGCTCAAAGTGCCAGCGCTGGCAAAAGTGGCGCCACGATCAATCGTCTTATTGCCGCCGAGGTATTCCAGCGTGCCGCCGTTGAGGACCAGGTTGGCCGAAGCGGTGCCTGCCGCGCCGATGGAACTGGAGGTGCCGCCAACGGCCAGATTGGAGACGCTCAACGTTCCGCCGTTGATGGTGGTGATGCCGGTGTAATCCTGATTGGCCTGGATGGTGAGCTTGCCGGTGTTGTTTTTGGTCAGGCCGGTCGAGCCGCTGATGTCGCCACCGACAAAGATGTAATTATTCGTGGCATTGACCAGTATGACACTGCCCGAGGCGGGCGTTAGCGTGCCGGACAGGTTGACTACAAAGTTGGTGGCGGTGTCGTCAAAGGTGTTCGTGTCGCCGGTGTAGAAACGGTCAAGACTCACTCCATTGAGCCAGTTGCTGCTCACGCCCGTGTCCCAAGTATTCAGGGAACCATCGCCGCGCCAAACGAGGTTGGCAACTGGGCGGATGCTGGTCACAATCAAGTCAATTTCCCCCGGCGCATTGGTCAGCGTGCCGGCGACACAAGTGAGGTTGCTGATATCGCCGTAGAAGCTGCCGGTATAAGCGATGAGTTTGTAGGTGCCTAGGCCAAGCGAGCCGACCGGCACAATCACGACGTTGTTCGAGCCGCCAACGATGAGATCGCCGGTGACGCTGATGGAGTCGTTGGTGCTGATGACGTCCGTCGGGTCGCTGGTCAACTCAAGCTTGAGCGTGGTGTTCGTCAGTATCAGTCCGGTGGCAAAGTTAAGATTGCCTTCCGCGCCGGTGCCGGCGGGACTTACAGTGGAGCCGTCCACCGCTGCGAAGGTGCCGTTGATGGTGCCCGTGCCAGCGATGGTCTTGCCAGAGCCAAGCGTGAAACCACTCGTTACTCCCGAAACATCAAATGTCGCTCCATTGGCAACAGTAATGAGGCTGCTGGCAATGGCTCCGAATGTGGTTGAACCGTCATTGTTTAACGCGAGCGTTCCGGCGTTTATGGTCGTCGCGCCGCTGTAAGTATTCACGCCGCTGAAAGTCAAAGTGCCGTTACCAGTTTTGGTCAAAGCTGCGCCGCTACCGGACAAGATGCCCGCCAACGAAATGTTGTGTGCCGTGTCGGAAGCATCCGCCGCTTGGAACGTCACGGTTCCAGACAACGTCACGGGCATGGTTGTTGACCAGTTGGCTAGAGCACCAACTGTCCCCGAATTAAGCGAGATGGAAGTTGAGTAGGTCGGAGATCCGGTTCCCAGCACTACGCCGCCCGAACCGACATAAAGTGTGCCACCTGTCTGGCTGAAAACATCGGAACCGCTTGTCTGTGTGCCATCGCCAAACGTGATGGTATTCGCGCTGACCACGCCGGCACGCAACAACATTATGGCCTCGACCGCGGTATAACCGCCGCCAATCTGAATGCCGGCACCGGTCAGGTCGGCGCTGGTAAATGTGCCACCGTTCACGTCAAGCACGCTCCAACGCGTGCCGTTGGCGATGGAAATCCGGGTAGTGCCGCCCACATTAACAGTGCCGCCATCCATACGAAATGAAGTGCTGGAATTTGCGCTGGAGGAAGCGCCGCCGATACCCAGAGTGTTAGTTATATTCACCGTTGCTCCGCTGGTCACATGAATGCCTTCGGTGGTGGACTGGCCGGAAGTAGGCTGCGTGCTAAGGCTTAGATTGCATCGGCCGGAAGTCAGACTGTTGGCATTAAACACGCCGCCGGCAATCTGCATATTGTTGGCGTTGTTTCCATTATCGGCACTGAAGGACACGTTGCCGCTGAATGCCGATGAGCCGGCGGTTTGCAAGAAACCCAGACTGGCATTGGCGCTGTTCATGGTCAAGGTGGTTCCTGACAGTGAACCACCATTGACGGTGAGCAGGGTGCTGCTGCCAGAGTTGATCGTGGTGGCGCCAGAGTTGCTGTTCGTTCCCGTGAGCACCAATGCACCCGCGTTGATGGTCATTGCGCCGCTGAAACTGTTGCTCGCGGACAGGTAGTTGGTTCCCGAACCGTTTTTCGTCAGTCCGCCGCTGCCGGAAATGGATCCAGCCAGGGTCGTGTTGTTGGCACCGTCCACGGAAATTAAATTGCCGCCGTTGGTGACGGATTGTCCGAGGGTAAGATTGCCTGCCGATGCGTTAAACGTTTGCGCCGCGCTCAAGGTGATAGGCACATTCACGGTTTGTGCATTGGCTGAGTTGTTGGTGATACCGTTCGCGGACAACGTCAGTGAACTGCCGGGCGTGCCGATGATGAAGCTGGCGGCACCGCTGGCGAACGCCAAGCCGGTGACATTGTTGTTCGCATCCATGGATGGGGTGGTTAGTGTCGAGCCGGCAAAGGTCAGAAAATCACCCGCCACTGGAGCGACTCCGCTCAACCAGTTCGTGCCGTCGCTCCAGTTGCTGTCGGCAGTCGACAAACCATCCCAGGTCTGGGAGTTAATCACGGTCAATGCAATGTTAACTACGGCGGTCAACGGCGTCGGCGTGGTGGTGTCGGAAATTGTAGCTGGCAGAGAAATTGCGCCTGGCGCAGTGCCGGCGCTCACGGCGACGGTATTCGTGTAAATGCTGCTGGAGTTGGATTGCACCAAGGTCACGGTGGTGCCACCGATGAGACTAGTGTTGAGCACCACACTGCCAATCGGATTGCTGCCGGGAGTTGCCGTGACCGTTATCAGTGTGCTCTGGTTACGGTTCACGGTGGACGGTTTGGCCAAGCCGCTGCCGGAAGGCGGTGCGGCTACGGAATAATGCAGGACGACCGAGTTGCCGCTGACCGTCACCACAAAGTTGGCGGCGTTGAGCGGAAGGATGTCCCAGACCGGCGTGGAATTGGGTGTGCCGGAAATGCTGGCGGCGGTGGCGAGAACATAATCGGCCGAGGTGTCGAGATTAGCCGACGCGCTGGGAGCTTTTAGATGGAACGTGGTGCTGTTGAGCGCCAACGTGCCGCCGACGTTAATCAAGTCGTTGCTGCCATTATAAATCGTGCCGAGATCCAGATAAACCAGTGCGCCGGCAGCGTTGGTAAGGTTATTGTTGAACGTGTTCGTGCCATAGGTGCCGTCCGTGCCGGCGTAAATGGTCGTGCCGGAAGAAGTATTGATGGAACCGTTGTTTGTGCCGCTCCCCGCGAGGCTCTGGCTGCCGCCGAGCGTGAAACCGGGCACGGTGGAAACGTCAAACACCGCATTGGGCGCAGTGATGATTTGGGGCGTGGTGGAAATGGAGCTGCTATTTGTCACCTGCAATGTGCCGGAGTAAACTAGCGTGTTGCCGGTGTAAGTGTTGGCCCCGCCCAACGCGACTACGCCGGTGGCATAAACCGGCGTGGTGTTTGCCGTGCCGGTGCCCGAACCGGGCAATAGACCGACTGTGCTGCTATTCGCGCTAGAGGCGGGGATGCCGATGTTCAGAACGCCGGAGCCACTGACGACGCCGTCAATGGTCATGGTATTGCCCGCCGTCGCCGCCAAGCCGCCGCCGTTGTTGCCCAAAACAAACGGACGCTTGTTGGCTCCGGCGTTGTCCATGGTGAACGTCGCGTTGCCCACGACCGAGCCCCCGTTGAGTGTCACCGTGCTGTTGGTAACCACTGCGCCAAATTGATTGTCGGCCGTGATTACGGAAAAGCCTCCGTTAAGGTAAGTGCCCAGTTCATAGGGATTCGACACACTGTATACCACCGTGCCAGGGCCGGACTGAACCAGACCGTTAAAATCTTTGTAGCCAGTCTTGCCGCCCTGAATGCTCGAGGCAAAATTCAAGTAACCCGCAGTGTCGTTTTGCCAGATGACGCCATACGTGTTCAGCGTGGACTGAGCACGGCCAAATTCAACACCCGCAGAACTGCCAGCGATGGTTTGGTTGTTGGCCCCGCAGGTTGGTGTCACCAAAAAACCTTGGATGAGTTGAACAGTGGTGGCGGTAAAGGTGACGGTTTGCGCGCTGTTATTATTGAACCGTATCGCCGGCGTGGCAATTGCACTGCCTACGGTATTGACGCCGCTGGGATTAACATCGTAGATCGCGGTCGTGGTGGTGATACCGGTGGTTTGATAAAATCCAGCCACCTGACTGCCGCCGATGATGGTGTAAGGAGATGAACCAGCCGTTCCAGAAGTGGTGTCAGTGCTGGCAAAATCATACAAACCAACTGTTGCGTATGCGCCACTGCTTCCGGTGCCGGTCGTGCCAAGGGATCCAAATGTTCCGGTGCCCGCAGTGGTTGTCGTGATGGTGCCGGTGGCCGCGACCGTGCCTGCCGAATTGGTGGTGGCCGGTCCGACAAATTCCACGGTGCCGCCAGCATTTTCAGTAATCGCGCCCAGTGCCACGCCGGCAGAGCTGCCAACGGAAATCGTCGAGCTGCCGGCGTTGATGGTCACGCCGGCAAACAGGTTTGAGCTGGTCGCGATCGAGCCCGTGCCCAGCAGGTTCAAGGTGCCGCCGCCGAGCGCGAGCGCGCTCGCCTTGTTGATGATGTTTGGTCCGGGTGCGCCAGTCACGAAGTCGAGCGTCAGCGTGCCGCCGTTGACGGTCGTTGCGCCGGTGTATGCCTGTGGGCTGGAGCCGCTCAATGTCAGCGTGCCGCCGCCAGCCTTGGTAATGCCGCCCGCGCCGTTGATAATGCCGTTAAGCGTCAGCGTGCCGCCCGACACGACATTCAGCGTGTGCGCGCCCGGGTAGGTCATGTTCAGGTTGATGGTCTGCGTGTTCAATGAGTAATCATTGATGGCGGCATTGTTGGTAAACAGGTTGCCCGCCAGCGTGAACGCGCTGGCCGTGGGGTTGAAGGTGATGCCGGCCAAATTATAGGTGGCCGCCAGATTGTTGGTGGCGAGCAGTCGCGTGCCGCCGTCAAAAATCACCGTGTCGCCGGAAGCTGGCGGGCGATTGGCGCTGCCGGTCGTCCAATTTGCGGTGGAGCCCCAGTTGTTGTCGGCACCGAGGCCGTTCCAGATATCGTTGCCGGCTTTGAGTGTGCCAGTGCCGGCCAGTAAAAGCCCGGTGCAAATCAGGATTTTATTAATAAGTTGATTTTGGGTTTTCATATTTTTTGGGGGGAATGAGCGGGGAGTTGATGAATTAACGGAAAATCAAAAGCGAACTTACCCAATCAACACGCCGGCACGCAAATGCAACCGGGACTTTTGCGCAGTGGTCATTTGATGAAATCTAGCCCACCAGCCCGATTTGAACATCGCCAGTTCTGTTGATGTTGATTGAGTTGTTGGAATATGAAAAAGTAACCCGCTAGGCAGCGGTTCTCCAATTTCATTTCTGCCAAATCACTTGTTGAAATTGACGAGCAGGACCACACTATTGTCCGCGCCGCTCGCGGCTCGCGCATTTAGCGGTTGGATTCCACCCAGCGCGCGAACAGCCACAGCAAGTCCGACAGCCGGTTCAGGAAAATGATGATCTCGTCGTTCTTCAGTTCGCCGGCAGCCTGCAAATCGCACACGCGCCGTTCCGCGCGGCGGCAGACCGTGCGCGCCACGTCCAACGCGGCGGAATTTTGCGTCGCGCCCGGCGTCGCCCAGCCTTTGAAGGAAATATTTTGGGCCTCGATTTCCTTCACCAGCCCATCAAGCTTCGCCGTCATCGCGGGTGTGACCAGCGAGAAGCCGCCCTTGACGTAGCGTTCCAAATCTTCGTTCGCCACCGCCAATTCGCCCATCAATGTCACCAGCTCCTTTTGGATCGCCAGCAGATTGCCGCTGACAAAATCCTGCGCCGCCGTGGAGCGCGCGAGGCCGAGCGCGGCGTTCAATTCATCCACCGCGCCGTAGGCTTCCACGCGCGGATGGTTTTTCGGCACGCGCCGGCCATACATCAGGGCCGTCGTCCCGTTGTCGCCGGTTTTGGTCGCAATACTCATGGGAGAAATGATGAACGAAGAATGCGGAATGCAGAATGAAAAAATCACCGTGGTTTCCGAACCGTGGAAACTTTGTTGGTGGCTGCCACTGGCGCGGTCAGTTTCTGATAATTCAAAATGCCCTTCACAATCGCCGCCGCCAGTTGCTTGCGGTAGGCGGCCTCGAAAATCTTTTTGCCCTCCACCGGATGCGTCTTGTAGCCGCTCTCGATGAGGATGGCCGGCATCTCACAGTCGCGCAGCACCGCAAACCGCGCGCGCCGCACGCTGCGGTCGTCCACGCCCAGATTATTCACCAGCGCTCGCTGCACCTGGTAGGCGAGCAGCAGGCTTTTCTTCTCGGACAAATTGGCGGTCGTCGCGCCGTAATTCGCGCCCTCGCCCTGCGCGTTCGAGGAGGCCGCGCCGACGGGCGTGATGCAATACGTCTCCGGCCCGCTTACCTCCGCCTTGCCGGACTCCGTGGCGTTGAAATGCAAGCTGACGAACAGGTCGGCGTTATTGCGGTTGGCAATGTCCGGCCGCACCGGCAGCTCCACAAACTTGTCCGCCGTGCGCGTGAGGATGACCCGGAAACCGGCGGCGGCGAGTTGGTCGCGCACTTCGCTCGCAAGCGCCAGCGTGGCGGTTTTTTCGTTGCGACCGGCCACGCGGTTGCCGGGGTCTTTGCCGCCGTGGCCGGGGTCGAGCACAATGGTGGAAATTTTTTTGCCGGCCACTTTCGGCGGATAGAGGAGCGGCTCGACCGTGCGCGCCAGATCCAGTTGCGCGAGGGAAAACTGCCCCTTGTCCGCTGCCACCGGGAACGACAGCGCTACGTTCACGCCGTTGATCTGCGCTGTGCGCGAATCTTTGGTGAACACCAGCCGCGTTGTGCGGTTGGTCAGGGTGATTTCATCGCTGCGGCGCGCGGCGATGCGCAGGCTGTTGGCATCCGCCCAGTCTTCAAGCGGCTGGTAGCTGTGGCCGTTGACGGACGCGGCGCGTCCCGCTGGCGCGGACAGCGCGACGGCGAACAGCAGCAGAAAACCGCAGGCATTCATGGCCGCGCAAGGTAACGGCCACCAGCTCAAAGCTAAAGGGGAAATTTTGTCCGGTGGCTGAATTGAAAAAGGTGTTTCCGGCTGCAAAATATTTCAGTCGCGCGAGGCGCTACTAGTGGTTTTCTTTAGTCCACTCTAAATGCTTTTCTGGTGTAACAGCCAAACGCCTTGGAGCAGTATTCATTTGTTAGGGTTCATCAGCTCCGCTTTCAGGGGGCTTGGGGCGGAAGCGGGGCTGATGTTTTTATCAAGAATTATGCAAGCTATTCAAGGCAAGGTTGCGGCAGAGGTTTGAGGTGGGAATGAAAATGAAACGAAAACCCTCCTTGCACCAAAAGCAAATCCGCTTTTTTACAATATTTTTTGGAGCTTTGCTGATTTTACTCGTGGTTGGGTTGCTGTGGTTGTTGAATCGGGTGTCGCCAGCTGGCTATTAAAGTTTAGGTGTTGCACGGGCTATATTTTATTTTAAATGGAGAAGGAGAGAACCATTAACCGGTGTCGAAAGTTTCTGCTGATGGGAGTCTGTTTTATCAGCATGGCGTTTTTACCCCGGATGCTTCGGGAAGGATGTGCGTTAGTTTTTTCAACCTTGCCACCCGTTCAACCTGGAACAATTTTCTGGAACTGTCTGCCGCCTGGTGCAGCTGCAAAATCATTTTGTTGAGCCTCGGTTTGTTTCTGGTCATCGAGTGTCTGGGGACAATTCTGATTGTGATGGGCTATCGGCGGATTGCATGGGTGGTTTATTTGCTCCATTTGCTGTCCAGCTTGTTGTTTTTGATGGGCACTTATTACTTCATCAAAGCGTTGCTCTAGGCCTTTACCCAAACTAAAGTCTGGCTTTGCTTCCGCCTATGACTAAAAAATATCGGCAGCCAGAAAGACGCCCGCTCACCTCCGCCCAACGGCTGCAACCAGAGACGCCGGCTGCACCCGCCTCTGCGAATGGTGCGGAAAGATTTTGGCAGAGCGAAGAAAGGTATCGCTCGGTCGTCACGGCAATGACGGAGGGCATGGTGTTGCAAACGCCGGATGGAACGATTTTTGACTGCAATGAACAAGCCACCCGCATTCTAGGACTTTCGCGTAACCAAATCCTCGGGAAAAGCTCACGCGACCCCAGTTGGCGGGCCGTGCGCGAGGACGGCAGCCATTTTCCCGGCAATGAACATCCCTCGATGATTGCGTTGAAAACCGGCCGGCCCTGCCGGCAGGTGGTGATGGGTTTGCAATTGCCTGCGGGTAGACGGCGATGGATCAACATCAATGCGGAACCACTCTATCGCGTCAATGACGCCAAGCCTCATGGCGTCGTGGTGACTTTCACCGACATCACTGAGCGCAAGCTGGCCGTGGAGGGCTTGCGGAATAGCGAGGAGCAATACCGGGCATTGTTTGCGAACATGCAAAACGGTTTCGCCCATTGCCAGATGGTTTTCAATCGGGCTGGGCGCGCGGTGGATTTTATTTATCTCAAGGTCAATCCCGCCTTCACCCGCCTGACCGGATTGAGGAACGTGGCTGGTCGGCGCGTTACGGAGGTGATTCCTGGCATCCGCCAGATGCATCCCGAATTGTTTGAAATCTACGGGCGGGTGACTCGCACCGGCCAGCCGGAACAGTTTGAGTTTGAGTTCAAACCGCTGGGACTCTGGTTGCAAATAGCTGTGTATCGCCCGCAGCCCGGCCACTTTGCTGCCGTTTTCGAAAACATCACCCAGCGCAAGCTGGCCGAAGCCGTCCTGCGTCTCTCGCGGGACAATCTGGAACAGCGCGTGTTGGCGCGGACGGCGGAACTGAACCGGCTCAATCTTGCGTTACAGAAAAGCGAAGAGCGGTTTCGCTCCATCGCCGCTCATACTCCGGATCATATCATCATCCAGGACCGGAAGCTGCGCTATCAAACAGTCATTAATCCGCATGTGGGTCTGACTGAGGCCCAAATGATTGGGAAAACCGAACGGGATTTGTTCAGGAAAAAAGAAGCGGACATGCTTCAGGCCATCAAGAAGAAGGTTTTGAAAACCGGCCAGTCCATGCACATGGAAATGCCGTTCCGTAACACGCAGGGTAAAATGGATTATTTTGAAGGCGACTATGTTCCCATCCTGGATGCCGCTGGCAAAGCGGTCGGGCTGATTGGGTATTTCCGCAACATCACCGACCGCAAGCGCCTGGAGCAGGAAATTTTGAACATCAGCGACTGGGAACGCCGCCGCCTTGCGGCGGACTTGCATGATGGGCTCGGCCAAATCCTCGTGGGGGCGAGCTACCTTACCGACTCCCTGAAAAATGAATTAGGCAAACCATCCGGTCCGGCCGGCCAGCACTTGCACCGGCTGCAAGAAGTCCTGCAAACCGCCATTCATAAGGTGCGGAAGATGGCCCGCGGTGTGCAACCGGTGTCTCCCGAGCCGAATGGCTTGATGGTCGCACTCCAAAAATTGGCCGAGCAAACGCAGACCTGGTTTGGCGTCCGGTGTGTTTTTCGGTGTCGCTCAGACATCACCCTCAATAACCCTCAAACCGCCACTCACGTGTTTCGCATGGCTCAGGAGGCCGTGACCAATGCCATTAAGCATGGCCAGGCAAAACGCATTGCCATTCGCTTGACACAGAATCGGCGGCAAATCACTCTGGTCGTGACGGACAATGGCCTGGGCTTGGCCGCCGGGCAGAAGCAGAATATCGGCATGGGCCTGCGCATCATGCGCTATCGGGCCGGACTCATTGGCGGAGAACTGACGATTAAAGACAATTCCGCCGGCGGTGCCACCGTGACCTGCACGGTGGGGCTGGCCGCAGCGGGAAAATAATAGCAGACAAAGGGCAAGGAATTGATATGGCAAAAATTAATTCGACAAGGCACAAGGCGGAAACCGGCACGGCGGGGCATCCCAAAAAAATCTTCGTTGTGGACGATCATCCCATGATGCGGGAAGGCCTGCGCTCCATCATCAACCGCGAACCGGACCTCACCATCTGCGCCGAGGCCGAGAATGCCCGCCAGACCCTGGCCCAGATTGAAAAAGCTGCGCCCGACCTGGCGCTCGTGGACGTCACGCTCCCGGATAAAAGCGGTTTGGAACTGGTGAAGGATTTGAAAGCCCTGTGTCCCGCGCTGCCGATCCTGGCCATCTCCATGCATGATGAAACCCTCTATGCCGAGCGCATGTTGCGCGCCGGGGCCAAGGGCTACATCAACAAGCATCAGCCGCCGGCCGAATTGCTCAAGGCCATCCGCGGGGTGCTGGCCGGCCACCTTTACGTCAGCACGGAAGTATCCGAGACCTTTCTGAAACGCTTTGCCAAGGGGGCCACCGCCAACCGTTCCCCCCTGGAAACCCTCACCGACCGGGAATTCGAAATTTTTCAATTGCTCGGCCAAGGCCACGCCGCCAAGGAAATCGCCCAGCAACTCTGCCTGAGCGATAAAACCGTAGCTGTCCACAACGCCAACATCCGGCATAAACTCAAAATTAACACCACGGCCCAGTTGATCCGCCTCGCCGTGGAGTCAGATGAATCAACCGGGCGGCCACCTCGGCGCTCCTGAAAGGCTGGGTTTTGGACGCATTCGGCCCCCAGCCAAAGGGAATTTTCCACCGGACCGGGTTAAAAGGGGTGTTTTTGTGTAAGTTGTTGATAGCCAAATTAAAAAACGGCAAGACTTCGGTCCAAAACCTCGCCCCCCAATCAAAAGGGGGCGCCCCCTTTTGAAAAGAGGGCACCGGAAAACGAAAAGGGGGTGCCGGAAAATGAAATGAGGGCGTCGGAAAATCAAAAGGGGACAGCGCCCGATGACTGGCGGCGGTTCGTGCGCGCGGTTCACCGCCGGTTCTCCGGACCGCCATGCACGCCGCCGGAGATTGAGGGGCGGTTCCGTAAAAAGTTGATTTCCGGCGGCAATAGTTTTTAATGCCTCCACTTAATTTTTTAAATGAACATTCACGAATACCAAGCCAAACAGTTGCTCGCGCAATACGGCGTCAACGTGCCGTATGAGATTCCCGCCAAGTCGCTCGCCGAGGTGCGCCCGGCGGCCGAGAAAATCGCCGCCAGCGGCAGCACCAAGGTCGTGGTCAAATCGCAGATCCACGCCGGCGGCCGCGGCAAGGGCACGTTCAAGAGTGGCTTTCAGGGCGGCGTGAAAGTCGCCGGCTCGGTGGACGAAGCCGTGGGCTTTGCCGAGAAGATGCTGGGGCAGACGCTCGTCACCAAGCAGACCGGCGCGGACGGCCGCATGGTGCAGACACTGCTCCTCGCCGAGGGCGCGAAGATCAAAAAGGAATTTTACCTTGCCGTGCTGCTCAACCGCGAGACGTCGCGCCCGCTCATCATGGCCAGCACCGAGGGCGGCATGGACATCGAGGAAGTGGCCGAGAAACATCCCGAGAAGATTTTCAAAGAGACGATTGATCCCGCCGTCGGCATCATGCCGTATCAGGCGCGAAAAATTGCCGCCGCGCTCGGCCTCAAAGGCGACTTGTTCAACGCCGGCGTGAAACTCGTCACCGGCGTCTATAACACCTGGTGGGAATGCGACGCCTCAATGGTGGAGCTGAATCCGCTCGCGGTGGTCGAGTTGCGCGACGGCAAGGAAACCGTCATGGCGCTCGACGCGAAAATTTCCTTGGACGACAACGCGCTTTACCGCCACAAAAAAATTTTGGAGATGCGCGACCTCAACGAGGAAGCGCCGCTGGAAATCGAAGCGAGCAAGTTCGCGCTGAATTACATCAAGCTCGACGGCTCCATCGCCTGCCTCGTGAACGGCGCCGGCCTCGCGATGGCCACGATGGACATCATCCAGCATTTCGGCGGCAGCCCGGCGAACTTCCTCGACGTCGGCGGCGGCGCGAGCAAGGAGCAGGTCACGGCGGCGTTCAAAATTATTTTGAGCGACCCGAACGTGAAGGGCATCCTCGTGAATATTTTTGGCGGCATCATGGATTGCAACGTCATCGCCACCGGCATCGTCGCGGCGGTGAAGGAAACCGGCCTGAAACTCCCGCTCGTCGTCCGGCTCGAAGGCAACAACGTCGCCGCCGGCAAGAAGACGCTGGCGGAATCCGGCGTGGCCATCATTAATGGCGATTACATGGCCGACGCCGCGAAGAAGATTGCGGCGGCGGTCG
>CAISYZ010000008.1 GCA_903889895.1 uncultured Verrucomicrobia subdivision 3 bacterium | reverse complement strand
GTCTGTTTTTTCGCATTAAGCGCCACGCTTCAGCGCATTAATTTCCGCATCCGGCAGCACCGTGCAGCTTCCCATAATTTGGCTGCGCTGATGTTTTTACTCCCGGCGGCTTTTGTAAAGGCTTAAATCATGACTCGGACTTTTGCCTCAAAATATCCTAAAAGAAATTTTGGAATACAACCGGCTATATCTTGTTTTTTCCTTAACATGAATTGTTTGCCTTAAATTTTGTTGGCATGCGCGAAAATCGTGACCGGCCTCGGAAAAACCTGATTATTTGCTGATATTCCGTCATCAGGTTTGAGGCGTAAAATTCAGTTTTTTACATCCGTTAGTCGGTCAAAAATTTTCACGCTTTTTTAAAAAAACATCCCGACTTTTTGTAGACCATTTGTAGTCCACCTCACTGCCGCAGCAGTAAGTCCGCAGAAAGCCGCACGCTTGACATTGCCAATTAATATGCAATAATCACCTTGTAAACATTGACGATTAGCAGCTCGGAATCGTCTACGGATCAGCAGGTTTGAACTTCTAATTCTCTTCGTAATTTACAAGCTGCCGTCAGCCAAAGCGGTCGTAGGCATATTATGTCCAAGGTCAAATCCAATAAATAACCAGCGATCCCGGGAGTATGTAGATAACGCAAATCAGGTCAAAAGTGGCAACTGGCGTTAACTGACCGCCCCTTTTTCCGGCGCGTCCATCAACACGATTACCCGTTTTCAAAAGCAACCCCTTTTGCAGACATCTCCAATTTGCGTTAAATACATACTCCCGAGCGATCCTGGCAGTGGACAGCGGTTGTCCAACCTTCCGACATAAACTGTCGCCATGAATGCCGCCCGCTGTTTTCAACGCCGAGAGGATTATCAGCCGCCACAGACGCCCCGAGAAAGCCCATTTCGCAAGTTCACAGTGCGATGTTTGGCGTGCGGCTCCTATCAGTTGCGGCTTGTGGCGCAGTTTGACGAAGCCGCCGGCGAAATGGCGGTGGTGCTGGTTTGCTCAAAATGCCCACAGCGCGAGACGCTTCCGGTGAGGTAAATCCGCAAATAGGCCTGAAAATTGCTGCTTTTTTGCCATGCCGAACGACAAACAAGATGACACGCTATTCTCAGACGAGGAATTGCCAAAACCGCGCAAATCCTCGAAAATATCAAAGCCTGTTGGAGGGATTGCTCCCAAAGTGGAAGAAAAGGCGTCCAAAAACCAGTCGCTCGCCACCCGGATGCGGCCACGGAACCTCGACGAGTTTGCCGGTCAGACTCACATTCTTGCTCCAGGCAAATTGCTTAAACGCGCAATTGAAGCCGACCGCATCGGATCGCTGATTTTCTATGGACCACCCGGCACCGGCAAAACCACGCTCGCTCAAATCATCGCCAACCAGACCAAGTCCAAGTTTGAACGCTTGAACGCGGTCAAAGCCAAAATTGACGACATTCGACGGATAGTGGACGAAGCAATAAATCGCCTCCAAACCACTGGCCAGCCAACAATTCTGTTTATTGACGAAATTCATCGGTTCAACACAGGACAGCAAGACGCCTTGATGCCGGATACCGAAAACGGCATCATTACACTGATCGGCGCAACCACCGAGAATCCCCTTCGTGAAGTCAATCCAGCGTTGGTTTCTCGATCACAGATTTTCGAGCTGTTGCCATTGACCGAGGAAGATTTGCTTGGCCTGCTGCATCGTGCTTTGAAGGATGAAGAACGCGGGCTTGGCATAATGAAGATTTTCGCCGACGAAGACGCCTTGCGTCATCTGGCCACGATTTCTGATGGCGATGCTCGAAAGGCTTTGAATTCCCTTGAGGCAGCGGCACGCGCGACTCCACCTGAAGTGGACGGCGTGATCCGCATCACGCTGGCTGTCGCCGAACAAAGCAGTCAGACGAAGGCAATCGTTTATGGAGAAGATGCCAAAAAAGAATCGGTCTCCGCTTTTCAAAAGTCAATGCGCGGCAGCGATGCAGACTCCGCACTTTACTGGTTGGCCAAGATGATGCAGGCAGGAGAAAAACCAGAATACATCGCGCGGCGCATCGTGGTTTGTGCAGCCGAGGACGTAGGGTTGGCCGACCCGATGGCATTGATGTTGGCCAATGCCGCTTTACAGGCGGTTGAAAAAATCGGTTGGCCAGAGGCAAAACTTCATCTTGCACAAGCGACGATTTACATTTCCACAGCTCCCAAGAGCAACAGTTCAACACGGGCGATTGAAGCAGCCGAGGATGACGTGAAAAAAAATCGCTCGATTCCTTTCCCGAAGAACCTGCATGACCGGCACTGTAGAGGTCTCACAAGGGCCGGACAGAAATTCGATTACAAGTTGCCTCACGATTACCCAGACCATTTCGTCGCCCAGGATTATCTCGGCGTGGACAAAACTTTTTATCAGCCGACCGAGCAAGGCGCAGAGAAGCTGGTCAAGGAACGGGTTGAGAACTGGCGGAAGCAGTTCCAGGAAGAGCGGAAGCAAAAGGCCAGCGAGCCGGGAACTTGCTCCACCTGCGGTCACGCGCAACCGTTCAACGGCAGCTTTATGTGCGTAAATGGAGCCGAGCTGGCAAAGAACCCGAACCCCGGAAAGCCCCTCATAGTGAAACCGGACCACAGGTGCGGTTCGTTCGAGCCGGCATCCCGCTAGAAGGGCGTTTCTTGCATATACATCCCACCAAACGGCGCGTCTTTATGACCGGTCCGCTATCCTGACCCTATCCGGGCTTTCGGACGCGTCCAAAACCCACACTGTTTTTAATTAGAGTCCAAAAAGACCGAAAACCAACACTTTACAAGCGGTCGCAAGCTGATATAAAAAATAATGCCGAGCGGCACTAATTGGCACTTTAGAATAACGTATCATAAACAACAATAGATACAACAGTGAGCGTCTCGTTCGCAATGAGAAGGTCAGGAGTTCGAGCCTCCTAGGCTCCACCATTCTTTTTGTTGGCAAAATCGAATAATCCTCCGTTAATCACGTGTGATATTTCGTTTCTAAACGAAATTCAAAAAACGGAGTTGGCAAGAGTTTGCTGGCACTTAAACGGACTTGACATGGAGAC
>CAISYZ010000007.1 GCA_903889895.1 uncultured Verrucomicrobia subdivision 3 bacterium | reverse complement strand
GCCGAACGGTAGCTTGGGTGGCCATTACGCCGGACGAATTGGAGTGAACGCCATTGAACAAACCAGCCGCATCGAACGCGTCGCCGAGCAGCTAAAGAACTGGCGCGACGAGTTGCTGCAACAACGGAAGCAATCCATTTCTCATCATGTTTAAGAGAGTCCACGCCTTACTCCTTGTTCGCACAAGGATTTTGCCGCCGCCGATTTGCCGGCGGAAGTCCGGCGGAATTGCCGCCGGATTGCCAGCGGCCAGCCGTCGTGATGTCCGCCGCAATTGTCGTCGGATTGCCGGCGTTATTTCCGCAGCCGATTCGCCGGAATGGACGGCGAAACTTCCGGGCAAGCTCCGGGCAAGTGCCGGGAAATTGTTGGACGGTTTCCTGGCATTTGCCCGGCAGATGGTCGGGAAGTTGCCGCCGCAATACTGGCGGACATCCGGCGGCAACACCGGCGCAGTTGCCGGGCAATCTCCCGTCACATTCCCAGCGTATGCCAAGCACTGACCCGAATCTTATCCGGGAGGCAGCCGCGCAATTTCAACCACGGCGGCGTCCGCGTTTCCAGAATCTCCAGCCCTGCCGGGATGTGATCGTTGAACTGCGCGAGAAGGGTGCGTCATGCGAGGCCATCGCCGAGTTGCTGACCCGGTATGGCGTCAAAACGAGCCGGACGATGGTGAATGAGTTTGTGCATATCCTTTGCCAGCCCAAGGGAGGTCGTCGCCGGAAGTCACTTTTGAACCCGGTCACATCTGCGGCTACACCACCGCCAATCACTCTGCCGATTGTCGCCAACAAAACTTTGCCCGCTGCGCCCGAACCGATTGCCAGTGCGCCCGCAAAAACACGCGGCCCGCACATCGCGAAAGTTGAACTCTTAAAACCCGGTGAACAATATGATTAAACGTCTCATACTCATCCTCAATGGCAAGGGCGGTGTCGGCAAAAGTTTCTTTGCCGTCAACTTCGTCCAGTATCTCAAGGACAAAAACATCCCGCACACTGGCTGTGACTGCGACAACGAAAACTCCACGTTGAAACGGTTTCATGGCGAGGCCGTGGAATTCATGGATTTGTCCCGTCCCCGTGCATTGGACGCCATGTTCCGTGCTTTCGAGAAAACCGATCTTGTGGTGGTAGATTGTCGCGCGGCCTCGACCGAGGTGTTTTTCGATTACTTCGATCTCATTGACCTGCGCCCGACGCTGGAAATCCTTTCCGCCGCATTGACCCTGGTCATTCCGGTCAATCACGAGGCCGACAGCGTTGACCAGCTTCAGCGCATCCTCAACAAGCTGGGAAAGGCCTGCGCCTACGTCGTGCTGCGCAATGAGGTTCACGATGACACCTTCGCCGTCTATGAACAGTCCGTCGTCCGCCAGCGGTTGCGAAAGGATTTGGGCATGAAGGAAATCACCATGAAGAAGTTGCAACCGTGGCTGGTCGAGGAATTGAGCCTGAAAAATCTGCCCATAACCGAAGCCGTGAAGGACGGTTCGATTTATCTTTTGGACCGTCAGCGCCTGCAAACGTGGCAGCGGAAACTTTATGCTGAAATCGAATCGACGGCGGATCTGTTGCTGCCCCAAAAGTCATGAGCGACACGCCCCAAGAATCGAAGCCTGATTTCGACGAAGAATTTTTGCAGGCACTCGCGCAGTGGCGGGAGCAGCACAAAATCAAGGACGACGATT
>CAISYZ010000006.1 GCA_903889895.1 uncultured Verrucomicrobia subdivision 3 bacterium | reverse complement strand
GGACACCGTGCCCGTCTGCATTACGGTCAACAGCAGTTCGCCCGGCGTCTCAATGATGACGCGCGGAAGCAGTGGCGCAAACGCCTTGTCGCGGGCCGCTATCCGCCAGCGGTGTTGATTGGCTCCCGACTTGGAGTTGGTGAGGGATTCAATGGCGGTCTGCCAGGTCCGGGTGGTGACGCTGGAATCGGTTCCCGACAAATACGCTTTGGCAATCTGAAGGTTCAGTTGCGGTTGGCGTGTGGATTCATTACGGGCGTTGAGCACCGACACCGCATCGGCGCGATTCTTGGTGTGAAGACTTTCCTGCTTTTTGGTCTGGGTGTCTTCGAGGTAGAACATGCCGCCGCGTTTGCGGCGGTAGAGAATAAAACGGCGTTTCATAGGTTCAGACTTTTTGTCCGAAGCTATGCGAAGGCGCGTGGCTGGTGGTGTATCAGCTACACAAAACGGGCGGATAATCCCGTCATTCCCAGTGGTTGCCGGTTGGTTCCAGGGTGGTTAAAAGGTTCTACCCCGGTAGTAATTTCACTGGCACTTTCACTGGCACTTGCCTCCTCTGGATTCTGCAAATAGCTGTATTTTAACAGCTTGGATTTGGAGGCGGGAGTCGGAATCGGCCAATTTACCCCGCTGTTGCAATTCAAATATAGCCGATTTCATTGGCTATTCAACATAAATCAGCTTAACCCGACTATACCCTTTTTAACTCCTTTGGTGTCCGTTTTGGTGTCCGTTACCACCAATGATCTTTCCATTCCTATGTTGCGTTTTTGATTGACCCGCACTGTATGCAGTAGCTTCTTCCCTAAAAACGCCTCCATCTTCAACCCAGTCTAAATTCCGGCCGATCAAAAGCTCATTCATCTCTGCATGATGGGTGTTTTTCATTGCTACAGGCTTTGTTGCAAAACCGGTGCCGCTCGTTCACGCGTGAAACGTGTGCTTCTTACGTTCGCCCCAACCGTCAAATGGCGATGAACCGGCGCGTCATTGCGTGGCACGTTGCGAAACAAACCAAGCAAGGTGGATTTGCTTTCGTCGTCACTGCCGAGTTTGTAGGACTGCACTTGTTCGGGATGCCGGTCGGCAAAGGAATGATGCCGGTCGTCAAGGTCAGAGCCGTTCCACTGTATGCCGTGATAATCGAGCCAGGCGGTGCGGAATTCGGCCTCGAAACTTTTACCGAGGCTGCCTTTGGATTGAGGATTTATATGGATGCGTTTTGTGATGTTCGTGTTCATGTGAATTCTTGGTCGGTGTTAATGTTTTTGATGTTTGGGCGGTTGAAAGCGTTTAGTTTTGGCAACGGCGCTGGACGCGATGGTGGCCGGTTGGCCGCTGCGTTGGGGCGGGCGGGTTGGAATTTGAAATTATTTCCCACATTTTCCCAATTCGGTTTTGTGGCGCGTTTTAGTTTGCGGCGGTAAAAAAGATATGGGGCATAAACCGTAACGCGGATGTCTTTCTCGGTGAGCAGCAATTCAGTAATTTGCCGCCACGTCTTGCGCCGTTGACGCAGCTCGCGGATGAATTCAAAGTGCGGTTCCAAGATGCTGCGGAATGGTTTTCCGCCGCCTTTTCGTTGTGTCGTTTCTGTCATCGCTGGACAGGATAACCCGACGGTGAAACATTTGTGTCGAGAGCAGGTGAAAGTTAAAGTGAGATGAAATTACGCTGTATAAGCGACAAGAAGCGACAATTTTGAGCGACAAAAGGCGACACCATCTGATGAGCGAAAGCGACAACTGGCGACAAGTTCGTTGTCGCTACTTGTCGCTTCGCTTCGCACCGATTCCCCCCCCCCCCCCAACGATTTCGTTAGGAGATGGTGTCATCCAAAAATCAAGGCTTTCAAGTTTCATAAAGCCGTCAGAAATCGCGTTCGACTGAACGTATCAAATTGCATGATCATGGGCGCAGTGAACGTCCGTTTCTGAAATTGGAGCGGACGTAACGGCTGTGGAGTCGCGGAGATTTTGGAAACGGACGCTGACTGCGCTGCCGTCTAGGTTTCAGTTCAAGGCGATTGGTCTGGCCGGTTGCTGAATACCTGGAAGCAAGCCGGCCAGTCAAAGCGCCGTCATTACATCAGATGGAAACGCCCTGGGATTTTTTTGTATCCCTGTTCCAACTGTTGCTCCTGAAACCGTCTGATCTTGTCGTTCTGGCTTTTGGCGATGGCAGTCAGCGGCAGAATTTCCGGCCAGTTGATCTGATGTTTGTCGGCGATTTTCCGGGCGCGATGGTCGGTCGTCAATTTCAGCACTTGATTGACGACCTTCAACCACTCCTTCGCCGGCAACTTGCCAAGATCAACCTGCTGGAGGATTTCACCGAGAAATGCCCGGACACAGGGCAGCAACATTTTCAAGTGAACCACATCCTGTCGCTTTTTCTGCGACACGGTTGCCGCCAGTTCCAATTTGCAGGCCAGCAGGGAAATGGGATCAAGAACGCGAATGGTTATTCCTTTCCAATCAGCTTGGATGGCCGGCGTATGGGCATCCGAAATGCCGGGAATCCGTCGAACCACTTCAATGGCGGATTTCAGGTCGCCGATGTGAAATGGAATGAATCCGGCCAGTGCGGTCATTTGCACTTTGGGCGGATAACCCGGAGCCAGTTCCAATTGACGGGCGATGCGTTGAACATCGGCATGCCCCCCTTTGAAATCAATGTCCTCGCTGGTGAATGGCCGCAGCTTTTCAAGTTGCGGGTCGGCGGGTAAATAGTGTTCCGCCCAATAGTTGACCGCCTGGCCGCCAATGAGGACATACGGTTGTCCATCGGCATCGCGAATCTTGAAAACTTCCGAAAACTGTTGGAGGGAAAAGCCCACGGTTACGTCCATCGGGCAATGGCGCGGGCAACTTGATTCAAATTGGCGATGCGCCACTTCGCACCGTCGCCCACCAGTGAGGCGCGTCGCTGTTGCGCTGCTGCCGCTGCCGGGCTGCGGCGAGCCCTGCGGATTGCCGCCATGCGACTATCCGCTTCCTGTCGTTTCATTTCACTGAAGGACATCGTTTTCACTGAAGAAATAGATACCGCAATCTGAAGTCGGACGCAAGTTTGCGCGGGCACTGAACGGGCGGTTTGAAAATCGGAGCGGACGGAACGGCTGTGGAGTCGCGGGATTTACAAACCGTCCGTTGAGTGCTTGGCCGTCTAGGTTCGCATTGCTGGCGATTTGTCTGGCCGGTTTCCGAGTGCCCGCAGGAAAGCCGGCCAGTCAAAGCGCCAGCAGCATCATTTCGATGCGAAAACAGCAAAAAAATTTCAAACCCTGCCGGCTGGAAGGTGATAATACCCAATAAAACCAAGGGAGATACGCGGTTTTACAGCCAAAAAGTGAGGTTTCATTTTGTGTAAAGATTGCACAAAAGCGGGCTTCTACTCGGCCAAACTGGTTGGCGAATGGAAAAAACATCGGCCAAGTGCATTTGGTGTATCACATACACCACGACGGAGGAAAGTTCAGACAAACTGACAGGCATGAATAAAACTGGATTCAGTTTTGATCCCGTGTGCCAGACACGCCCTGCGCCGGATCGGTTCAGTCACGATGCACCAATCAGGAAATGAATGCCGGAAAGAAAATAACGAATGTGCCAGCGGGGCATAAAACTTTTTTCAAGATCGATAAAATGACGTTCCATGTTTACTGCGGTTGCCCATAAAAATCTGGCGGATGCCGAAAAGTATTTCGACGAGCATCTGGCGCAGAATGATTACTACGCCGCCGGTGAAATCCGCCCCGGCCAGTGGATCGGCGCTGGCGCGGAACGGTTGGAATTGACGGCTGAAGTCACGCGCGAACAGTTTCATGCGCTCTGCGAAAATCAAAATCCCAACGATGGCGAACGGCTGACGCAGCGGAGCCAGAAGGAAGGCCAGCGCCGGGTGTTTTATGACTTCACCTGTTCCGCGCCGAAATCCGTCTCCGTGCTGGCGGTCACGCTAGACGACCAGCGATTGATTGAAGCGCATGAAGCAGCGGCCCGGCTCGCTTTTCGCGAACTCGAAACCTTCGCCGCCGCGCGCGTGCGCAAGCAGGGTGCTCGCAAGGATCGGCTAACAGGCAATCTGGTGGCGGCATCATTCGTGCATGACAGTTCCCGCGAACTCGACCCGCAGTTGCACACACATTTCACGGTGTTCAACGCCACGTTCGACAAGGATGAGCGTTGCTGGAAGGCGTTGGAAGCGCGCGGCATGTATGACGCGATTCGTTATGGCACGGCGATCTATCGGAACGAACTGGCCAAACGG
>CAISYZ010000005.1 GCA_903889895.1 uncultured Verrucomicrobia subdivision 3 bacterium | reverse complement strand
GCTGGAAGTGCGACTGCAAGAAGCCGCCAATCGGCTCAGTCATGGCGAGTTCCTCAAACTCATCCTGCAAGACGAACTGAACGTGCGCCAGGAACGCCTGCTGGGCCGCCGCACCAAGGCCCCTGACTTTCACAGCCTTAAACCTCTGGAGGACTTCAGCTGGAGCTTCAATCCCTCCATCCATAAAAATGAAATCTTTGACCTGGCTGCGGGCAACCTCATCCGCCAGACCAATGACGTTTTGTTTTTGGGATCAAGGTCACCGGCACGAACAACTTCGCTATGCGTCTGAAGCGGCATGTGTTTTGCAGCGTATTTCCTCAGCCGGATACGTTGGAGGGTGGAATCCGCACTCGTTCGGCGGTTTCACCAATGGGTTTGGACAGAAGCGGTGGAACATCCTCGCTTACCCCCCCAGAACGGTTTTGGCGATTTATTTTTTGGTGAGGGTCATGGGCGTGCCAGAGGTAATAAATTGCACATCCAGCCATGGCGTAGGCGCGGCTTGTTCGCTCGTCACGGTGACCGTGGCGTGGCCAGTGGGCATGATATAATTGTTTTTTTCAACCGGGAACCCGCCGAGTTGGTGCCAGTTTTCGTCGTAGAGCGTTGCTGTGTTGCCGCCGGTGTATTGCAGGAACTGGCCGCTGGCAATTTCACCCAGCACGCGAAGTTGGCCGGTGCCGATTTTGACGACGGGGTTATTCAGCGTTACAGGAATTTCGCCCAGCGCCGAGAGTTGCTCAACTTTCACATTGGCTTTACCGCCTGCCGGAAGCTGGCCGAAACCAATCTCGACGGTGCGGACTTTTGAATAGTTGGCGCTTTTAGTTTCCATGCGCCAGCCCCAAACGCTGCTGGCCCAGGAAACCTCCCCATTGGGAATTTCCACGTAGCGACGACCGGTAAAATCAACCGGCACTACATAATCGCGATGCCCCAGTTTCACCAGCAGCAATGCGCCGCTATTGTCGCCGGTCACCCACATGCCCAACCCGCGACGGTGTGTCATATCCACGGTTACATTCCATGAAGGGAGTTTTTCAGTCTCCCGCCGCAGGAGGTTATCTGGGTTGAAGGCCGTCAGCACGAGCGTGTCACCGTCAAGGCGGATGCTGGTGTCACCGCCGGCGTGGATGGCTTGCGCGTTGGCGGGTTGAAGCAATACGTTCTTTGCCGTGGCGTTCCCCGAAGCGGGTGCAGTCGCGTCATTGCCCGCAACAAAAAACTCGGTCGCAGTTCTTGCATCTGAAGCGCTTCCCGCTTTCGCCCGTTCTGCTTGAGCCTGGGGCATGAATCCGGGCAAGACATGGAGGATGAACTGAAGGGGTTGCGCGGCTTCAGGATTTTGCAACGCCAGCGTTTCTCCCGGCTTGATGAATTGTCGCGGTGAAATCGCGCCGTGCTCCTGGCCATTTTGCCAGAGGATGTCGCCAGTGTTGCGCAGGAGGACACGCGTCGGAACAATTTCGTAATTGCCGCCTTCGGTTTTTTTCGCCACCCAGACCACCGGCGAACGGAGATGGCGGTTAAACTTCGCTGCATCGCCCGTGGGCTGGGCAAAAGTGTCGTTTATGTTTTTGCGCTGTGGTTCGTTCAGCAAGGTGTCGATTTCCCTCCAATTGTTGAGCGCTTCCAGAAATTGATCGGTCAAGCCATGCGCCTTGAGCGTCTGGGGCGTCACGCCAAACATCGGCTCCGGTTTGGAGATTCCCAGCGCGCCGCCATAGTTGCCCTGGCTGAGCATGAAGTGCGCATCCAGCAACGTGGTCGCTGGCCGCGACGGTGTGGCGAGCGTGACCGGCACGCTGTAGTTTCCGTGTGTGTAGGCGCAACTTCCGCGCATGAGCCGCTGCGAAGAATTTAGCCTGTATTCAAACCAGGCCGACGGCCGGCTGCCGCCGCTGTCGTGTGCGGTGGTCGGGTGATCCAACGCTTCATAGACGCGGGTCGCAAACTTGCGATAGCCCCATCTGCCGTCCTGAGCATGAATTTCAGCGCCATCAAATTCCGCGTGTTCGACCAGACAGCGATTCAACAGGCCGGCATAGTTCTGTGCCACTTCATCCAACAGGGACGAGTCGTTGTCGGGAACCAGGTTTTGTCCATAGGCAACCAGCAGGCCGGCGACATCTTCTCCCTGCGGGTGGGCGATCGCTTTCGTCGAGCCTTGACCGCGCTGGCAATTTTTCAGAGTCCAGGTGCCGTCAGTGCCCGGTTCAATGGATCCGGTGCGCACCAGTTCATCGCCGACGCGCAGTAGGTTCCATTCAAAGAAATGGGGGTAGGCAGGGCGATGTTCTGCGGGTGGAACCACACCTGATCCGGGCTGGAAAATGAGAGTCGTGTCTGCCGCTCCAACCCTGCGCGCCAGCCGCCCGCCGCCCCATGAGGCAAAACGACGATCCGGTTTCTGGCCAACGTAAAGCGGGTCACGCAGACCAATCCCGCCGCTGACATAATGCAAGGCAAGATACATTCCCTGGCTTCGCACGAAATCAGAGAACTCGCGCAAATCTGTTTCGCCGCGCGGAAATACGGCACGGTTGACCGCCCAGTTCAAATCGGTGGACGGCCAGAACGGGTCGGTTCGCCAAGTGTCCGTGAATAAATAAATCTGCCGGAGTCCGGCGCGGTGTGCGAACGCCACGCCCTCATGCAGCTCGGCGATGCTCTTGCCTGCCAAAATGAGCTGGCCGCGATCGGCAAACCGGTGCTGCCAGTCCTCAATCCATTGATGGGCGCGTTCCACCGTCCAGACCCCGGCCACTTTCGGATGTGGTAACTTTTCCTCAACCCAAAGTCGTAGCAGCGTGGCGTCCTCATCTTCATCGTCAGTCTTCTCGTAGATGGCAAATCCGCCGAGTGGATCCTGTGGTAAACGATGCCAGAAGGCCGGCCACACCACCCGGACGCCTTGTTTTCCGTTGTCCGCCTCTGTCATGTAATCCAAATCCAGCACCCGCAGATGCGGATCGGAGTTCATGTCAAAATGCAATTCCTCCAGACTCTCCGGCGGCACGCCCAGGACTCGTTCAATCCGCAACGCGAGATGCCGCTGGCCGTTCGTCACGCGGAAAAGAACTTCCTTTGTGCCATCATCGCTTTTAGCCGAGAGCCGGCCATCCGGCTGCAGCGTCAATTTATTTAGGCGGACGGGCTCGGCATCGGGCGATTTCAGATAGAAGCCCTGACCGCCATTGCCCGCGTGCAAAAAATCCACGCCATCAGTTTTGCGATGACCGGCGGTTGGCCGACCGTCGTTATCAAAGGTTAGGGTGAACGTGCCGGCCGACAGTTCGATGGCCTGAGCTCCGCACAGCGGCAGCAAAATAAAACCGAGGATGCCGAGAAAAATTTTCTTCTTCATGGATGGATAATAAAATATCCGCCTACGTCTCATCGGTTACTTTCCGCCAGCGGCAAGATGCTGATGGTATGCCGCACGGGCACCATCGCGGCGGCGATGGCGGCGGCGAGCGGCGAGCGCTCGCCTTCGGTTTTTTCCACGGCCGCGACCATGTTCGTTTGCGCCTCCTTGCTGTGGAAAACCTGCTTGATCTGATAAGTTTCGTAAACCTGCTTGGCCTTGACCGCCTCATCCACTTTTTGGAACGGTTCACAAAATGGATTGTCCACGAAATCGGCGGCGAGATTCACGCCGGACGCGAGTTGCGCGGATGTGTAAACGTTCGTGGTGTTGCCCCAAACAACTTGATACTGCGCGGCGGGCGCTTGGCGGACGATCAGCTTGAAACGGCTCAGCTCTTCGAAGAACGGCACCAGCGTCGCGCCGGAGCGGAGGGAGTAGTCGCTGTTTGTTTCGCCGCCGACGCAGAAGGGGTATTTTGTGCTGACGACGGTCAACTGGTTGTTGGTAAAACTTTCGACCGTGTGCCCGGAAGTGGCGGTGGCAGTTTGTGTGCCGAGGTCAACGGTCAACGTGCCGATGTCGCCGTCCAATCCCATCGCCAGCAAAAAGGAATAAGCCATGACCAAATGTCCAGCCCAGCCCGGATGCACGCCGTCCTGGCCGGAAAGCATGTAATTTGTGCCGTATTTTTTTTGTCCCTCACGGCCGGCTTTCAACATCGGCCAAAACACGTCGGCAAAGCGCGCTCCGCCGGAGTCGGCAAGCCCGATGTCCAGATCGCGCAAGGCGCACAGGTTGATGTTCAATTCATCGCGCGTGTAGGGGCTGGAATGCGTCCACGGAGGCACCTTGCCGACGCAGCCAGGCGAGCCGAGCACCACGCGGCAGTTCGCCGCGAGCAAATTCGACATCACGGCGGAGTAGCGCGCCACATACCAATCGGCGTTCTCCACGTCAAACGGACGGTAACGGTGGTCGTTCATGCCGTAACACAATGTCGCGATGGTGGGATTGAAGCGCAGACAGTCGTTCGTCATGCGCCGCAGAAAACCCTCCGCCGTTTCGCCGCCCCAGCCGAATTGACGAGCGGTGATTTTCAGTTCCGGCACGCAGACCGTCAGGTAGGTTTCGATGATGCGCGAATACATTTTCTGTTCGGTGATCGAGTCACCGATGATGGCCAGCCGATCGCCCTCCTTGAGCAGCAACGTCCCTGGTGCCGGCGCCTTGCGCGGATTGAATTTCAGGAAATACGGATCGTCCGGTTTCGACTCGTAATCGGCCGCCCAAACGGCGAAGGAAAACACTTGAAAGAAAGCAAGGGCGATGAAGACTGTGTGAAAATAGCAGCCGTGGTGGAATTGTTTCATGAATTTAATGGTTGATGATGAATGATGTTGCGATACTAAATATAGTGTAATACTTGAATATATTATGGGAAAATTTGATCGTTTTTTTCTCAAACGGCGTCAGCCTTGACGGCGAAACGCAAACCTCGTTTCCGGCCAAGCCGGCCGGATTCAACAGGTGATTTTTGTGCGATTAGATCGCCCTCGGGACTAACATTCAAAGTATTCCCTCCTTAATCAGCCACGACTGGCACTTTTTTGGCCATTGACCTATTTCCGCATTGGATTTCAAAGGACAACTATGGCCGCCAGTGGCGGGGTTAAAAAACTCGTTCTCCACTTTGGCCGCCTCCAATGCGGCTTGGTATAATTTGGTTCCCGGAATAAAGGGCTTGTCGTCTTCCGGATGCAGAATGAACGTCGGAGGCGTATTCTGGTTGACTTGAACATTCTTTGAGAGGTGGCCAGGAATTTGTGATAGATAGGCGGGGACGATCAGGATGGCAAAGTCCGGACGAAGCGCTTCTTCATCAATATTATCCAGTTTTGGATAGGTTGCCTTGTCCCCGTTGGCGCTCAGACGGGCACAGAGATGGCCGCCGGCCGAGATGCCCATGACTCCAATGTGGTTTGAAGCGATATTCCAATTGGCGGCGTTATGCCTGACCAGACGCATGGCGCGTTGAAGATCCTGATAAGCCCCTTCGTTATTATTGGGCACCCGGTATTTCAGAACAACGACGGTAAGGCCAATGGAATTGAGCCAGGCTGGCAGATCAGGAGCCATGGCCAAGATGCTATAGCCACCTCCGGGACAGAGGATCACCGCGCTGGTTGCGTTTTGTGTTTTTGATGTTTTGTAAAGACTGATTGCCGGTTCGGAGACATTTGTAATCCGGGTTGCCCCATCTCCTCTGGCTGGCAGCATTTTTTCTGGTTCTTTTGCGCCGTGGCCCGGCATTTTCCCCGTGGGCCATAAGGGCATGGTTACGGTGGCTGGTGGGGGAGTTGTTTCCTGCGCCAGTGCGGAGGCAATGGGATAAACTGACAGGATCGCGGCGGTGATGGCAATGAGTTGGTTTGTTTTCATGGATGTCATTAATCTCATTTGTCAGTAAATAACACGGTCGTGTGAAGTTAATCTGGGAAATGTGGGCTAAAATTGATTGAAGCCAGTTCACCTTAAAGAAAGTATTCCCTCCTTAATCAGCCACGCCTGGCACTTTTTTGGCCACACATTGACTTCCTTTTCGGAGCGCAAGCCATAGCCGTGGCCGCCCTCGGAGCAGAGGAAAAACTCGTTGGGCACTTTTGCCTCATCCAGTGCGGCGTGGTAAAGCTTGCTTCCGTCAACAAACATTTTGTCGTCTTCAGTATGAACCATGAAGGTCGGCGGGGTATGGGTGCTGGGGGTCGTTTGACTGGCGAGTTTTCCGGGGGCTAATCTGAGATAGGCGGGATAAACCAGGATGGTGAAATCTGGGCGGATATTTTCATCGTCGGCACCATCCATTTTATCATAGGTGGATTTTCCGAAATTGTTGCTCAATCGGGCGCAGAGATGGCCGCCAGCCGAGAAGCCCATGACCCCAATGTGATTCGGAGAGATATTCCAATTGGCGGCGTTATGCCTGACGAGACAGATGGCCCGTTGGATGTCTTGAAAAGCACCCTCCTGATTATTGGGCACGCGGTATTTGAGCACGATTCCGGTAATCCCAATGGAATTGAGCCATGTCGCAATCTCTGTGCCCTCCTTGTCATACCCCAGAATCTGGTAGGCTCCACCCGGACAGATAATCACGGCCGGGGTGGCCGCCTTGGAGACGGGTGCCTGAAATACGGCAATGGTGGGTTCGGTGATATCGGTCAGGCGCGTCACGTTATCACCCCGGGATGGCAGGGCATGTTCCACGGAACCTTCTTTGGGTCCTTTCCCGGGCATTTTTCCGGCAGGCCATACCGACATGATTACGGGCATCTGGATTGTGCTTAATTCAAAATGGTGAATCTGCGGTTGCCGCAGCTTGTTAATTTTCGCTTCGGATTCGGCAATCTGTTGATCCAACGCAATCAATTCGTTCAAGCGCTGGGGGTCAGTTTCCAGTGCGGGGGCCTGACCTGGAGCTGAACGGAGTTGAACATTCCGCCAGCGCTTGAAGAACAGATCGTTCTTCTTGCCGACCTCTTTCAACAATTCCTGACCTTGTTGCGTGATAGACCCGGCGTCGGTGGCCAGATTCCAACCCTTCCCCCATTCTTCCGCTGTCAATTCTGCCACGGCTTTACCGTCTATGGTTAATTGATAATTCCCCGGCGACAGTCCCGTGACCTGCAGTTCATACCGGTTTAAATCCTCAAGAATCGGAGCCAGTTTCAGGGCCGGCCCGGCGTTCGGATGGATGGGCATGGGCAAGGCATCGTCCAAGCGGTCAAAAGCAATCACGCCCCCGGATGCCTTGAGATTTTCAATTTTGCAGGCCTCGGCTGTGACCAGCGTTTTGGCCTTGGCGTCAATCTGTGCCCGCGAAACCAACGGCGTCGCGCCAAGCCCCTTTAGAATCGCCCAGGCCATGAGGGTATGCCCAACGGCTCCGGGGTGGACATCCCCCCCGCCGCCTATGAACGCATTTGGATTCCCGACCCGCTCACGCAGCAGAATCTTCATATAAGGATCAAACTGATCCACATAGGCGACGCCGGTTTTAGCGGCAACCTCCTGCAGGCCGTCTGAAAATTTGCGCAACGCCTGGTTGTTTTCGTCATGATCGGGATCCGGTCGTTTGGGCTCGATAGGCTGTGGCGTCAATAAGATGGTGCGTGCCCTGTTCTCCTGAAGCACCTTCACCATTTTGGTCACGCAGCGAAGATACGTTGGATAGACCTTTTCCGTCGGCTTAATGAAAATATCGTTCATTCCCAAATCGATGGTTACGACCGTCGGTTTAAGCGGCAGCACATCACGGCCCAAGCCGCGCTTAATAAAGTCATCAATCATCGGTTGCTGAGTCGCCTCATTGGCCCCCATCAGCTTGCCTCCGTCGGTGTGGCAGCGTGACCGGAAAAAGGCGGTGTCGCCAGCCCAACCGGTATTGCGGAAGGTGAGTTGCCATTGCGGATGACGCGTCAGGACATAAGCCTCGATGAAGGTCGTGTAGAGCCGCTGCTCGGTGATGCTGTCGCCAAGAAAAACCACCCGGTCGCCGTCGTGAATGAGAAAATCCCCGGCGACCATCGGTGAAGCCAAATTAAGCCAAACCCCGAATCCGGCCAGCAGCAGACTGCGGAACCTGATTGGCAATGGAAGGCTGGTCAAAAGAGATTTTAAAAAAATCAGGCAGGTGGAGTTGATTTTCATAATAGTAATAAGCGGGATTTATTTCAGCTTCTGATCCAGTTTCTCCTGCGCCAACGATTGGTTGATGGCATCGTTGAATTGCTTCTGATACTCCTCGTCGGATAACTTGGAATCGGTCGGCCGCCGGGTCACATACACCCCGCCAACCCAGTGTAAATTCCGGATTGCGCGCGGCCCGTTCCAGGCCTTGCCGCCCACTTTTACTTTCACTCCGTTTTTGACGGTTTCGCCGCTGGGGCTAAGACTGAACTCGGTGACCGTTTGCCAGTTAGGAATCGGCCCGGTAATTTTCGGATCCAGTGCCACCGTATCTTCCGCCGCAACGGAAACGGTTTGCCAGTTCGGATACCCTTTTAATTCCTTCACGGCCACATAATCCACAATAGGTTTTCCCGCCTGGTAAACGCCCCAACCATTGCAGTTAAATTTGATCACCAGCGTGTTATCAGATTCGCACCGGGTTTCAAACACCAGCTTGGCGCCATCCGGCCCGCGCCATTTCGGATCGGTCAACTTCCGGGTGGTGACCGACCAGAGCGGAGGGTGATCCCAATTCAATTGGAACCAGTCCGCCCAGCCACGGCTGCCGTCATCAATCATACGATCCGGGTGGTCGGTTGCCTTCACGCCCGCTGTTTTCAACTGAGCGGAAGTCGCGGTCAGCACCCGGGAACTCAAGGTGAACCAGTCGGAACCCTCGCCGCCCGCCGGTTTTTTGTATTTTTCCGGCGTGTCATAACTCACATTCGCATACACAAAAACCGGATCCTCCAGACTCATGATCGGGCAGGTGGCCTTCCAGACATTGCCATTTTTAATTTCCCTGGCCTCGCGCCAAAAACGGACCTTGTCGTTCAGGCCGATGGAATAATAGATTTCCACCGACTTGACGGCGGCGGGCTGGTCGGGCGTGACGGTCACGGCGGGCACGCCGTCTTGGGTTGAAAGCTTCAACTGTAGTTTCGGGGTTCCCGGCAGGGTGCAAGCCCCTTTCAAATGCTGTTCAAACCAAAGCAGGCTGGTAATCGCATGGGGTGGGGTGTGGCGATGATTCAGATGGGGCGCGATGCTGAAAGCCACTTGGGAATCGGGAAGGGTGCGCCAGTTCCAGGCCATGTTGTTGATGACCCCATGAAAATCGTTGGCGGGCGACAGCCAGAGAATCGGGCAGGTAATCCGGGGAATATAAGCATTGTCTGCCACGCAGTTCAGTTCCATGGCCGAGGGTTTGGACGTGTCGCAGCCCGGCAAATCTTCGGCCAGACTGTCGGGAATTACTCCAGCCCCGCCGCATGACGCCACCGCCGCTTTCACCCGCTTGTCAATCCCCGCCAGATCCGTGGTCAGCTTGCCGCCCATAGAATGTCCCGTGATCCCGATCCGGTTTGGATCTACTTCCGGCTGTTCTTCAAGAAACGTGATGGCCCGGCGGGCAGAAAGCAGCACCAGAAACCAGTTGCTGTTGCGCGGCGACTCGGTGGCGTCAAGGGTGTATTCATCGGGGGACAGCGAGCCAGCAAAATGATTGGCCTTGTTGCGCTGGGGCGGATGGGTGGCGTCCAGCTTGCCCCAGTCGGTCTGCGGGCCGTCATAGGTCATCTTGGAGCGCCCGAAGTTCAGTTTGTTGCCGCCCCAGTTGATGGAGATTTCCGCAAAGCCGTTTTTGGCGGCGGCTACCACGCCATCCAAGCCGGCCGACTGTCCGCCGCCGTGCATTTCCAAGATGGCGGGCAGTTTAGTTCCTCCTTTGGGGAAGGCGTAGAAGCCCGCCATTTTCACCGGCGCCCCCTTAAATATGCCCACCTGATAGCGAATCACGCGGCAAACTACGCCGTCCTCTTCCCACTCCTTCCGAACCTCAATCGCCAGCGGTTCCTTGCGCGGATCGTAAGTTCCCCAGAGCTCGTCTAAATTCGTGGGGGCTTTGCCATCTTGCAGCGGGGGCAAGGAGTCTTCGGCGTGAACCCGTGAAAACTCCAGCAACAAAAGCAGGGGGAGGCAGGCTAGAATGACACTTTGTTTCATAGCGGTGTTATTTTATTCATGTTAGCTGAAATTTATCAGGGACACGCATTTACAATTTGACGCCCTTCATAGCTCATTAGTTTCACCTGACTAGGAGCCGCTCCTTTCAGGTCAAAGATAACGAGATTATTGGCTCCTTCTTTTAACCAGCATTCCGGCATATACATTGGGTAAATTTGCGGGCACTCCCCCAGGTTGTGATCATTCAACCAGACATACCCGGATTTGAGTCCTTTCGTTTCGAGTCCGATGGTTTCCCAAATTCCTGGTTTGGCATGATAGTTGAAAGTGGATTTCCAGAAAACCGGCAGCCCCGCCGCAGAGCTGCCAGTGTTCCAGGGTTTTCCCATAAACTCGTTCCAATCAGTGACCCGGCCCACAATCGCTGTCTCATCCAAATCCTGCAGCCCGCCTCGGAAATGCCAGGTGCTCGGTGGCGCCTCATTCCAGAGTTCCACCCCCAGATTTATTGTGCCATCCACTAGCCCGCTCTTCACCATCATGGCGAGATGATTCACCCCTTCGACCAGAATGGAACTGACGTCCACCCCACTCCAACTGCCGTCCGACAAACCCCCGATCAGCTTTCCGTTGAGATAAATGGCACCATTGGCCGAATGAACCGGCGGTAGCCGTAGATAGGCTTTCGTTTTTCCCGCAGCTACCGTGAATGTTCCGCTAAACCAGTCTGTTTGCTCTTTTTCGATCTCCAGTTTAGTTTTGTTTTCTTGCAAATTGACCGGCGTCCAGAGGGAATCATCATAATCCGACTTCGTCACCTCATCCGCCGTCAACTTGACAGTGCCCGGGGCGGCTTTCACCCACTTCCATGAAATGGCCGGAATGGTTGGAGCTGTGTCAAATGAAACGCCGCCCCAAACCCCGCGGGCTGTTCGCGTGCCGCTCGGTCCGGTGTAGCTAAAGAGTTTGTTTCGTGGAGAACCCTTGACCAATATAGCCAGCGTGTTATCCCCGGATTTGGCGGGAAGATTTGGCAATTCAGCCGGCCGACCGTTAAAGAAAACGGCCAAATCGCCGGAGGCGTTGGCGAAATGGAGCGGGAGCGGCCCGGCAACGTCCCGATGAATAGTCGTGCGATACCAGCCGATTCGGTTTTGAAAACTGTCGTATGTTTCCATTGGCTGTGGTTGCGGGGAACTTAACCATCCGGCATAGTTAAAATTGTTTGGATTGCATTCCTGTGCGGCGTCTCTCCAGCTCCAATCGGCCAAGCTCGGCAGATCAGGGGGTGTAATGGCCTCCCGCTTCACTTCCAACTTGCCGGTGGCACTATAGATCGTCGCCGAGCCGCCTAAATCAGGAAGTTCCACACTTCCATCCTCCCGGACAAAGGCAGCCCCCACAACCAATTTATCTTTACCACACCAAGTGTGTCCCGCCAAATTCGAATTCATCACCAGCAAAGCCGCCTGATGATTGTCTCCGGAATCAAGGCTGATCTCCTGAACCGTGGCATTGGTTGGATAGGTAAAGTCAAATTGGGCTGGGGCATTGGATGGAGTCTTGCGCCTCAAAGTCACCTCGCCGGTGGTGCCTGGATCACCGTAGCAGACCCAATAAGCTTTACTTCCTATCAACTTATGAAATAAGACGTTTGCGCAGATTGACTCAAAGCTGGCGTTGCTGGTCCACGGGATATTGAGGAGCACGGTGCGTGGCTCAAAAGATGAAACCAGCAAAGCGCCTCTGTGCGGCAACCCGGAGCCATCCAAAAGTTTAAGATGCATGGCAATCATCCCGCCTTTCTCACCGGCCGGCAACTGATAGGCAGAGGCTTTGGGAGCAATCTCCGGCAGGTTTCCTTTCCGAGTCGTTTTTTGAAAACTATCAATGAATACAATGCTGCCTTCCGTCGGGCTGGTGCGAGCAATGACCCGCAACCCCTGCACATCGCTTTTGGCCAAACTGGGGTCGTTGTGGCTGGAAGTCAGCAAATCATTCATTGTCCGGGCAAAGTTGGCCGCCCTTCGTGCCGGAAAATATAAGTTGTGAAACTGCCCAGCCTCGCCAATCGGTGCCGAATAATCATAGGATGCCATGTCTGAATCTCCGGAATATCCAAAATTCGATCCGCCATGGACCACGTAATAATCGTAGCCGCCTCCTCCAAATGCGATTATCTTCCATGTGCCACGAACTTTTTCTGCCAGCATTTCTGGGGACATATCTCCATACTTCCCGATCCAACCGGTCCAAAACTCGGTAGTGAACCACGGAGACGAACCCACCGGGTAAGGAGTTTCACCGGATGGTTCTCCGCCGTGATGCAATCCGGAAAAAAACAGCGGAATTTCCAAGCCATTGGCCCGGGCCTGATCATATAGATGTTTTAAATACGAATTGCCTTCGGTGCCCCACCCGTTCGGGTGCTCGTTCTCCAATTGAACCATCAAAACATTTCCACCCTTGTTGATCTGGTGCCTCGCCACAATCCGCTCCACTTCCGACAGGTGCTTGTCGGCATAGCTCAAAAAAGGGCCGTCGCCATTTCTTAAGATCATACCCGGCTTGATTGACATCCAGGCCGGAAACCCGCCATTTTCCCATTCCGCACAGGAATACGGCCCCACCCTGACCACCGCATACATCCCCATTTCCTGAACCAGGCTTAACCACGCATCTAAATCCAGGTTATCGGTGAAATCCCACTGTCCCTCCTTGGGCTCGCTAGCATTCCAAAAAACATACATCTGCATGCAGTTAAAACCCATTTGCTTCGATCGCCAAATTCTATCCCGCCACAGTTCCCGGGGAATCCTGGCATAATGCATCTCGCCTGAAGTGATGAAAGTGGGCTGACCCTTGATATAAAAGTAGCCGTTTTCCCAAGTGATCAGGTCGCGGGCGGCGCCCGTAGCCGGAAAGATTTGGCTGTTCGCCAACAGCGAGAGCGGGAGGAAGAGGCACAGCAGGAACAGTCGGTGGAGGTGTTTTATCTTGTTTGGTTTCATTCCCTCGGTGGTTTCTGGGTTTCAATTCCCGGAGCTTGAGCCGCAAGGATCTGCACCGGTCCGAGCAATCCGGAAGGCAGGAGATGCGAGTTCTTGGTGAAGCGATGCATGTTGGTTTTCGTGAGTTGTTTTTCCGGAGGCAGGAAGGCATCACCGATCAGCCGGTTGGGCCAGAGATTGACGATCTTTATCTCCAACTCATTGCCGGTCGGCCTGACTGCTGAGGTGATGTCCACGCGGGCCGGATGCATCCAAATGACGCCCAGATCCTTCCCGTTCAATTTTACCGAAGCAATTTCGCGCACCTCTCCAAGATCGAGCAGCAGTCGCTGACCCGCCGGAATGGCGGCGGGCATGTCAAACTTTTTGGTGTAAACAGCGGTGCCGGAAAAATACTTGATCTCGTTTTCCGGACGGGTGCTCCAATCGACGAGGGATTCAAAGGTGACGGGTTCGGCGGGACCGCCCCACTTGGCGTCGAAAACGACAGTCCATGATCCGTCAAGCTTGGCCAGGAGTTTCATGGCAGGGTAATTACTGGCTGTCTTGCCCGCCGCCTTGGGGTCGATAGGCTTGCGAAAGACGACGAAGACTGAACCGCAGGGATCGAACTCCAACGGAACGACAGTTTGGCCGTTTTTCTGCTGAAAAGCAGTGGCGTCACGCATTTCGCCCGTGACCGGATCCCACAATTCAGGCTGCTTGCCGGCGATCCTGAATTTGCAGGTCAGTTTTTCCGGGTAGAACCAGCGACTAGTCACATAATACCAATCGGCATCAGCCGACTGGCGGTGAATCCAAGCAACTTCGCCATGGGAGCTAAGCCCCGCATATTCGAAGTCGGGGCCGACGCCCTTTTCCCGCAACACCTGCTCGGGCGTTTTCCCGGAGATCACCCGGCCCAATCCGACCTTGATATCGGAAGCCGCCTGGGAAGAATTGCCCCAGAGCTTTGCCAGCAATTGGTTGAACTGCTTTTCATCATCGGCGTGGAGCGGCAACCCTGCAATGGCTGAGGGCCGAGGGCCGACGATTGTCGCCCCGGCTTCGGCAAGACTTGCGATTTTTTGCAACACCGCCAGGGTCATTCCCTGATGGGCTGGCATGATCAACACTCGATACTTCATTCCGCTCGGAGTGACGATGCATCCGTTTTTGGCGCCAGCCAGTTCGATCAGGTTGTCGTTGCTGGCGCGGTCGTAGTCATATCCCTCGCCCAATTCCGGTGTAACGACTTTCGTCTGCCATGCTCCAGTCAACCCATCCCCGGCAAGCCAAAGGGCATCGGCCACGAAATTCCCGGCCTGGAGCAACGCCTGACAGCGCTCCATATATTTGAAGAAGGTCGGCGCTTCATCCCACCAGGTGATATTCCGATTGATGTGCGTGCCGGCGTAATAGACATAACCCGGCTTCGCATCCAGTAATGGCGAATGACTGTAGTTATGAATACAGACGCGATTCATGCCATCACAGTAAGCCTGATCAACGCATGCTTTCAGAGAAAACGGGGTCTCCTCCCACAAGGGTCCACAGGAAGTGAAGGCTTCAGACATGGTGATCTTCTTGCCGTAGAGATGATTGGCTGTCGCGGCTTCGCGGGTCAGAAAGCGTGCGGCGGCAGATGGGCGATGCCCGGAAGGCATCCAGAATTCGGCCATGTCCAGGTCAACTTTCCTCACCGACCATTGGTAACCATTCTTCAAATAACTGGGCCAATTCGCTTCACTGTAGAGTGCAAGATCATTCTGGTGGCAAAGTGATTGCAGACGACCATAGTAGTTATCCATGACCAAATCCGTGATGGTCTGCTGGTAGTCCCGCTTGATCCTGCTCGTTGTCAGCGGATCGCCTATCGTCACCCCGGCCAGAACCGGAAGATATTTCATCAGGTCATAGCCGCGTCGCTTCTGGAATTCCTGAGGGAAAGTTGCTGTCCAGTTTCCATGTCCACCTTCATAACTGTCATCCTCAACCGCGATCAGCCCGGCCCGTTCCTCGGGAGACATTTCCTTAAACAGTGGCGCCATGGTCAGCGCCCAATCGCTTTCGATGCCTGCGGCGCTGAGCGTATCGCAGAAAGTGCCACAGTGAGCACCCCACGGCTCAATGTAATTGATTGGCCGCTGGATGAAACGAATAATCCGCCACTTTCCAGCCGGAACCTCCCAGTTTAACTTGCCGGAGCTGTCCATCTTCGAGGAAACATCCTGAATCTCCCCGATACGAATGGGGTTCTTGGGCTCGATCGGCACGGCAAGCACCCGGACATCCCAAAACATGGGTGTGCCATCCTTGTTCGATGCTTTACTCTTGTCTGGCAGGGGGAGCAATCCCTCGAACTTCATGGGACCGGTCACCTCTTGCGAGGTCCATTTTAACTCCTGATCCGAATACTGCGGATCGAGACCAGGGGCGGAACACCCTCCCAGTCCGACACTCAGGCAGAATTTAAGACCCAAGCGCTTGGCTTCTGCGGCAATGTAACGAATCTCCTTTCGCCACTCCTCACTCCACGGCCAAAGCAGCGGCAATGATGGGGAGAATTGGCCTCCTTTGTATTCATCGGTTGGAACCGCTTTGAATGCCTTGTCCACCGCAACCATTTTACTATCGCTGCCGCCGCCGCCCGCTCCGCAGTCATAAAGAATAAACCCGACGATTCCCTTCGCTTTCATTTCCTCCAGATCGCGCGTCATTGCGGCAGGAGTCGTGGGCGTGCGCAGCCACATCCAGAAAACCCAGTTTTTGGCCTCGTCGGGCGGCTGGCGAAACGATTGCTCGATTGAATCACTGGCCCGTAGCGGCATGAGCCACCCCAGAGCAACCAATAACACCCAGACACGAAGAAAGCCTTTGAATCGGGATTTTCCATCTGATTGCATGTTTATTTGAGTCGTTTTTATAGGGTTACATCCTTAAATTTGATTTGCCGCTCCCAGCCAACAAGGATACGTAGCGTTTGGCGATTTCGTCCTTGTCCTTTCCAATGATTACGAACAGATCAATCAGGTCGCTTTGGGGATAGGTGAGTTTTACTCTCTTGCCGCCCAACTCTATCCAGACCGGCTTTACTTCATTCATCAACATTCCATAGTTTCGGTTGGAATAAAATGCGGGATAGCTGGCGGGATCGTTCGCCGCATAATTGCGCTTGGACGATTGGCCGGTTAGTTCGCCGCCATTGGGCAGCGAGAAAAACTGTTCCGTTGGATTATAGGAATAGGTCAGCGACGCCACATCTTTATCTCGCACGAGGCCGTCACTTTCCTTGAGGATTCCCTTTTCCCACAGCCATTGGATCGTCATGTTTTGCTTGAGGAATTTCAGGGGTATTCCATCGACGGCCCACGTCCTCACCTTGAGTTCCGTGTCAGTTTCCTCAACAATCAAGTCGGTGGGCTCGCCGGGGTTCTTGACGATAGCCATCCGATCATCGGCCGGAAATTCGCCGCCGGGCCACGACACCTGCACTCTTATTACATAGTGATCATAGGCCGTCAGCTTCCAGCACCAGTCGGTGGTGGTGTGGATCAGGAGGCTTTTGCCCTGCATCTCATGGCTGGCATACATGCCCCGCCGGTCTGGATCCGGGGTGACCACGGCCTTTTGACCACGAGGTGGCTGGACGGTTAGTTCTTCCCGTTCCTCAATCGTATAAGGTTTGTCGGGGTTAATAGGGAATGCCTCCGGCTTGAGTTCGCCGTTCAGGGCTTTGAGGAGGCTGTCAGACACTTTCTTGGCCAGAAACTGATAGCCGTCCTGGCTAAAATGCACGTCGCCCTTTCGTTGGTATTTATCCAGTTGCGGCAGCATATAGGAGTTGAGGTCGTCAATCATCACGCCATTTTCCTTCATCACCACTTCCGCAATCTTGTTGTAGAGGAAATCATCCCCCTGATGTCTGCCGTTATCATCGGAAAAGGGAGTGGTTGTGGCCCAGATCAATTTGTCGGTGCGGCCCTTCAAGATGCGCACCAATTCCCTGAGATTCTTCTCATACTGCGCGGGAGGCGTCGCCCGTTTGCCTTTGAGATCCACATGGAAATCCCCCTTGTCTTCGTCGTAGGACTTCAGGCTGATGTCCCAGATGCCGCAATTGAAATGGATCACATCGGCCTTCCCTTTGCCCAGCATATGATTCAGTCCTGAGTCAATGCCGTCCAAGGTCCATTTGCTGGTCGTGGCGGCGCCGACCTTTACGTCCACCTTGTCCTTGAGCATTTCCTTTACATACTTGGCGTAGCCACTAATGCAAACGGAATCACCGATAATTACTGCTGTCGGCAAGGCTTTTTCATTGCCGGCGGCATTCATGAATGTGGGCGACAAAATAAGGGGGAAAAGCGAGGCTGATACAAAAGTTAACGATTTTCGCCTAAGCCGGATGAACGCTGCTATGATGAGGTTTTGCATACTTATAAATTCATGGCTATCCCATAGCGGGATGAAAAATTTGTTTGGCACGAGCGGATTTATTTTCATAAAACTAGATTTGTATAAACGGCGGCTAAAAAGTGCGGTGGGGGGTCATGCCTGCCAACAGCCACCGCCCCAGCCAAACCCATACGACGAACCCGGCAGCGCGCAATGGAGCAAGGCGCGGTCCAGATCAAAGCGGAATTGCCAACTCCTACCCGCCCCAAAGCTATTGGATTCACGGTGCTCATTTTCCTTTTAGAAATAAACCTCCGCTTTTACAGCCACGAATTTCCATAAACCTTTCGCTTTCATACCATTATTATTTCTCAATGCTCACCCCAGGCGGAGCCGTTATTTGAGATTTGATGGTGCCGTCAGGCTGGCGTTCGTGCCGAACCTTGATCAGCCCTAACGGCGTCGGATACGAACCCTCTGCCCACTTCAGATTTCCGAGTTGTGGCGCGACACGGACACGCTTGAAACCTGGTTCTAGCGGCTGGATGCCGAGAACCGTCCGGCTCAGCCATGGTGTCGGCCCGCTCGACCAGCCATGGCATAGGCTGCGCCGGTAGCCAACATAGCAATAGGCGCCAAAATCACCGTGCAAATCCTTTTTCCCCGGTGGCGTCAACTCATCAATCCGACCTGCGTTATTTGTCCATTCCAGATTGAAATCCTCCCAGAATGTCGTGGCGCCATAATCCAGCATGGCCCCCCAGTAAGTGCGGATGAAATCGAGCGCGGTGTCGGTGTCGCCGGACTTGGCAAGCGCCTGTAGGACGTAGAATCCGTAGAATGTGGAGAGGCCTTTCGCCCCGCCGGGTTTCAGAATATCATCGGAAATTTTCTTTGCGTCTCCTAGTCCAGCCAGGGAGAGCAGCGCCGCGGCCGACTTCGAGCCATTCGCCTCCGGCACGATCTGCCGCATCCGGGCAACGGTTGCGTCGCAGATTTTCGCGGTCTCACCATCGTTCAGCGCACTCATCATTCGGGAGCCGCTCTCGAGCGTCAGCAGGAGCAACGCATGCATCCCGGCCGCCACGGCCTGTGTATTTGCTGAAGTAGGCCAGTCCAGAAAAGCCCACCCATTAATTTTTTCTTGCCCATCAGCATCAACAAGTCTGGAAAACTTTTTCAACAACTCGGAAAGATAAGCGTGCTGTTCCTCGAGATAAGCATGGTTGCCGTGGTGCATCCACATTTCCTCCTGAATCAGCACCCAATACATCGAGTAGCTGGGTATCCCATTCATCCAGTTGGTCATCGCGGTGCCGCTTCGCATGCCATCAATCGAGTGGGTTACCACATCGTTGAACCCGAACACCGTATTGATGGTGCAAACCTCCGGCACCATGTCGCCCAGCCAGGGAGCGCGATCGCGTTTGATGCCATCCATCAGGCAGTCTTGCATGCACAAATGAACGGTATACGCCCCGACCTCCCAGATACGGTTCAACCTCTCGTCATTGCAGCAAAAAGAGCCAAGCGCCTTGATGTCTTGCATCCCCAGAACCGCGCGCACATTGCTCAACCGCACAGACGAATCCGAGTTCACATTGTCTATGCGCACGAACCGGAAGCCGCTCGCCCCAAAGGTATTCGTGCCAGTCGAAGAAAGCTCGATCACCTTGTCCCGGATCGCGTGATCATTGCCCGCGTTCTTGTATTTCAATTCGGCCATTGCCTCCATGGCCGATTCGCCAAGCCGCACCCGCACACGGCTCGGATTCGCCAGTTTGGACAACTCCGAGGTAATGATCCTGACATAGCCCTGCACTTCGACACCGAAGTCGAGGAGAATGCCGGCTCCGGGCTTCAGTTCGCAAGGCGGCCGTGATTCCGGGGGAATGGCTTGGCTCGCTTTGGCAGCCACCAAGGCCTGCCCCTCGGTCACACCGGCGTCGCTTTGCCAAAGAACCCGCGTCACCGGAACGTCAAAATCAGTCATTGACGCCCGCCCGCCGTTATTCGAAGCGGACGAAGGAAAATCTTCTGTAGCGGATAAACCGATTCCGCCCGCCACGAGAGTCATTGCCACGGCAACAACAGTCAAAACAGTTTTATACCAGGAATTGCCCGCATGAACCAACCGTTTGCCGCCAAAAAGGCCGGCGTCATGCGCCAGAGGTGCTGCGACCACGCCGAACGCGACTGTCGAGGTCGCGCGGATGAAGTTGCGACGGGTTATTTTATTGGCTTCCATCTTGAATCGTTTAATTTCACGGTCGTTTTTTTCATTTTGCTAAACACTAAACATAAATGCTGGCCGACAAAATTCCGTCGCCGCCCAACATACACTCGCGCAATGTAAATCGCGCTTTTCCCTCTAATAAACCCCATCACGTTGGGCACCGAATACTTCGGCGGCGCGCTCAACAGCCTGTGCACATAATCAGGCATCAAATGCCCTTCTTCCACTTTGCATTCCCACTGCTCCGCCAAATTGCGGAACACCGTCCTCAACTCCTGCCGGATGCCCTGATACAGCACCTTCCGCCGGCACTTCGGGATGAACACCATATGATAATTGCCTGCCCGCGTCGTGTGCTTCAGACTTTCATGCGTTTGCAGGGGCGGCTCCTTTCGTAAACTTTGACCGGTTCACGAAAGCCAGCCTCACAAATGACTTCCGGAGTTTTCAAACTTCGGGCGTCCTCCGGCATAGCCGGAGGGTTTCCTATGGATTACTATGGATAAAAAATTGCGCATGACTATTACGCTAATCTTTGCTCAAATCTGCCAGTGTTTTGGCAACTGCGGCATCCACCATGCCCTTGACCGACTGTTTGCGCTTGGCCGCGGCCGCTTCGAGGGCCTTGTATTCGCGGTAGGAAACCGCCATTGTTCCCAAATTCATCGTATTGGCCAAATCAGCCCATTTATTCCTTGCAATCTTTAGTTGGTCGTCTGTGAATCCGAAGGCGATCAACACCCCTTCAGCCATCATTTCATTGCCAAAATAATTCATGTGGACGCCGTCCACGGTTAGCTTTTTTCCCTGATCCACCAAGTCCGACCTTTCGGGCGACTTTACCGCCACCTGCATCCGGGCGTTGAGGTCAGCCAACAGGCATTTTTTCTCCTGCGCCAGAATCCGGACCGCTTCGTTATAGGCGACCAGTTTCTGGTTGTTGGCATTCGACTGATCTTCGCCGATCATGGTCGCCGTTAGCAGCATCACCCTGATCCCGGCGGCCTGACATTGATTCACCATGGCCTTCAGGTTGGCTTTATAGGCCGCCAGTTCCACCCCCATGGCTCCATGCCAGACATCGTTCACGCCGCAACTAATAGTGACCCAGTCCGGCTTTTTTGCGATCACATCCTTGCTCAGTCGCACGAGCATATCTTTGGAGGTGTGGCCGCTGACTCCGGCTGGGATAGGGGTGACCTTTAACCCCAGGCTCTCCAAACCACTGATGACCAGCCAGACATAGCCACCAGCGTTGTCAAAACCTTGGGCGGTAATCGAGTCACCTAAAAATGCAATCTTATCGCCGGTTTTGAGGCCCGCACAACCAGTCGTGGTGCTATTGGATTCGGCAACCGAGGTGCTAGTCAAGGCCGCATAAAGCAATGCTATAACAATAAATAGATTATTCATAAAAGTATTTTGAATTGGGTCAGGTTTGTTTTCATGGCAATGGCTCGGCTTGCGCCACCTCCCCGACTGCTATGGTCCCGCTGGTGGGATCGGCCGATTCGTGGGCATACCACCACAGACCCGCTTGGAGGATCTCACTTGATCCTTTGAAACAGTTTGTTTTCATATTACCGAATATGTCGCCAGATTCTTAAACCCATTTCGCAGACGGGATTCCGGTTCATTTGAAAGTCCCTCCAATTCGCTCAATATTCACGCCCTTCTGGGACAGTTTTTTATAAAATGTTATTTTTGATTCTTTTCGTCTTCGAGCGATTGGCGGACGGCTTCCTTAAATTCTTCACTCTGGCCGGATAATTCCGGCAAATCGTCCTTCTTGTCTTTAGTCGTGGTTGCCGTCGGCTCGCTTGCTTTCGCCGGGGGATTGGGCGATGAAGTCTTGACGGTGGTTTTCGCCCAATAGATTTTCCGAATTCCGTCCAGTTTTCCGGTCAAACCCACATCGCTGATCATTTGCCAGTTGTTCGTCAGCCGGGCCGGAACATCTTGGGATTGCGGCTGCAAATCGTTGATGCTGACCGTGATCGTCTGCCAATCCGGGCTGCCTTTGAGTTCCTTGGTCACTTGATATTTTCCCGGTTTGGCGTTGCCATCAAAACAAGACCACTTATTGTAAGAAAAATACAACTCCAGCTTTGCATCTTTGGCGGTCTTTACGTCCAGACAAAGGCTTTCCCCGTCGGATCCCTTCCATTTGGGATCCTTGATTTTATAGGTCTCCGCATGACCGCCAGTGGAGTCCAACCGGCCCCACCAATCGTGCCAGCCGCGCGAAAAATCATCCACCACCTTTGACGGTTGGTCGGTCGCCTTGGCCCCAGACTTGGCCAGCTCATCCGGCAGAATGATCAGCTCTTTCGAAGTGATGATATAACGGTCAATGCCATACTTCGTCTTGAACGGCTCTTCCAATTCGTAGGTGACATTGGCAAAGGCATAGAACGGATTAGTCACGGTAAGAATGGGACAGTTGGCCTGATAGGTGTCGCCGTTGGCTTTGGCCATGCCATCCCGCCAGAACCGCGTGATGCAGTGCGTTTCCGTCGAGTAATAAATGTCCACCGCCTTGATTTTGCGGGTGGCATCCGGCTTCACAGTCACGCGGGGAATGCCGTCGCCCGGCAGGAAATCCAAGGAGATTTCGGGGTTCTTGGGCATGGTAAAATCATGTTTGAGCCACTGTTCAAACCAGAGCCATTGACAAACCAGGTTTTCCGGCAGATGTGCATGGCCCATGTGGGGCGCGGTGGAATGATAAACCACTTTGCTCCCGATTTTTTCCCAGTCCTCGGTCACCAAATCCATGGGGCCGTGGTGATCATTGCTTGGGGTCAGATCCATAATCGGACAGGTCAGGGTCGGCAAATACGCCTGCGTATCAATGGTTTTCGCCTCAATATTCCCTGGATTTTTATGTTTCCAGAAGGAGTTGGGAATGTTCCAGATTTTGCCGCCCATCGTGATGCTGATGCTGCTGCCACAGGAGGGAACCGCCGCCGTCACGCGCCGGTCAATGCCCGCGAGATCCACCGTGATTTTTCCTCCCATCGAATGCCCATAAACGCCAATACGCGTGGGATCCACCTCCGGCTGCTGCTGAAGAAAGGTCAGACCCCGACGGGCGACCAAGGTGGCCATAAACCATCCGTTATTCCGAGGTGATCCGACCGGGTCCAGGGTTTTATTCTTGTCGTATTCGAAGGAGGTAAATCCAAGATTGATGGCATTATAGTCGGTGTTTTTATCCCCGGGTTTGGCGTCTTCCATTTCGCGTCCGCCCCAGTTGACTGACAAACACGCATAGCCGTATTTTACCGCATCCCTCACCGTTTTGATCATTGCCCGCTGGCCGCCACCGTGCAGGTGCATCAGTCCCGGAAGCTGGTGGTCGCTCTTGGGAAAGCCGTAAAAGGCCGCCACCCGGGATTTCTGCCCCTTGAATATTCCGACGGTGAAAACAACATAACGGTAGGTGGCATCACCCTCCTTCCACTCCCGGACAATTTCCGTGTCCAGCGGATCGCGTAACGGATCAAAACCCTGCCACATCTCCGCCAGATTGGTCGGGGCGGGTCGCCCATTCAAAGGCGGCAGGGAGTCTTCGGCGTGAACCTGCGCCCACCCCGTCAGCAAAAACAGGGGCACCAGCGCGAGGATGATTCTTCGATTCAAGATCGCGCGGCTGTCTTGTTTAATCATTTGTTTAATCATTTGTTAGTAGATTTGTGTGGCTATTGGATCGGCGTCAGACTTAACGCCGAAATGCGAATGTTTTTGCCGTCCGAGCCGGTCGGATTGAACACGAGCCGCTGCGCGCCGGTTTTCGGAAAGTCAATGATGCCCGCGCGGTAGGTGCGGAAACGCGGCAACGCGCCGCCGAAGGCTTCGCGCTTTTCCCGCTCCCCGGTGTCAATCAGCGGGAAGGTCAGGCTCGTATCGCCACAGCGCACACGCCACTCGGAATAGTCGTCCTTGGCGGGACAGGTGTATTCCACCTCGAGATAGAACGATCCTGGCTCAACCAGGCGAAACTCCCATGCCGCCGAACTGTTTGCACCCTGCCAGCCCAACAAACATACGGCATGTTTCCAGTCGCCGAATTTTTCCATCCAATCCACCTTGGCCCGCTCGCAGCCCGTCAATTCCGCCTCGCCGGTCTTCAGTTCGTTGCGGCAGCCGTTGAGCACAAAATGTTCACGGCTCGCTTTCGCCGGTCCCGCCAGTTGCACCGTCACCACCGGGATGAGGACTTCGGGCCGTTGCGGCGGCAGTGAGATTTCAACCATATCCGCCTCCGTCTTGATCGGCAGTTTCCCGCCGTTTTCCAATCGCGCGCTTTTCACTTTCGTCTTGAGGCCTGGCACAACCAGACGCCCGTCGGCAGGCCAATTAAAAATGTGAAAGAACAAAGTGTTGCCGCGCATGGTGCATTCGCCCCACGCGAGCGAGCCAAACGGTGTCGGGTCGGTGCCTTCAATGGCGTCCTCATGGGCGTGAACCCAGCGGCCCACTTCGCGGAGGATGCGCGCAGACTGTTCCGGAATGCGGCCGCTGCCGTCTGGGCCGACGTTGAGCATGTAAGTGCCGCCACGACTAACCACGCTGACCAAGCGTTCGGCGATTTCGGTCGGACTTTTCCAATTATGGTCACTCCTGGCATAGGCCCAGGTGTCGTTGTGCGTGTCCGGCGTTTCCCAAAGACCCGGGCGCGGCAACGGCGGAATTTCCTGATCGCCCAGCGTGTCGTAATCGCCGAGGCCGTTGCCAATGCGGCTGTTCACGAGGCACTGCGGCTGAAGTTCGTGAACGCGATCCACGAGCATTTTGGATTCCTCCGGCGTGATCGGCCCCGGCGTGTCAAACCAAATGCCGGCCACCGAACCGTAGCCGCGCAAGAGTTCGTCAATCTGGGGGACTGCCTTGGTCTTTAGGTAATGCTCGAAGTCGCGACCATCCGCCGGAAAATCCCAGTCGTTGCCCACCGCGTCACGTTCGTGCCAGTCCACCGTCTGCGAATAATAGAAGCCCAGCCGTTCTCCCTTGGCGCGGCAGGCTTCGGCCAGTTCCTTCAGCGGGTCGCGTTTGAACGGCGTCGCGTCCACGATGTTGTAAGGCGTCACCGCCGATTTGAACATCGCAAAACCCTCGTGATGCTTGGCGGTGATCATCATGTGGGTCATGCCGGCATCCTGCGCCAACTGCACCCATTCGCTCGCGTTGAAGTTGGTCGGGTTGAACCGCGCCGCCGTTTTTTCATACTCGGCCACGGGAATTTTGGCGCGGTTCATCAGCCATTCGGCGATGCCGTAGTAGGTCTTGCCGTTCCACTCGCCGCCCAATTCGGAGAAAAGCCCCCAGTGGATGAACATGGCAAAGCGGGAATTTTTAAGCCACGCGCCGCGAATCAGATTCGTTTTCACGCCACCGCCGCCCCACATGTCGGCGGAGGTGCCGTCCAGGGCCGGCTTGATTTTTTCCGCGGGCGCGGTAATTAGGCAGGAAAACAAAGCCAGGGCAAAAGCCAAAAGCTTCCAAGAGTTGCAGGGCTGCATCATATCCATTTCGGTGATTATCGGATTATACAATGACGATCTTTCCGAGCGGCATTAGCTAATCACCTGGCCGGATGGTCCAGATGCCTCCAGCAGTGCCAAGGACGCGGGCGGAATTCCACATGAGGGACTCCACATGACCATCCACAAAGGTGTAATTCACAACGCCGCCATGGACTTTCAGCGTATAATTTATGGTAGTGCCGGTTTGCACGCCATTGCCGGTGGGATCCACTTGAGCGGTCACAGAATTTAACGGGCCAAAAAGCAACTGGTTGTTCGAGTTGGCGGCCAGTTCAGTTAAAGGCGCGACATCACAAGGATCTGGAATCTGGGTGCTTTTGCGCCGAACAAATGGGCCCGTGCTCCCAACATACCCGATCAATACCGGCTGACTGGAATTGGCACTAAAATCAACGTTTTGTGATCCAAATGCGTTTCCAACCATAGGCCCGCCGTAGGAACAGAGACCCCAGCCATTGTAGCTGTTTATTATCGGATCGCCTTGGAATAAAGACCTGTGCGCGGGACACAACATGACCGGCATAAACGTATGCCCAGGCCTGAAATTCGAAGCTAAATTAAAAGGTTTTGCCATCACATACTGCCAAATGTCAGAAGTGAAATAGGTCAAATTGGGGGCGTCAATATCAGGATCCACACCCGAGGCCCAAGGCAACATGTCATTGCGCTCACAGGCAAACAGGTTGAAGGCCAGACCAAGCTGACGCTGGTTGTTAAAGCAGCCGGTTCGCTGGGCTCTGGCTTTGGCTTTCGCCAGCGCCGGCAACAATAGTGCCGCCAGAATGGCGATGATGGCGATGACGACCAGCAGTTCGATCAAGGTGAAGGCGCTCTGTTTGCGCTTGAGGTCAGAGTTCTCTTTCATAGATAACCTTGAATGTTAGAATCATTTCTAGTTGGTTCATTCATTTTATTCGCTGCGGGAGGCGGTCAGTGCATCTGATTTTACTTTCCCGCTGTCGGTGGCCTCGAGCAACAGGGCGGTGTGCGGCGCCAGCGCCGGCACACGGTATTCGCTTTGATGCTCGCCGAGTGATTCACCGGTCCAATAGTTTTTCAGGCTCATCTTGCGCGTCAACGACACCACCCGCTCCGCCGGCGCATCGCCCCAATTGAACAGATACAGATACTCCCCATTCGCGTTGGGCGTGCGCCCGACGGTCAGCGTCTCATCGGCAAAACTCGCCGCCCGCCCCGTCGGTGGAATCAGCTTCCGCAACAGGGTCACGCGCTCGGGCGCGAGCGCCGGCAAATCGTCACCGCTCAACATCATGCCCCCGGAAGCATGAACCGTCGTCGCATGAAACAACACCTCGTTGAGCGGCAATCCCGTAGTGCTGGTCGTATTGCCGCTGATGTCCATCACCATGCCGGGCGAGAACACGGCGCAATCGGGATCGTTCCACCAGAACCGGCCGTTCTCCCAGCCCCGCAATAAATTTTGCCGCCCGTCGTTTCGGATGCTCTGCCAGACCCGCGAAATGTCATTCCCGCTGCGCGCCCCATCGAGGAGTCCGAGCGAGGGCCAGATGGGATGATTGCAGCCCAGAATAAACGCATCGCCCGCCCCGCGCAAGGCCGCTTCCATCCCGCGCCGGTAGGCTTCAATCCGGGTTGCGTTGGGATCATGAAAACGACCGTGGTTCAGCGCCCCCCAGTAAAGGGCATCAAGCTTGAAATAGGTGCAGCCCCATTCCTGCCGCATGGTGCGGAAGGTCTGTTCCAGAAATTTTTGCGCCTCGGGATGGGTGCCGTCCAGCGCATACCACGGGCCGAGCCGCCAGCCGCCGAAGCCCACCTTGTCCGAGCGCAAGGGCTGGCCGGTCGCATCTTTCACGAACCAATCCGGGTGGTCGCGGAACAGTTTGGATTCCGGGCTGGCCACAAACGGCGCCAGCCAGATGGCCGGCTCGAAACCGCGTTCGCGGATTTCGCGCAATACCCCCTTGATGTCGCCGCCAAAAGATTTGCCGGTCTCCAGCCAGTCGCCCATCCATGGCTGGTAGCCGTCGTCAATCTGGATGTAGCGCAACTGCGGCAGGTTGGCGGCGATCCAGTCGAGATTGCGGCGGATGTCCGGCACCGTGAGTTTCGGCCCGAAACAATACCAGGAGCACCACCCCAGCGGCGGCGACTTGAATCCGGTCCGGCGCGGATGATTTTTTTCGATGCGTTGAGCGAGGTGATCCAACAAGGTTTCCCGCACCGGGCCGGCTTCGCAAAAAAACTCTTCCAACGGCCAGCTTTCGCCCGGAGCCAGCTCCAGCCCTTCGCAATCGAGCGAAACCAGCAGCCGTTTCGCGTCAAACGAAATCCGCCCGTCAAACCGGCGGCAGGAGCCGAAGCCAAGCAGAATTTGATCCGCCCCTGCCGGGCGCAGCAACATCATGCCGTGCGCGGTGCGCAAGCCATCCGGTTCTTCGAGGCGATAATGTTTGCGGTCGGGGTAATTGCCCCAGTCCTCGGGTGCCGCCAGCGTGCCGCCGTTCTGCGCGAGCATCTGAAAGGCTTCGCCATAAAAGGGCGTGCTACCTGGCAGACCGTGCTGAAAATCAAACAAGTCCACCCGCGCCAACCGCACCGGCGTCTTGCCGGTGTTGACTACGGTGGCCGTGCAGACCGAACCGTTCCAAGCACGCTTCACCGGCAACACCTTTGAATCAGCTCTGGTTCCATCGGCCAAAACCGCGCTGGCGGGAGCATTCTGCAAATCCTGAATCCACCGGGAGTTTTCCGCAGCCGCTCCGCTTAAAACGCAGCCAAACAACAAGCCGACGATAAATCTAAAAATTTTGAGCTTCACGAAGGCAAGTTTAAATCCAACTTCAGCCGCCCGCCATACGGCAAATGCCTAATGGAACTGTGCCACGGCCTGGGTTAATTTGTGACCATGTTTACCGGCTTCCCAGACGAAATGTCCACAGCAATGCGGGTCATGGAGAAATAATTCCAATGAACCAAACTGCCTGCCGCCAGGGCTTGATTTTTCAACCTACACCCATCAAATCCTCTATGAAATGTAGATCCCAACGTGACCGCCGTCTGTTTTTGCTTCTGGCCATCGTGATGGTCGCCATCGGCTGGGCAACGCAAACCGCCCGTGCGGACCAGACCAAGGCGGACAATGCCACCTCGCTGGATCAAAATGCCAGTTGGGTTTCCGGCATCGCGCCTGGTGGTTCAGACCTGGCCACTTGGAACGGTGCCTACACGCCGGCCAATTTGACCAATGCGCTGCTGGCAAATGTCACCTGGGGCGGCATCTGCATCTCCAACGTCACCGCCGCCAGTGGCACGGCTGGCCCGGTTGTGTTCACCAATACCCATTCCACTCTGACCTTGAACGGAGTGGGCGGAGTGGGCATTGACATGTCGTCCGCCACGGTGGATATCGTCATCTCCAATGCCGTCACTGTGGCGGGCAACCAATTGTGGTCGGTCACCAATGGCCGCACGTTGACCGCCTATGGCTCCGTGAATTTGGGCGGCCTCGCGATAACCACTACCAATGGTGGCAATGTGGTGATCGCAGGGTCTTCTTCTGTTGGAAGCGGCTGGTTGATTCTGAACGGTGCCGGCGCGGTGTATGATAATTCCGGCATCGGTTCAACCGCCGTGGTGCTGAACAGCGGCACGCTTTATCTAAACACGTCCCAATGGATGAATGGCGGGGGTGTTTTCACCATCAATGGCGGCACGCTTGACAGCACCAACGGCACGACCACCTTCGCGGGTTATCCCGCCACCGGGAATTGGAATGGCAGCTTTGCGTTTGGCGGGTCGTCGTCTCTGGTCCTGAAATACAGCTCCGCTTACTTTCTGGGCACCAACGTGACGGTGACCTGCAATGCCAAAACCCTCACCGTGGCCTCCGGGATTGGCGACAACGGACAGGGTTATTCGCTGACCAAAGCCGGACCCGGCACGCTCCAGCTCTCCGGGAACAACACCTATGGCGGCAATACGGTCATCAGCGCCGGCACGCTGGCCCTGGCCACCTACAGCAGTCTCTCAACCGTCAATGGCTCGCTCAACAACTCCACGGTCGTTGTCAGCAACGGAGCCACGTTCACCGAATCCGCCGCCTGCGCCATTCAAGGCGCCGCCGGCGTCATCAACAACGGCACGACGACTTTGTCGGGCACGAACACCTACACCGGCAGCACCGTTGTCAACGGTGGGACGCTGGCCTTGAGCGGCGGCGGTTCCATTGCCAGCAGCCCGATTATTGCCATTGCCAGCGGCGCCACATTGAGCGTGTCGGGATTGAGCACGGCGGCCACGCTGGGAGCCGGGCAAACCCTTCAGGCCGGCGGCAGCACCAGCAGCGCGACGCTGGCCACGGCTGCGGGCAAGGGTCTTGCCCTGGCTGGCACCAGCCCGCTTCAGTTCACCGCGTTCACGCCGGCAGGTGCGGGCGGCGCAGTTCCCCTGACGCTGTCAGGTGCGGGCACGCTGACCCTGGGTGCCAGCACGCCGGTGACCATCACCGTCGCCAATGGCGGAACGCCGCTGACGGCGGCCGGGTCTCCTTACAAGTTGATTGCCAAAGGCGCGAGCGGTTCGGTTGCCACGCTCCCCGGCGGCCCCCTCACGTTCAATGGCGATGGCGCGAACGGAACGGACTCGCTCGCCATCAGCAACAGCGAGTTGTATCTGTTGATCACCGGCTCCTCGTTCTTCACCACCACCACCCTGGCCTTGACTTCGGGCAATCCCATTTACGGTAACAGCGGCGGCCTTACATATACCGCGACGGTGAAAACGAATGGCATTGCGGCCGGCAACTGCACCAGCAATTTTGTGTTTAGCGTAGACGGCGTGCCGGTGGCGACCAACACCGTGTCGGGCGGTTCGGCCACTTATACGATCCCCGGCTACCTCACGGCGGGATCCCATCTCATCACCGCCCAATACAGTGGCGATGCCACTTACAAGCCGAGCGCGAACACCCTGACGCAGATCGTGAATCCGCTGCCGGTGGGACTGACGGGCATCCGGGCTTACGACGGCACCGCCAACGCCGTCTATGGCATCCTCACCATCACGAACGTTCTCGCCGGCGACAGCGTGTTCCTGGTTGCCGGCAGCGCCGGGCTGGCCGGCGCCAATACGGGCATGGAACCCATTATTTCGCCGAACACGCTGACTTTGGGCGGCGCGCAGGCCGGCAACTACACGGTCACCGGCTTGACCGGCTCGGTGCTGATTACCCAAACAACTTCCTCCCTGTTGCTGGCGTCCTCCGCCCAGACGAGTGCCTGGCAACAGCCCGTCACCTTCATCGCCTCGGTGCAAAACAGCGGTCTGCTGGCAAGCAATGCCACCGGCAGTGTCACCTTCCTGACGAACGGCGTCCCGCTGTGCACGAATAATCTGATTGCCGGCACGACGTTCAGTTTGACCACCACGAATCTGCCGTCCGGCACCAATCTCATCACCGCCTGCTATTCGGGCGACGCCAATTACGCTGGCAGCACGAACACCTTGAACCAGCTTGTTCTTCCGCCCCAGACCACGAGTGTGACCTTCGCGAATTCGCAGATGTCCATCACCATCAAGACGAATGCCGCCGTCACGAGCGTGATTTGCGTTCCCACCGGCACGCAGATGCTTTCCAGTTCCCCGGGCTTTTATATCTATCATCAAATAGATAACACGACCAATGCGTTGACCCACATGGCTCAATTGAACAGCAACCAGCTGCTCCTGTGGTCGGACAATTGGCTTTACACCGCCACGTTCACCATCACCAATGCGGCCGACTACTTCAAGATCGCGCTGGCGCATGTGTCCAACAATCAGCAGACGGGGGGCATTGACACCAACTGGCCGGGACATGAGGTGGTCTTAGGGCTTAATATCACCCTGCCCGCCGGATATTCCATGCAAACCTTGAAACTGGATTACATGACGGAATTTCCATATTTTGCCGCTTGGTATAATAACTATAATTGGCTGAACATCCACTGGCAGAATGTCCAGTATAGTCAACGCCCCACCCCCTGCGTGACGGGGACCGGTCAGGCCACGTTTACCGTTACCAATTCCGAGCCGATGGGGGCCGTGGGTTTCTACCTCTTTACGAGCGATAACCAGCATGATCAGATTTTGCTGGATATGTGGAGCGGCGAGCCGTGCATGGCGCGACCAAACCAGGCCAACCTGACGAGCTGGACGCAAAATGATATCTGGGCGTGGCTGGACCGATACGAGCGGGAGCTGTCTTCTTGTAAGGAGTTGGCATTTATTCCCGAGGGCACCCCCAACACCTCAACCACGAATGAGTTCTATCAGATAGCAAACCTGCTGTATTCCGACGGTTTTGACAGATTGCTGCTCTGGAATTGCTGGGGTGAATCTCCCTGTCTGGATTCCATTGACACCAACTGGTTCGCGGGCGGGGCGCCGGGCATGCAGGCATATATGCAGTATTGCGCGCAGCGGGGTATCCGGCTGGATTTCCACGCCATGTCCGGTTTCCTGTCGCTGAATGATCCCCTCTATGGCGCTTCGAGTCCGAACGGATTATCACCCCAGGTCTCGCGCTGGGCCACCGGCACCCTGCTCAACGACATTGACGGCAGCTCGACCAGCTTCAATGTCCTGCCCGATGCGGGTTGTCAAATGCTGGTCAATCCGGTGCCTTGGGGCAGTTCCTCAACGCCCATATTTTATCCTCCCTACTATTTTTGGCCCCAAGGTCTGGTCAGCATCAGCAACGATATCATGTATGCCCAGGCGGCGGTCAGTTCGACGAACTGGAGCGTTTCCGGGGTCAACCGCAATTATATTGGCCAGTATGGCCAGCAGTGGGGAACCAGCCACAAGGCCGGCAGCCGCGTGGATTTTCTGGACACAGCCGAGGGCAGTTTCCCAATGGTGGACTCCCGCTCGGATCTGCTCGACAGCCTGGCCGCCCGGTTTGCGACGAATGTGTTGAATATGTTCAATCTGGTGGATGCGCAATACGATGGGGACTATATCAATTTTGATTTGGGCTACTGGGGTTATGGGAAGTTTGCGACGCATGTGCAGCAGTCGGTGAATCACCCGACGACTTCGAGCTACGGGGGGAATGTTAGCGAGGGTCATTTTGAAGACGTTTTCCGGCGGATCCAAAAAACGACTCCGCCCACCGGTGGAACGGCTTATTATATCCGGACCAACTTGCCGGACTTAATCGCGCCCAACGCGGATGAAATGAACTACTCGTTTGGAAAATGCGCGGCCCAAGGGACCAGGTTTCTGGTGATGGGCGGGCATATCGGCTCGACGTTCGATATGATCAACAACTTTGGGCTTTGGGATCAGATGTTGACCAATATGAATATCTGGATGACCCTAAGCCCCTGGCTGTCGGCCAGCCAGCAAACCGCCCTGTCCACGGTCAACTATGGCTTCTATGCGCCGACCGTGCGCAGCAACCAATGGCAGGTCACTCCCATGTGGGTCATGGCCCGGCCGGCGGCGGATTCGCCCTTTTTCAACATGCAGGAATTTGGTCAGTTTTCCCCCCGGCAGTTCACTCAAGTCGGGGTGGCCATCAGCGGCCTGACGAATGCCTATGCCGCGCAGACCCCGCAGATTGAGCTGCTGGTGCTGCCGGGCATGAACGCCACCAATGCGAACAATGTTTCGCTGATGCCGGTGAGCGCCAGCCAGATCGTCCACCCGGCCAACGAAGTTCAGCCCCTGGCCTTTGCCGGCGGGGTGATTAATCTCTCGGTGACCAACAACACCGGCAGCCAGGCGGTTTTCACGCCCGGCGGCAACCAGTCCTACTGGCTCTATTCATCGCTTTATGGCGCCTCGTCGTTCAATATGAGCACGAATCGAGGCGTTGCCTTGACGGTGGTGGGCGACAATAGCGGGGCGGACCTGGTATTCAGGATCAGCGCCTCGTCGGACGGCTCCAGCGATAACTCTGACTATGTGGTGCCAATTAATTTTTCCGGCCCGAAGACCATCGAGATTCCGAACGGTCAGGTGATGTATTACCTGCAAAACCCTTACGGTTTCTGGAGTGACTACTCAACCGTTGGGGGGGGCGCCGGGTATGGCGGTATCGTATCATTTCAGGTGTATGTGGGGATGATGCCGGCGCATACCACGACGACGGTGCAAATCAGCGGCATCAGTGCGATGCAGGAGGATCAGTTGACCGGCCTCGCCAATCCAATCCTGACGCTGAACAGCAACAGTGTGTCTATTTCCGGAACGATACCCTATAACAGCTACTTGACGTATTCCGGCGGGGCGACGGCACAGGTCTATGATCAGAACTGGCATTTCATGACCAGTCTGGCGGCCAGTGGCGGGGTGCTGATGGCGAACAATGGATCGAACAACACGTTTTCCGTGACAGCCGCCGGTTCGCCGAACACCTGGCTGAGCACCCGCATCAAGACCAGCGGCACGCCGTGGGTCATCCCCATGCCGGCCCCGACGCATGAATGGCGGTTTGAAAACAATCCACTGGACGTGGCCGGCACGGCCAATGGCACCCCCATCAACGGCCCGGCTTATGTCACCGGCATTGAGGGTGTTGCCGCCCTGTCGTTCAATGGCGTCAACCAATACGTGAGCATCACCAATGTTCCTGATTTTCAATTCACCAGCACACAAAGCTTCACGCTCTCGGCGTGGGTGAAGCTGAAGCATCTGCCGAATGCGCGGTGCACCATCGTGCAAACCGATCCCACCGCCGGCGCGTGGTATGGTTTGGGGATCACCGCCGCCAATCAGTGGGCGTTTTTTGGCACCACAGATATTGTCAGTTACACCACGGCGGACGCCGGCCAGTGGCATCTGCTGACCGCCGTGCAGAACGGGGCGGCCGGTTCCAGAAAACTGTTTGTGGACGGACTGCTGATGACCACCGGGCTGGCCCAAGCTGCCAGCGGAACCGGTGCCCTAGGAATTGGCGCCCTGCCCGGCGCTGCGCCCAGCCAGTTTTTGAACGGTGCCGTTGACGACGTGCGAATTTATAATCAGGCTTTGGCCCCATCCGACATCGGCCTTTTGGCCACGAACCTGGCGTCGGCTGCCAACAGCATCATCACCTACTCGGTCAGCGGGGGGCAGTTGGTCCTGGACTGGCCGGCCAACCAGCTCTGGCAGCTCCAGATGCAAACCAACAATCTCGGCACGGGCCTGACAACCAATTGGTTCAACGTGACCGGAGCCACGCCGCCTTACACGGTCAACCTTAGTCCGACCAACCCCACGGCCTTTTACCGGCTGACCCAGCCCTGAGGTGGAAACATTTCAAACCGGAACCAAGACATGACCCGGATTAACGGAGCGCTGGCAGCTTGGGCTGTCTATCTCGGGGCAAAACAGCTTTCTCAGTGCCGCTGAAATATTTTGCCGCCGCCTCAGTCCGGCAGTGAACGTGTAGTTTTTCGTAGATGTGCTCAATATGCTTGCCCACCGTGTAAGTGGTGGTTTTGATTTGAGCCGCGATTTCCTTGTTTGACAAGCCCTGGGCAATCCATTGGAGGATTTCATTTTCGCGGGGTGTGAGTTGCGCCTCCGCCACCACACCCGGTGGCGAGGGTTTGCGAAACACCTCGATCACTCTCCGGGCAATCTGGCCGGTCATGGGCGCGCCGCCTTCCATGACCTCGATGATGGAGCGGATGACTTCCTCCGACGATTTGCTTTTCAAGAGATAGCCGCTGGCGCCGGCCTGCAGCGAGTCAAAGACGTAATCATTGTTTGAAAAGGCGGTCACCATCAGTATCTGCGTTTGCGGCAGGGAATCCTTGAGCAGGGCGGTGCATTTGATGCCCATCATGCCGGGAAGATTGATGTCCATCAGGATCACGTCCGGCCGGCAGCCGGGCAAAAGCTTCAGCGCCTCCTCCCCGGTCGCGCAGGAGGCCACACAGGTTAATTTGGGATGGGCGCTCAAGATCTTGACCCAGTTTTCCCGGGCGGCGCGGTCGTCTTCAACGATGCCAACTTTTATTTTCATAAGGCTGTTAGTTTTTTTATTTGGTGATGGCTGTGTCCCTAAGTGGAATCTTAAGTCTGATGGTGGTTCCCTGGCCGGTTTGACTTTGGATTTCAGCCGTTCCGTGGATGAGTTCCATCCGATTGGTGAAATTCAAGAGGCCGTTGCCACCGGCGCGTGTCTCCGTCGGATCAAATCCCTTGCCGTCATCTGCAATTTCCACGACCAGCCAGCCGGATTTGATTTGAATCTTCAGCCAGGTGGTTTGCGCCCCGGCGTGGCGGATGCTGTTGTTGAGTGCTTCCTTGGTCGCCAACAGCAGGTTATGTCGAGTCTGGGCAGTCAGGGTGATGGCGGGCAGTTCCGAGGTTGCGGGAACTTCCAGCCGGCAATGGATGGCGGTAGGTGACAGGAAGTCTTCGGTGTAGTCGCTCAAATAGGCGACGACATTCGCGAGGGAATCGTTGGCCGGATTGGTTGCCCAGACCACTTCATCCAGAGTGCCAATCAACCCGCGAACGCGGCGGGTCATGGCCACGATGTCTGAATAGGCGGTGGGTGAAATCTGGCCGGCCTGGGTGGCCGCCTCGCCTTGCAGGGCAATTCCGCTCAGGCGGGAGCCGAATTCGTCATGCAAATCCCGCGCGATGCGGCGGCGTTCATCCTCCATGACATTCTGCATTTGCAGGCGTTCCACCCGCAGCCGGTATTTGCGCCGCTGGCTCCAGCCGAAGCTGCCGCCTAAAACCGCCACCAGCAAGGCGCTGGCGAGCACTTGGAGCCAGCGGCGTTCCCAGAAGCGCGGTATGATGTTGAGGTGGATCACCCGGTCGGCGGAATACCATTTATTGTCGGCGCCGCCCACCATGACCTGAAACTGATAATTGCCGGGCGGCAACTGGCTGTAGTAAGCGGCGCGTTGCTCGCCTGCGTCCACCCAGTATTTATCCATCCCCTCCAGCTTGTGCCGGAAGTGCAGATTGGGCTGGGGTGCGAGGTTCGGTGCCGTGTAATCAAATTCAAACCGGCGCACACCAGAAGAAACCTGCCACTTGCCGCCGGCGGCAGGTGCGAGTTCCTTGCCATCGGCAAACACCGCCTCAACCATGGCTTTCAGGGGCAACTGCCGGCTGGCGATTCTTTGCGGGTCAAGCACCGCGACGCCCTCGTAATTGGGAAACAAAAGCCGGCCGTTGGCGGTGCGTGCGGCAACCGGCTGGCCAGAACCGGAGCAGCCCCCATTGGCCAGTCCCTCCGCCATTGAAATGTGCCGGCACAGGAGCGGCGGACTTATTCCCCGCCGGTAGTTTTGGACTTCTGACGGCGTGAGGCCAATCAGGCCGTTGTCGGTGCTCAACCACAGTCGGCCGGTGGCATCGGACAGGATGGATTGAATCCGGTCGCTCGGCAAACCATCCTCCGTGGTGACATTGAAGAAAAGTCCGTTTTTCATCCAGAAAAGTCCGCCGCCCCAGCCGCCAATCCAGAGCGTGCCCTTCGCACTGTAATACAAGGCGCGGACGTCCATGGCGGGGAAGGTCGCCACCGGCTGAAGCTGGTTCCCCTGGCCGGCGGGAAGACGGAACAAACCTTGGCCGATGGTGCCCACCCAAAGATCGCCCGCCGTATCTTCCGCGAGGCAGCGGATGTCGCAATAGCCTTTATCCCGGCGCAGGTGAAAAACTTCAAACCGGCCTTGGTCATAACAGATCAACCCGCCGAGTGTGCCAATCCATAACCGGCCTCGGTGGTCTTCAAAAAGTGCTTTCACCCAAACCGACAATTCCGGCGGCCCGGCCATGCCGACAAAGCGTCCCGCTTCCCAGCGGAACAATCCGCCGGAAGTGCCCGCCCAAAGATTGGTGCGGGAATCCTCGAACAGGGCGCAGACATGTTGGTTGGCGAGTCCCTCGGCCGGGCCGAACGACGAAAAATTCGTGCCATCAAACCGGATGGCGCCGCTGCCGCCGGTGCCCATCCAAATGGCCCCGTCCCGGGTCACGCACGTCGTGTTGATTTCAGCGTTCTCATAAGGCGGCGGCAGGGTGAGCATCTTGGCCGGTTGCGCGGTGACCCGGTAAAGCCCGTCCCCCACCGTGCCAACCCAGAGGTTGCCCTGGCGATCTTCAAACAGGCAGGAAATGTAACCCTGCGAGAAAGAATTTTGGGGACGCAGCCGCTGCCACTCGCCTTTTTCATTGGAAAAAAATATACCGCCCGAGGCGGTGCCGCACCAAAGCCGTCCGGTGTGGTCTTCCAGCAGGCAGGTGATCACACTGCTGGCCGGACGCGGTGACGGCGGTTTCAAAGATAATTCATCGTGCCATTGGCCGGCGGCCAGCCGCAACACCCGTCCACCCTCTTGCAACCACGAACTGCGCGGTTCCGCCACCCATAACCCGCCCGGGCTGGCCGGGGTCAGCACCACCCATTGGCCGTGCAAGGTCACGGTCGCAGCGGGCGAATTTTGACTTGTGGAATTATATGGCTGTAGTTTGCCATCGGATTCAAACCAGACACGACCCTCGTGGTCGCAGGCCACTTGGCGAAGCGTGTCCGCCGGCACGCCGTTGCTGGCGGTGAACACGTTCCATTGCCCGGCCTTGAAGCGCATCAGGCTCATACCGGAAACGTGCCACCAAACCGAACCTTCGCCATCCGTGGTCAGTTGGGCCCGGCGATCCGCAAATCGTTGCACGTCGTTTCGCGGCGTGCCTTCGGCCTCTTCAATCATCGCCATGCGACGATCCCACAACCAGGTGTCGGGAATGTGATTTTGATCGGGGCGAGGTTTCAACGGCACGGCCGGCTGCATTGCCATAAACCCGTCTTCCCCGCGCCGGACAATGTTGCCATCGAGCAGTCCCACCCAGAGCATGCCCTCATGATCCGTGGTCAGGCTGGAAATTCGTGAATCAGTGAAACCGGAAGTTTCGCCCGCCTTGAAAACCTTGAACCGGAGGCCGTCAAACCGCGCCAGCCCATTGGCAGTGCCAATCCACAAATAGCCGTCCGCCGTCTGTTCCAAGGCCGTAATCTGTCCGTCTGGCAGGCCGTCTTCCCGCCGCCAGTTCTGCACATGAAACTCCTCGGCCCGCATGGTGGAAATCTCCGGCGCGGCCAGCACAAGCAGGCCGCACGCCAGCCGCGCCAGCGCCAAGCGGGTGCGGCGGGGCCGGGACAACAACTCGTCAACGCGGGTCATCAGGGCAACGGTAGCTGAAATTTTTGCTGCGGACAATGCCACAGCTTGAACCGGGCGGCGGATGGCGGCCATTAGGCATTTGCCTAATAGACCGGAAGCCGGCTTTGAATTAGATTGTTTGCGAACCCACCCAATAAATCTTGAATTGATTTTGATTATGAAAAATCAACTCGTCAAACAGTGTTTGGCCGTCATCGCCCTCCCTGTCCGCTCCGCCGCCCTGCTGCTGGCAGCTCTCGCCATCGCCACATCTGCGCAGGCGCAGACCACCTACACCAATGGGCTCACCGGCTACTGGAGCGCCGCCGGCAGTTGGTCGGCCACGCCGGGCATTCCGCCCGTCGGCGGCGGTGCGGGCACCAACATTCTTTTTAATCCCGCCGCCACCGACAACAGCACCAACGATCTGGCCGGCGCGTTCTGGCTGAATCAGATGTCGCTCGTGGCAAGCTACAATGTGACCAATTACGCCGCCAGAGGGAACTCCCTGCTCTTTACCAACACCAGCGGCGGCACCCTTCCGTTGCTCACCAATGCCGTCGGAAATGCCCTTGTCCTCAACTCCGCCATCACGCTAGCCACCAACCTGACGGTCGGCGTGGCGAGTGGCGGCAGCATCGTGATCAATAGCAACATCACGGACCGCGGGTTGGCTTTCGCGATTACCAACACCGGCGCGGGCACGCTGACGCTTGCTGGCTCCAACAGCTTTACCGGCGGCCTCTACATCAACAATGGCACCGTGGCCAACACCGCTACGTATGCTTTAGGCGGCAACAACAACAACGCCCCCGTCTATCTGAATGCCGGCCCCAACGCCAATGCCACGTTGAAGCCTGGGACTTCAATGGTTGTGACTAATCCCATCACGGTGCAGGGCACGGGCACAAACTTCATTTACAACGCCAATGCCAACGGGCCGACCTTCTACGGCGCCATCACGTTGAGCACGGACCTCTATCTGACCAACTCGGGCAGCGGAACCATAACCGTGGCCAGTCTCATCACCGGGACCAACCAGATCATCTGCGCTGCATCAGGATCAGGTCCTATAAGCCTGTTGAACACGAGCCCCAATTTCTCGGGCAACGTGGTGGTCAGTCAGGGATCTTTGACTCTGGGACAAGTGCTTACCGGGCAAAACAACATTTTCGGGACCGTCAGCAATCTGGTGATTATTAACGCGGGAACCACGCTTAACGTCAACCACAGCGCCACCGGCACCATCGCCGGCCTGCAGGACGGCACCGGCAGCGGGACGGTGCAGGTTAGCGGCAGCACCAGTCCAGGTAGCACACTCATTTTGGGCGGTTCGGGCAATTACAGCTTCAGTGGCTCCATTTACAACAGCAGCGCTGGCTTATCCCTTGCGCTGACCAAAACCAACTCGGGCACCCAGACGCTCTCCGGCACCTGCACGAACACCGGCGCAACCGCCGTCAGCGGCGGCACGCTGCTGATCAATGGCAATGCTTCGGCGGCCACGAACGTGTGGACAGTGAAAGCGGGTGCCACCCTGGGCGGGAAGGGCACGATTGGCGGCGCGGTGAAATATCAAAGCGGCTCGCTCGCGGCGTTCACCATCACGCCCGAAGCGAGCGATAGTTTCAGCAACAGCACCTACATGACGTTCACCAACTCGGTGTTTATGACCAACGTGACGGTGGGTGTGTCCATGCCGGCTAATTTGCCCGTCGGCACCTATGTGCTGGCCACGAATTACGTCACCCCGGCAACGAGCGGCAGCTTCACCTTTGTGACGAACAGCGGCTCGCTGGCCGCGGGCAATGCCGGCACCGTCAAGGTGAGCGGCAACAATCTCATCCTGACCGTCGCACCTCCCGCGTTGGCCACGACGAACACGGTGACATTGTTTTCGGGCACGCTGAATTATGGCAGCCAGCTCATCTTCGCCACGACGGTGGACACGAACACCGCGCCGTTCGGGGCGGCCAGCGGGGCGAACGGCAACTTTGTATTTTCGGTGGACGGGACGGCGGTTTACACCAGCACGGTGAACGGCAGCGGCACAGCCTATTACACCAACAGCACGCTGCTACCGGGCAGCCACACCATCACGGCCCAGTATATGGGCGATTCCACCTACGCCCCCTGCATGAACAGCCTGGTGGTGTTTCTGGATAATGTCAAAGCGGACAACGCCGTTTCGTATGATCAGGGTGGCAGTTGGGTTTCCGGCATCGCGCCTGGTGTTTCAGACCTGGCCACTTGGAACGGCGCCTACACGCCGGCCAATTTGACCAATGCGCTGCTGGCGAGTGTCACCTGGGGCGGCATCTGCATATCCAACGTCACCGCCGCCAGTGGCCCGGTTGCGTTCACCAATTCCTCCGCCGGCAACTACTCTCTGAACTTAAACGGAGTCGGCGGAGTGGGCATTGACATGTCGTCCGCCACGGTGGATCTCAATCTCTCGGGCTATCGAATCAATGCGCAGAGCAACCAATTGTGGTCGGTTGCCAATGGCCACACAATTACCATTAACACCATATTCGATATAAACAGCAGTGCCACCCTGACCATTACCAATGGTGGCAATGTGGTGGTAGCGCAGGATCTATATGCTAATGGAAACTACGGCACCCTGGTTCTGGACGGCCCTGGCGCGGTTTACCTGAATGGTATATCTTGTATGGTTCCTGCCACCAACACCGTGCTGAACGGCGGCACCCTTTACCTCAACAACGGCGGCTCCGATACTCCGGGAGCAAGGAGTCGTCTCACCATCAACGGTGGCACGATTGACAACACCAACTCCACACCAATAGGTTCTATCTTTGCATTCACCAACTACTGGAATGGCAACTTTACCTATGGCGGGACGGCCCCCCTGACCTTTAACGCCATCGACCCGGTGGTTCTGGGGAGCAGCCTGGCGATAGCCTGCAATTCCAATATCTTGACCGTGCCCGGCGTGATTAGCGACAACGGCAACCATTATTCGCTGGCCAAAGCCGGCGTCGGCACGCTGGCGATCATCGGCGCGAACACCTATTCCGGCAACACCGTTGTCAGCAACGGCACGCTGGTCATCTCCACGCTGCATGCGGGTGGCGGCGGCTTCACGGTCAATGACGGTGCCAGCCTGACCGTCACCAACGCCGGCGGTGCGAGCACGGCGGCCATTGCCAGCCTGACAGCCGGCAGCAGCGGCGCGACGACGCTGGGCTTCGAGCAGGTTTCCAATCTGACGACCCCGCTGGTCACCTGTTCCGGTTCCTTGACGGTCAACGGTGCCGGCACCATTGCCATCCTCGGCACGAAAGGCCTGGCCAGCGGCAACCAGTATCCGCTCATCAGCGTGGCCGGCAGCCTTGGCGGCAGCGGCAGCCTGTCGCTCAGCCTTCCGTTCAATCTGGTGGCGAACCTGGTCACCAACGTCGGCAGTCCCACGGTCATCGCGCTAAATGTTACCTATGTTATGAGCACGAACGCGTATCTGGCGGGTCTGGTGTTGAGTCCCAATGCAGGTTTCGCGCCGGGCTTCACGACGAACGGGTATCTCTACTATGCGACGAACAGCTATGGGCAGACGCCGACGGTGACGGTGACGAATGCGGATCCGACGGCGACGAACACGCTGATTGTCAACGGTGTTTCGCTGGGCGTGCTGACG
>CAISYZ010000004.1 GCA_903889895.1 uncultured Verrucomicrobia subdivision 3 bacterium | reverse complement strand
GATGGGGAATTTCTCCACTGCGCAAAGCAAAGCGGAATAAAGAATTTCAAACTCCACGCAACTCGCTGCCGCCATTTTGAAAATCCAGCTTCGTTGTCCGGCAAATCGCTCACGAAAGTTCCCAAGGTTTGCTCGACGAACCGGGCTGAACTATTTGAGTGGGCAATTGCCCAAGGGGCCTACGTCCAAGGCTGCGACTGTCTGTGATAAATAGATCAACATAAGTATTCGTAAAATAAATCGGAATCGACACCCCCCGCCATATTACAACAAGGGGATGTCTAAACATTCTCAACTGCCAAACCTGTCAGCGCTCGTTCGCGAACGGCTTACTTCCCTGGGTGCTACGCATCTTCCCATCGCCGCAATGGCACAAATCGAGCGTGACGTGCTTCTGGCTTGCCGTCGTGCCGTGGCTCGCGCCGTAACCGCACCTCGCATCGGGCGTGCGGTGGCGGTCGCGCTGGCCGCGTCAGCGGACACACAGGGTCTCAAGGGCGGAACGCCTTTGACCAGCAGCTGTGAAGCGCGGAACGCGCAGAACAGCGTAGCTGGCCTGACATACAACTCTGCGGACATCAAAGGCACCAACGGTGACGCGGGGGCGTCTGACCAACCGACAGGAGGGGTCACATGAACGCCAAGACGACCAGTGTTTCCTTCGGTCGCGCTCGCCTGCCACAAGGTCTGGCAGGGCAATTCATGGGGCTAAAGCGTGGCCTGCGCGGTCGCACCGTGGCCTTCATCATCCTCGCGCATACTCAAGGTCTGGACGTTCCAAGCCTGGTATCTGCCACCTCTGAACTGCGTCGTCTGGGGGTCTTGTTGAACCTGTCGCTCAAGTATTCCAAGGCTACCTCGGTGGACATCGAGTCCCTTCGGGATGCCGTGCGCAAAGTGAAAGGACTTTTCCCATGACTATTCCCCCGTATGCCATTGTGAACCTCAAATCCACGTCCCGACCGGTGGCGACTATACGGTATTTCGCTGATCCAAAAAAGGTCACGGCAGTCTATGACGGTCTGGATGTCGGGGTGGCTAAAGGCTCGCCACGGGAGCTGGCGGACTTGCTTCTGGCGTTTCACCACGATGCCAGGGCGAGCCGGATTTGCCGAACTGCCGTTATCTCCGTCAAAACTCCTAAGCGGGCTACCAAGGAGGAACTGTCGGACATAGATCGCCGGTTGCTCCGGGCTGCGGCAGATTTTCAAAAGTTTTTGGGCATCGCGTCAATGCTCGGTTGGGTGCATGGAAACACATCCACTCGACACATTCATTTGATTTTTAGTAACAGCAATGGCCGGCGCACACTCGACCTGCGTCCCAAATTTCTCAAGGAACTTCAAGGTCTTCTGTGGACAGTGGAATTTCTTTCCGGGCGTGGCAAGGGCAAGCGCAAGGCGCTGCCAATGTATCCCAAAGCCAAACGGTTGGATACTCGTCTGCTGGCCGTCGCCTTATTGGATTCTGATCGAAAGCTCAGGAATGACCGCTGGGATAAACTCGTCCGCGCGGGCAAAATTACCGACCTCCGCCTTCGCACTAATGGGTCGCTAATCAGCTTCAAATTTCAAGACCGTCGCATCCGCTTGGCGACGCTTATCAATTTCCTCGGTCTCCTCGCCGGAGAAGCCGGCGCTGGGGGCGGGGGAGAAAACCAATCAGAAAATATGACAAACCTCATAGACCCCAATGCACCCGTGCCCGACGAGTTGCATCAGGCACTCAACGAATCGGGTTTCACCTCCAAGGACATCCAAGAAATTCTCTCGGACATCCGCGAAGCTCAGGGACACCTATCGGCAAAGCCGATGGCTGTCAAAACCGCGCAACCAAAACCTCAAATTGGATTCAACCTATGAGAATTTCCAAAGATTTTGTGCCGCCAACAATAGACATGGGCGGGGTTGCCGCAGCCAGTCAGAGCCAGAAAAAAATGGACCCGGAACGCGAAGACCCATTGTGGCAGCAGCAGCAGTCCATGCTGGCAACTCTCAGGAACCGCTTTCATTCAAAGGTCGAGACATACACGTCGGGAAATTGTTCGTCCAACGAAATGCGTTTGTCGTTGAATTTGATCGCCAATAAACTGCACTGTGACGCATGGTGCAATCTGGTGCCAGCTTTTGACGCTCTGGCAAAACTCGGCCCTGAATTCCATCGCGGACTGTTCGTCCTGGGCGGGTGGCATCACGATGGCGATTTATCGAAGCTCGCGGCCCCGCCAGCAGACCTGCTCGACCTGCTCAAGGAATATCGCGTTTTGCTGAATACCGGGATTTTACAAAGACAGGTGGTCGCGGTGAGTCCCGAAAAGCGGTTGGCAGCACAGGCGAAATTAACTGCCTACATGCGCCAATCGCCGGTTTTCGTCTCGTCGGATTTTAACAAACAACCCGGTGAGCTGCTCAAAACGATTGAATGGAAACAGGTCGGTCTGGCGATAAGCATCGAGACAAACCTCCTGTTTTTGCAAAACCGTGTGTTCTGTTTTAGCCCAAAACCGACTAACCCGACTGAAGGTTGGGTGGATTTTAAGTCATTTGTTTTTGCGTATCGTTGGCTATTGCCAAGATTCACGAACCAATTTGGACACTATTCCTGGGGAATGTTCCTGCCCAAGTAGCAGCTGATAGTTGGGCAAGGTCACTATGAGAAACACTATCAATTCTGATGCAGCATCCGTGTTGGATGCGTTGCTGCACAAGGCTCTCACCGAAAACAATCGGGAGCTGCTCGACACGATTGTTTATACGGCGGCGTGCCATTTCATGCACGACCACGGTGAGGAAATCACAAATAGAATTTGCGACGAATTGCTGGATCCAAATCAGCCTGATGATTTCTTTGAGTTTGAAGCTCTTTGCGATGCGTTGGCACTGGACGAATCACCCGGCCAAAACGGAAAACCTTAATTCCAGATGTGCGGCGGTAGCTCTGTCGCTTGCCTCCGTGCGCGGGGAACGATGGGCGGTGCTGGGATTTGCGGCGGCTGCGGGCGCGCAGGCGCGGCGCACGCCTGCCGCCGCTCGCGGTAGATGCGGATGAGAATGCCGATTAAGCCGCCCATTAGGAACGCGAAAAACAGGTTGTTGTTGCGATTGTATCTCATATTTTTTCCTCTCAATTGATTAAGCCGACAGCGCTGCCACTGATGGCAATATAGCTGTTAGTTTATCTCATATTATTACCGTTTTTTATCGATCAGTTCGTGCCGGATTCAACAATGTTTCAGAGCTGTCCTGATGCTCTTCATTTTACCAAAAATAAAACGATAAACCAAATAAAAAAACGCTATAATGTGGTGTTATGGAGCCACTTTTAACAACTGAACAACTCGCCGAGCGCTTGCAGTGCTCGGCTGAGTGGGTGCTTCAGCAGGTTAGGATTGGTCGTATTCCTGTCATTAGATTTAATCGACGAACTTTTCGTTTTCATTGGCCTACGGTGCTGGCTGCGCTTCAGCAGTCTTGACCGCTTTGACGGACGCCTTTTCTAAAACATCCTCCCACGCTTTCGATTGTAAATGTTCGCGAACTCGACGAGGTGTAATTTTCCAGTGGGCCAGCGAAACCTCGCGGGGCACATGCAACGCCGCGTAGGATTCGAGCAAAACCCCGACGCTGTTGCCACAATCCTGAGTTACTTCATAATCGTTTTTATACACCGCGCGCAGATGGGTAGCGCAATTTTTACGCATTCCGTCCCGAATCCACTCGTCCAGGCCGATTTGTTTGCAGCAGGCATCAACCAATCGCCGTTCGTTTACCGATGGCAAGGGGTTCTTCAATTCCTTGGCTAGTTTTAACCACTCAACCGCACAGGGCTGCAGGCGGATGGTTCGTTCGTCGCCTACCTTGGCAATCTCCCTGCGCACTTTGACGAGTCCATTTTTCAGGTCAATGTCGGCCCAATTGAACCATTTTCCCTCGGGCACGCCTTCGGATTTTGCCCGCTTTGATTCGACTTCCTCCGGGCGCATACACCCGAAAAAGCCCAAAGCCATCGGCGCAATTATTTGCTGGGTCGCTGGGTTTGACATCACCGCCGCCATCAAATTGAGGGTTTCATCGTTTGTGTAAATTTTAACTTCTTTGCCAGGCAGATTTATGGGTTGTAGGCGATCTACGATATTCAAGGCGGCCCATCCATTTTTAATGGCAAGTGACCAAAGTGAACCAAACAAAATTTGATATGTGTCCTTAGTGCGCAACGACCAACCTCTTTCTTTCGCCATCATTGACATCCATTTGCCAAGGTCGGCTGCGGTGATTTCATGGATGTTTTGTTTCTCGCGTCCCACTCCGAATTTATGGAGGAAAGCGCATGTATTCTTGACATAGCGAGTCGAATCACCGGCTTCAGTTTTCAGCCGGCGGAATTCCTCAACAACTTCAAAATATGGTTTTGGACTGGTTGCAGACTGTGCCGAGATTTCCTTTTTCTGAGCTTGGAATTGAGACCACACCTCGGTGACATTCATGCCGTTCGTTTTAATCTCCTGCAGCGTGATGACAGCGGCTGCTCGTTCTGCGGCGGTCATTCGGAGCCAGAATTCGCCGTAGGATTTCTCTCTTTTGGCGCAAATTTTAATTTCCTCATCGGCTTCAGCCTCGGTTTTGAAGAACCTGCGGACACGCTTTTGGGTAATTGGATCCACGCCAAAATCCAATTGCCAGCAAGCCTTGCCGTTCTTAACGACTGCGCTTTTGTTTGGTGTCATTAAGTGCCAAGTTAAGTGCCGAAAAGTGCCGTGTCAAGTCCGTTTAAGTGCCAGCCAACTCTTGCCAACTCCGGTTTTTTAATTTCGTGTAGAAACGAAAAATCCCCCGTTGAACACGGAGGAATTTTCATTTTTGCCACCAAAAAGGATGGTGGAGCCTAGGAGGCTCGAACTCCTGACCTTCTCATT
>CAISYZ010000003.1 GCA_903889895.1 uncultured Verrucomicrobia subdivision 3 bacterium | reverse complement strand
TGCAGCAACTCAAGGCTGCCAACCCCGACCTCGGCGTCGTGGTCAAGGGTGCGGACGAAACCGACTACCAAATCATGGTCAACGTCATGGACACCCTCCGCCAGCTCGACATCACCAAAATGGGCCTCGCTACCGAGTGAATACTCGTTGACGCTGGCCTTTCCCAATCCCGCTCCAACATGGGCTTCGTGCCAGCTCCTTGTTAAACGGAGCAAAATTTCTTGCGCACAAATGGCTTCTCGCTTGAATCATCCGGCGTGCATCCCTAGTATCTTGAAAATTTTGATGAAAGCGATTCTGGCCCTCGAAGACGGTTCGGTATTTCACGGCACGGGTTTCGGCGCGAAAGCGTCGGCCGGTGGCGAAGTTTGTTTCAACACGTCCATGACGGGCTACCAGGAAATTCTCACCGATCCGTCCTATCGCGGGCAGATTGTGACGATGACGTATCCGCTCATTGGCAACTACGGCGTCAACGCTCAGGACATCGAGTCGTGGCGACCACACGCGGCGGGCTTTGTTATCCGCGAGCTTTCGCCGGTGGTCAGCAACTGGCGCGCGGACTGGTCGCTCGCGGACTATCTGGAGAAAAATGGCATTCCCGGCATTGAGGGCATCGACACACGTTCCCTTACGAAAAAACTCCGCGTGCGTGGCGCGTTGAACGGCTTTATCACCACGGAAAATATTTCCGAAGCGGAGGCTGTCAAGCGGGCCAAGGAATTTGTCTTTATCGGTGTGGACTACGTCAAGGAAGTGACGCATAAGCAGGCGTTCAAGTGGGATGAAAAGGACGAGCAGAGCGCTGCATTTGATCTCGTGCGTGGTAACAAGGCCGCCGACGCGCGCAATCACCGAAAGCCGCTGCCGGCGGCGGACATTCCGATTGTCGCGTTTGACTACGGGATGAAATACAACATCCTGCGCCGCCTGCGGCAGCACGGGTTTGCCGTGCAAGTTTTGCCTGCAACCGCCACGGCGGCGGATGCGCTCAAATACAAGCCGGCGGGTATTTTTCTCTCGAACGGCCCCGGTGATCCGTCAGCGCTGAATTACATTGTCCGCGAAGTCAAAACGCTGCTCGATACCGGTATCCCGATTTTTGGCATTTGTCTCGGTCATCAGATCCTTGGTCAGGCTTTGGGCGGAAAAACTTTCAAGCTCAAGTTTGGGCATCGCGGTGGCAACCAGCCGGTGAAGGATTTGGAATCTGGCCGCGTCGAAATCACTTCGCAGAACCACGGCTTCGCGGTGGACGCCAAGTCGCTGCCGTCGGACGTGGCCGTGCACCGCATCAATCTCAACGACCAGACGGTCGAGGGCTTGCGCCACAAAACGAAGCCGGTGTTCTGCGTGCAATATCATCCCGAGGCTGCACCCGGACCGCATGATTCAACCCCGTTGTTTGCGGAATTCCGTAAACTGATAGAACAACGCGGATGAAACAGCCTGCCGCAGATTTCCGTTTGACTTGAACCGCGCCGCGCCCATAATCCTTTCAAACAACCTATGGCCAAACTTGTTATCCTGAATCAGGGCATGACCGGGCGCGCGTTCGAGCTGAACGTGGAGCGCACCACGGTGGGCCGGGTGGAGGACAACACGTTTCAGATTCCCGACCCATCCGTATCCAGCCATCACGCCGAAATTTTGCTGCGCGGTTCGGATATTTTCATCCGTGACATCGGTTCCACCAACGGCACCTTCATCAACGGCGACCGCATCAGCGAAGCCACGCTTCAACCCGGTCAGGTGCTCAAGTTCGGCCAGGTAGAACTCAAGATTGACGATGGCAAGCCCGTGACCCCGCCACCGCCGCCCGTGCCCGTTGGTGGTCAGGCTCCTACGCCAGTCGCGGCACCGGCACCGGCCAAGGCACCCGCTGCTCCGAAGCAATCCGTGGAAGGCACCTTGATTATTCCGCGCGGCGTGAACCTGAACGACCTCGGCCAGAGCGGCGCGCGTCCGGCCAGCTTCGACACCAATGCGGCTTTCGCCAAGAAGACCAACAAGGCCAACACTTATTTTATCATCGGTGGCGTGGTCGTGGGTATTATCATCATCGGCCTCATCATCTTTGCCCTCATGCAGGCCGGCGGCGCGAAGTAAGGTCGGTGCATTTTTCAAACGGTGGCAAACCGTTAATGCGTTCAAATCATTCCTAATTTCATCAGCCGTTCTGCCTGCGCCGGTGTTAGTGGGGTGACGGAGAGCCGGGATTGTTTCACCAACGGCATGTGTTGGAGGACAGCATCATTTTTAATGGTCTCCAACGTCACGGGCGCCTTCAGCGGCTTGACCGGGGCTAAATCCACGCACGACCAATCGCCCTCGGTGGCGGTGGGATCGGGATAAAATTCCTTCACCACGTGCGCCAAGCCGACGACTTGTTTGTCGCTCACGCTGTGGTAGAAAAAAACGTGGTCGCCAGTTTTCATCGCGCGAAGATTGTTGCGCGCCTGAAAATTGCGGACGCCGGTCCAGGCGGTTTTGCCGTCCTTGACGAGTTGCGCCCACGAATAGGCTTCGGGTTCGGATTTGGCGAGCCAGTGCTTCATAAAGAATTTACGATTGATGAATTAAGATTTACGCTTGCGCCGTGAGTTTTGCCGAAAATCTCGATTCAATTCAACAACGGATTGCTGCCGCGTGCGCGCGGGCGGGGCGCGCACCCAACAGCGTCACGCTGCTGGCCGTCAGCAAGTCACATCCGCCGGAGACCATTTGCACGGCGGTGAGCGCAGGACAACTTTTTTTCGGCGAGAACAAAATCCAGGAGGCCAAAGCAAAAATCCCGCTGAGCCCCGGCAAGGCGCGCTGGCAATTCATCGGTCACCTGCAATCCAACAAGGTTCGTGACGCGGTGCAATTGTTTGAAATGATTCAGGGCGTGGATTCGCTGGCCATCGCGCAGGAAATTTCCAAGCGCGCCGAGCAGGCGGCCAAGACCCTGCCGATTTTGCTGGAGGTCAATGTGGCGGGCGAGGGGAGCAAGTTCGGTTACGCGCCGGAGAAATTGCTGGCAGAGCTGAATGAGTTGAATGCATTGCCAAGGATTGAGATTCACGGGCTGATGGCGATTCCGCCCTTCGCGGCGGTGCCGGAGAAAGCGCGCCCTTATTTTCAAAAACTGCGGGAGTTGAAGGTGCAGTGCGAGCAAATCCTTGGCGCACCGCTGCCGCACTTGAGCATGGGCATGAGCGGGGACTTCGAGGTGGCCATCGAGGAAGGCGCGACCATCGTGCGCGTGGGCACGGCGCTGTTTGGCGAGCGGGTAAGCTCCCTGCGCAAAGAGGCGGAATAAAATCCATCGCCTTTACGGTTGGTTAAGTTACTTTGAGTCATGACCACGAATGATTTCCGCCGGGAGATTGACGCCGCGGTGAAGAACTTTGACCGCTACGTCATCTGTCTGCAAAAGACCCCGGACGAATTTGCCGCCGCGCTGGAATCGCTTCTGCAAAAAGCCATTCGTGCTTACGAAACCCGTGCGGAAGGGATGCGCCACGGCATCGCGTTGGACAAGGAAATCACCATCATTTTGAGCCAGGGCGATGGCGAAAAGCCGCTGTGCGGAATTTACTTCAACCTGCATTCGCCCTACAAAAAAGAGGCGCTGCCCAAGACGGTGCAGCCGTTGATCGAGAAATTGCCGGAAAAGGCCGAGTGATTATTGGTCGCGGACGGCGTCGCCCACCTGCGCTTCGCCGGAAACAATGTCAGCCACGGTGTTGTTTTCAGACTGCGGGCCGGTGACGCGCAACTCGGCGGTCTTCAAGCCGGCGCGATAGAGGAAAAGCTTCTGCTCGGTCTTGGGCAACTCGCCGCTTGGAAAGTTCAGGACGACAAACTGTCCGACGGTGTTCACGGAAATCACCCTCGCCGAGAGCGAGGCATCCGGCGTCACAATCGGCCCGGTGCTGGCCGGGCGCGTTAGGGCGACGGCGCGATGATGCCGCCAAAAACAGCCGCTGGTGGCGAGCATCAGCAGCAGGACGCAGAGCAGGGGCGAAAGCTTCAACTTCAGCACGGTCAAATTCATATCTGACATTCTCCAATTCCGTCCGGGAAATCAAGCCGTTGCGGCGGCAATTTTCACGCAGGATTCATTGTCGTGCAGTCCGGCCAGCAATTGCGCCACCGTCTGCGTCTGGTTGGGCAGGACGAGGTCGGACGCGATTTCCGCCAACGGTTGCAGCACAAAGCGTCGCTGATGTGCGCGCGGATGAGGCAGGGTGAGTGCGGCGGTGGCGCGAACCTCATCGCCGAACGCAATCAGGTCCAGGTCGAGCGGGCGCGGCTCATTGAGCACCTGCTTGGGCCGGCGGCCAAATTCCGTTTCCAGCGTTTGCAGTTTTCCAAGCAGGCTTTCCGGTGTTTCGTTTTCGTGCGGAACCAAAGCCACGACGGCATTTAGAAATTTCGGCGAGCCGGGCGGGCAATCCACCGGCGATGTTTGCCAGAGCGAAGATTTCAGGATCGGTGCGGTGGAGAGTTGCTTCAATTGCGAAAAGGCATCGCACAAGATTTTTGGCGAATCACCCAGATTGGAACCGAGCGCAATGATGGCGAGTTTTTGAAATTCTGAATTCTGAATCCTGAATCCTGAATTCATTTTAGCCCCAGCACATCCTGCATGTCGTAAAGACCGGCTGGCTGCTTCACGAGCCATTGCGCGGCGCGCAGCGCGCCGTTGGCAAAAGTATCGCGGCTCGACGCCTTGTGCGTCAGTTCCACGCGCTCGCCGTTGTTCGCAAAGATGACGGTGTGGTCGCCCACCACGTCGCCGCCGCGGATGGCGTGGATGCCAATCTCATTTTGCGTGCGCTCGCCGACAATGCCTTCGCGGCCATGGCGGAGCGCTTCTTCAAGCTGGAGCTTGCGCACATCGGCCAAAATTTCCAGCAACGTTGTGGCCGTGCCGCTGGGCGCGTCCTTCTTCAAACGATGGTGCATCTCGACGACTTCGAGGTCGAACGCTGGGCCGAGAATTTCCGCCGCCTTGCGCGTGAGCCAGAAGAGCGTGTTGACGCCGGTGGAGAAATTCGTGGCGATGACCATCGGAATCTGCGCCTTGAGCGCGATGATTTTGGCCTTCTCTTCCGCGCTATGGCCGGTGGTGCCAATGACAACGGCCTTTTTGTGCTTGGCGCAGAGTTCCGCGACGCCAAGCGTGGCGCTGTGGAAACTGAAATCAATCACGACCTCCGCCTTGGCGATGATGGCGCCGAGGTCGTCGCCTTGGTCAACGGCGCCGACGACTTGCAGTTCGGGAATGCGCGCGGCGCAGGTCAGGAGCGCCTGACCCATGCGGCCTTTGCTGCCGGTGATGATGATTTTAGTCATAAGACTTTGACACGAATTTCACTAATTAACACAAATTAAATCAAAATCACATTCGTGATAATTCGTGCAATTCGTGTCAACTAATTATGATTTCAATACGCTCGCCGCCTTCATGGCGGCCTTGAGCGTGGCGCGGCTGGCGGCGCTCAATTGCACGAGCGGCAGGCGATATTCTTCGTCAATCAAACCGAGCATCGCAAGCGCGGCCTTGACGGGCACCGGATTGGTCTCGACGAACAAATCCTTGAACAGCGGATACAGCTTCTGGTGAATCGCCAGCGCCTTCTGCGTGTCGCCGGCGGCGAATGCGCGCACCATCGTCGCGACTTCGCGCGGCGCGACGTTGGAGGCCACGCTGATGACGCCTTGCGCACCGACGGCCATGAACGGCAACGTCAGCGCATCGTCACCGGACAGAATCTCGAACTTATTTCCGAGCGCGGCGCGCAACTGTGACACGCGGTCGGCGTTGCCGCCGGCTTCCTTGATGCCGACGATGTTTTTGCAATCGGCGGCGAGGCGCTTCACCGTCGGCACGGCAATCTCGATGCCGCAGCGTCCGGGGATGCTGTAAAGCACGATGGGCAATTTCGTGTTATCGGCAATGGCCTTGAAATGTTGAAACAAACCCTCTTGCGTGGGCTTGTTGTAATACGGCGCGACCTGCAACGACCCGTCCGCGCCGGCTTTTTCGGCGGCGATGGTGAGGCCGATGGCTTCGCTGGTGGAGTTCGCGCCGGTGCCGGCGAGCACCTTGATTTTGCCGGCGGCCAGTTTCACCGACTACTCGACGATGCGGATGTGCTCCTCGAAATCCACCGTGGGCGATTCGCCGGTGGTGCCGACCGGCACGATGCCGTCCACGCCGCCCTTGACCTGCAATTTGATGAGGCGCGCGAGGGCGGCTTCATCCAACTGGCCATTCTTAAACGGGGTGACAATCGCGGTGTAGGTGCCGGTGAACATAATTTATTTGGCCAATTAGAATCGCAAAACCGGGCGGATTTGGCGAGCCGGATTTTTCGGGCAAAATACGCGGAAAACCACAACGCCACCGACCTGCTGGAACTCTTCGAGAAAATCTCAGCCAAGACCAAGGAAGTCCGCGAGGAAATCTACCGGCTGATGGTGGAGGAGTTCGGGTATTTTGAGTAGATTGCAACCCTCATCCGGCCTGCGGCCACCTTCTCCCATCAGATGGGAGAAGGAAATTATTTTGGATGATTTACCCAGAGCGGCATCCGCTGTGCGGATTTGCCCTGGGCTATTATCTTCCGCCCTTTCAGGGCTTTGGTTTGAATTGTTTTCGCGCCGAGAGGCAAACGGACACCATTTGCCCCCGCTGATCCCGGCTTACGTTAAAAGTGCCAGAAGTGCGAACCGGGTTTGTAGCTCACCTTCCACGGCGCGCGGTAGCCACGGGAGAGCAGCTTGCTGGCCTCGGCATCGCCTTGGATGGTTTCGGTGGCGTTGTCCCAGCGGAGCTTGCGGCCGGTGAGCATCGAAATCAGGGTGAGGTGGCCGGGTATGGCAGAATGATGCGCCGTCTCGACCGGCGTGATGGTGGGCTTACGGGATTTCACGCAATCAATGAAGTTCCGCTGGTGGCCGGCAGATTCATAGAGCTTCACCTTGCGCAGTTCTTCGGGCAGGGACTTGCCTTTTTTCCATGCGGGATTGGAGGCGTCAAATCCCCCACGATTCACCCAGACCCAGCCGTCGGTGCCAATCCATTTGGTGCCGCCCTTGATGTCGTCGTGGCCGCCGGCGATGGTCATGGTGATGTCCTGCGGATATTTCAGTTCCGCGCGATATTTGGTGCAGGTGTTCCAAAGGGCGTCGGGCGCGGGGAATTCGCCGTGGGCTTCAATTTCGGAAGGCCCGTCATTGTCAAAACCCAGGCCCCAATGCGCGATGTCCACGTGGTGGCCCACCCAGTCAAGCAATTGGCCGCCGCCGGTGTTGTAGTTCCAGCGCCAGTTCATGTGGACGCGCTGCTTGATGTAAGGCTCCATCGTCGCCGGCCCGATCCACGTCTCAAAATCCAGTTCCGCCGGCGCATCGCTGACGGCAATTTTCCAAGCGTCGGAGCCGGGTCGCACGTCGGCCAGATTAGTAACGCCGAGCGCTTTGAGTTTGGCCAGCAACTCCGGCGCGGTGCCGGCAAAATCGTAATGGCCGGACGGTAGCCCCACTTCCACATGCGTCACCTTGCCGATGAGGCCGCTGCGGACGATTTCCGCCGCCTTGCGGAAGATGGCCTGCGAGCGCTGCCACGAGCCGGTCTGCCAGATGATTTTGTTCTTCTGGACGGCGTGAACGATGGACTGTTGTTCCGCGATGGTTTTGGCCAGCGGCTTTTCGCCGTAAATATCCTTTTTCTGCCGGGCGGCCTCGGTGGCGATGATTTCGTGCCAGTTGTCCGGCACGGCGATCATCACGGCGTCAATGTCCTTGCGCGCGAGCAACTCGCGATAATCGTGATACGCGGCGCAATCTTGATTGCCGTAAGTCTCGTTGACGGTGTTGACAGCGCTGGCGAGATGGTTTTTATCGAGGTCGCACGCGGCCACCACGTGGCAATCTTCCAACGCCAGAAAGGACTTGGTGTTGCCCGGCCCTTGCATGCCCCAGCCGATGACGCCGAGATTGATGCGCTTGGAAGGCGCGTTCTGGCCGAACACCGAACTGGGCACGAACGCCGGCAAGGCGATGGCGGCGGCGGTGGTGGTCAGGAAATGGCGGCGGCTGATGCCGGTGCGTTTTTTATTCATGGATTTGATGCGTTGATATATGCCATTGGCAGAGGGGTTGGCGACAAAAAAGTTACAAATTATGCCTACCGCAACCGGATCATCGCCCGCGGCGGGATGCCGAAAACCGATTTGAAGACGCGCGAAAAATGGAATTGGTTTGCGAAGCCCGCCTCTTCCGCCACCTGTTTGACCATCGCGCCGGGTAATTGCAACCGCTCCGCAGCCTGGTTCATTTTCAGCCGCACCAGCAGCCGGTAGGGCGACTCGTGGTCATACCGCTGAAACAGGCGGCAAAGATAGGTATCATCCAAATGGCATTCCTCCGCCACCTGCGCCACCGAGCGCAGCCGCAGAAAGTTTCGCTGCAAGTGCTCGCGGCAGTGCTGGTAGGTGGCAAACGCCAAGGTCTCCTGGCCTGGCAGCGGTGCCCGCGCCTCCGCCACCTTCAAGAGCAGGCCTTCCAGCAGCCGCGCGCAGATGGCTGCCGCGCCGGGCGTGCCACGCCGGCCATTGCGGATGAGCTCGTCAAACAGCGGCACGATTTCACCCGGTGGAGAAACCGATGTCACCATGCCTGGCTTGAGGCCTGACGCCGTCAGCAGTTTTACCGACTCAATCCCGGAAAAATCTATGAAATACTTGCTTAAAGTATACCTCGGATCCGTGGCGATATCATGGGCGATGCCCGGTCCGTAGGCAAACACGCTGCCCGGTTGAAGCAAATGTTCCGCGCCGTTTAATTTCAGTTGGCCGTGCCCCTCAGCGACATATTCCACCGAGTAATACGGAAAAGTCCGGCGGCTGATGGCGTAATCGGCGGCGCATTGTTCCCGGCCGCCACAAACCACGGCCAGCCCGGCTTTGGGCGAGGGTTTCAGATTCAGGTAAAACCGCCGCGCTTGCGATACCTGGTTCGAAAAAAAATCCGGGTTGGTCTCGGCTGGCGGCGGTTGGGGCTTCATGAAAAGTCAGCGATGGATATGTTGCTTCCAGCATGACGGGAGTTGGCGGCTCAAGGCAAGCCGATTCATTCTGCACCGCTTCTATTTGGTGATGTCGCCGAAGGACGACTGTTCGATCCAGCCACGTTCGCTGGCGGTCTGGATGAAATAATAATTTCCCCGCGTCCGCAATTTTCGTGCGGGTTCGCCGGCGGCTAGGGTCGAGACAGTTTCCGCGTCCCGCGTCGGGGTCAGGCGTAGCGGTGTGTTTCTTTCCACCACAAAACCGATTTGCGTCCGGCTGACCACGCCGATATTGGCAGTCATGGAAAAGATAAAGATTCCAGAACCAAGCGCGGCCAGCCACTGTTGCCAGCCGCTGTTGCGCCAGCGCAAGATACGCGGCACAACCAGCGCGCCGATGGCCAGCCACAAACCCGCGCCGGCGAGCCAGACCCACGCATTTGGCGGCAGCCAGGTCGAAGCGATCTCAAACCATTTCAACTGCGGTTCGCCCGCTTGCACCACGGCGCGGGCAAATTTCAGATTTTCCGTCGCGCGGCGGTCGAACGGATTTAGCCACCGCGCTTTTTCCCAGGCTAAAATCGCTGTCCCAGCATGGCCGCGCTGCCATTCAGCGAGGCCAAGATTGATGAATGTTCCCGCAGCCGGCTGTGTTTGGGCGGATTTTTCGAACGCCGCCGCCGCTTCGGGGAATTCGCCGGCCTGATAAGCCGTGACGCCTTGCAAAAAAGAATCGTTCGCGGGGTTTGCCCAGCAGTAAGTCTGACAAAAATATATTGCCAGCAGCAAACCCCAAACGGGCATGGTTGGAAATTGGAAAAGTCTCACAATTTTCCCTCCAGTTTTTTCAAAGCCGCAAAAACTTCGTCCCGCCAAGCGGGCAGGGGAGCGGCTGTTTCCGGCGTAACGGCAAACCGGGCATCCCTCGTGGAAAAAAGCTTTCGCACGGTTGCGGCCTCCGGTTCGTTTTCGCCCAGCACCGCCAGCACATCGCCGCCGACCAGCGCGTCTGGCTGGGCGGGAAAATGGGGGGCGACAGCGATTTGCATGGCCGTCACGGCATGCCGCGCAAAAGTTGGCGAATCGGCTGTGGCAGCCAGCTTCCGTCTTTCCCGCCGCAAGGCCAGCCGCGCCAGATGGCGGCGGTGCAAATCGGGATGCGCCTCCCAAAATCGCCGGCGCTGATCCCATTGCCAGAGCAAAAATAATCCGTAAACCGGCAGGATTTGCAGCAGCACAAACCGACCTTGCAATTGCAACGGTTTCAAGGCCGTTGTGGTTCGGCCGGGAGTGGCGGCTAGGCCGGATAATTTTGGCGTCGGCTCATCTTGATTTTCCTCGTCCGCGAGTTGCGTTGGCAATCCGTCGCCCACGACGGTGATTGGCAGCGCCGGAACGGTCAGGTCATAATATTTTCCGGTCGCCGGGTCGAATGCGCAGAACGGAATCGCCGGCGTGGTGGTCGCGGCGTCCGTCTGCGGAATCAGCGTGAAACCGGTGGCCGGTGGCTTGTCCGCGATGATTTGCCAGTCGCGCGAACGCGGAACTGCGGGCGGCACAAAGCGCGCGAGAGTGCCGTCGCCGTGAAAGCCGGTTTTCAAATGGAGTGGCTCGCCGACGCGCACGCGGTTGGTGGAGCATAGCGGTTTGTCCGCCAGAAATTTCCCCATCGCGCCGGTAAAGCCGGGTAGTTCGCTGTCGGTGGGTAGCGGCCGCACGTTCAAATGCACGGCGTCCGACACCAACAAAACCAGCGGTGTCTGCCCTGTGCCGCCGAGCGTGATCGGCCCGCTGCCGGCGGTGATGGAGATGGCGCCGGCGGAAAAAGGCGGCACGGTGAAACCCTGCACCGAAATCGTCAGCGGACCGGCCGCGATGGGTGTCGCCGTCGTCTCGTAAATATAGGCGGCTTGGATTGCGCCGCCATTGGTCACGCCACCAATCATTTGATGCGTGGCCAGTTTGTCCGTCAAAAACCCTGTGCCGTTGAATTGCACGTCGCGCACCGCTTCAATCCTGTGGCCCGGTTCGGCTGGCAACAATACGCGTATTTGGAATGGTTGCCCCAAAAATAAATTTGTCCGGGGAACATCCAAAATGAGTTTTCGCGCCGGGGTCGAAGCGGCGGCGGTCTCCGACACGTCCAATGTCGCGGCGGGAACTTCCACCGACTGCGTGCCGACCGTCACCGTGAAATTGCTGATGACCATCCGCCCCGCCGCCGCCGGCGTGGCTTCATAAATGAATTCGGTGAGCGGATGAAAAGGTGTTCCGTCCGCCTGCGCCAACTGCCCGCGCTTGGCTGAGCCAAGCCGCAGTTCCGGCGGGCTGGAAATATCGTCGGGCCAGAGGATTGAATTTTGCGTCGCATTGATGGTCACGCGGTAAAAAGTTTTTTCACCGGGTCGCACGGCCGGCGGATCGAATTCCGCCTGCGCGGAAATGATTCCCAACTGTGAACTGTCCACCGGCGGCTGCGGGCGCATGACTATCTGCGCGGCGACGTCGGCCGAGATTTGTGGCGGCAACTGGGCGCGTGAACAATTTACCGCGAACGCGAGGGCAAAAAAAATGGTCGTAGCCGCTTTCATTTTACCAGTTGCGTCCTTTCCGGTCTTTCGGCGGTGTGCCTTGCTGGTCGCTCATTGCCAGCCGGCGCGTCCCGTCGAGCGAAAGACCGTCAAGAATTTGTCCCGCCGACTCCGGTGACAGCGGCACCTGCATTTGGTCGCCTTCGCGCGAGCCGTTTTCTTTTTGTCCCGCCAGCGAATCCGGCTGCGGATTATCCTCGTCATCGTCGTCGCCAGCCGCGCCCGGCGGCGCATTCGGCGCGGGAGTCATCCCTTTGAGCTTCGACAACATTTTTCCCAAGGCTTGCTTTTGCTTGCCCATCGCGCCGGCCATCGCCTGCATCTGGTTCAATTGATCAATTAGCTTCGCGATCTGGTGTTCGACCCATTCCGCATTGCGCGTCGCGTTCGTGTCGGCGGTATTCAACTCCGCCGCGCCTTTGAAATCGTCCGCCGCGCGCTGCCATTTCTGCAACGTCTTGCTGTAAGTTTCCATCGCCGACTGAACCGCTTTTTCCGCCTCGCGCAAGTCATGGCGCGCGCCCCGGCCTTCGATGTAGGCCGCGACCATTTTTTCCAGGTTGTTTTCCGCCAGAGCCGATTCCGCCGTGCGGACGGCGTTTTCGCCGCCGGCCAAAGCGGCGTTGCCGCGCGCCGAAATTTTTTGCGCGTCCGGCCCTTTTTTCAAAATCTCCGCACCTTCGGCAAACCGCGCGTGGCCAAGATTGAATTCCGCCAGCGGTTGCACGCGCTCGTCCTGAGCGGCGAGGGCGGATTGAAACAGGTTTTCCGCCTCGGTAAATTTTTTGGCCGCGAGCAGCCGGGTTCCCGCATTATAAAAATCGCGGGCGGTGATCGGTGGCGGAAAATTTGTTTCGTTCGCCGCCTGCGCTGTCTGGCTGAGCAACAGCAGCGGAACTAAAAGTGCCGGGGCCGAAATTAGTTTTCGCCGGGTGCCGAGCAGTGATTCCGTCACCAACAAAACCAGCATTGCGGCGATAAACCAGTGAAACCGGTCAACGCCACTTTTTGCCGATTGGCGCAAGCCGCTGGCGGTGTCGAGCGCGTGCATGGCCGAGTGGACTTTGAGCAGGCCATCGCCCAGCGCGCCGAGCGGATAATAACTGCCGCCGGTCGCCTCCGCGATTTCACGGAGCGTGCTTTCGTCCAGATGGCTGCGCACGATTTCGCCCTTGTCATCGCGCAACAGTTCTGGCTGGTTGGCGGCGTTCACGGTCTGAATCTCTTTGCCCGCCGGTGTGCCGACGCCGATGGTGAACACTACCACGCCATTCGTCGCCAGCTGTTTCGCGGCGGCGATGCCGGATTTTTCCAAATCCTCGCCGTCGGTGACGAGCACGACCATTTTGCGCCGCGCGTTTTTGTCCATCGCGCGATTCGCCTCGTTCAGCGCGCGCCCGATGTCGGTGCCGGGAATGGGAATTGTTTTTTCATCAACGCTCATCAGCGTTTCCTCAAACGCATCGGCGTCGAAGGTCAGCGGGCATTGGATGAACGCGCTGCCGGCGAACGCGACCAGTCCGACGCGGCCGTGGCTTTGCTTGCGCACAAAATCGAGCATCGCAAATTTCGCGCGCTGTAGCCGGCTTGGCAAAACGTCACTCGTCGTCATGCTCAATGAACAGTCCAAAACGAACACGACATCTTCGCCGACGAACGCGCGGGTGTTTTCGACGCTGCCCCATTGCGGTCGCGCCAGTGCGAGGCCGGCGAGGATGACGGCCAGCAGCAAAAAAATCTCCTTCAACCGCCGCCGGGGGGAACTATGCGACAGGGTGAGTTGTTCGACAAATTGCGGCGACGCCATTTTTGCCAGTTGCGCGCGACGTTGGCGTGCGGCGTGCGCTTGCAGCAGCGCCAGCAAAACCGGCGCGACCACCGCCAGCCATAGCCAGTGAGGTTCGGCGAAATGGAATTCGGCAAAGTTCATGGCACGCGGCGAAACCTCGTATTCACCAAAATGAGTTCCAACGCCAGCAAGCCAAGCGCGGCGAGCAGCGGCCAGGCAAACAGCGGCTCGTAAGTCGCAAACCGTCGCAGCTTCACCTCGGATTTTTCCAGCCGGTCAATCTGGTTGTAAATGCTCTGCAGTTCATGCTGGTTGGTCGCGCGGAAAAAATGGCCGCCGGACAAATCCGCCATCTTGCCGAGCACGGTGTAATTCGCCGGCTGTAGCAGCAGCGTGGGAATGATGTTGCCGTTCGCGTCGAGCCGGAAATTTCCCGTCGCCGGATCGAACGCCGGCATGTTGCAAGGTGCTTCGATGCCGATGCCGATGGCGTAAATTTTCACGCCCAGCGCGGCGGCGAGTTGCGCGGCCGGCAGCGGATCAATCTTGCCCATGTTGTTATCGCCATCGGTGAGTAAAATCATGATGCGGCTTTTGCTGTTCGGCACCGCTTTGAGCCGTTGGCCTGCGACCGCCACCGCGTCACCGATGGCCGTGCCCAAATCGCTGATGATGCCGATGTGAAGGCGGGACAAGTTTTCTACGAGCCAGTCGTGATTGAGCGTAAGCGGGCTGGTTAGATACGGCACGCCGGAAAAGGCAATCAGGCCGATGCGGTCGTTCGGACGTTTGGCGATAAAATCTTTCAGCACGCCGGAAGCGATCGCGAAGCGCGAAAGTTTTTCCGCCGGTTTGCCCATGTCAATCGCCTCCATGGACCACGACAAATCCAGCACCAGCATGATGTCGATGCCCGGCGTCTCGGTCTCGACGTGATAATTCGCCAGTCGCGGCCCGGCCAGCGCGACGATACCAAGCGCAACGACCAGCAAGCGCAGAAAGAATAAAAAGCGTCCCGCTGCCGAACGCGCCTTGGCCCCGGCTGCGCGGGCAATATCCGCGCTGGAAAAGGTCAGTGCCGAAAGCTTGCCGGTCTGGCCGCGCAGCAGCGCGTAAACCGGCAGCAATCCAAGCAGTGCCAGCACCCACGGAAATTGAAATTCGAATTCGCCGGTCATGCGTTGGCGGCGTTTTGTTTGGCCCGGAGATTTTCCGCCTCGTTCACCAAATCCAGCGCGCGTTCGGCGGCGTCAACTTCCGGTTTGCCGGCTGCCGGCGAAAACTTCCGCGCATCGCACTCGCGCAAGAACGCGGTAACTTTGGTTTTCAATCCGGCGTCGATTGTTTGATTTTTGTCCAGCGCGGCGACAAATTCCGTTGTCGTCGCTTCTGCGCCCGCCATCTGAAATTGTTTGCCGAAATAACCGCGCAAAATGCGGGAAACTTCGCTTAACAATTCGCCGTCCTCCGGTTCGTTCAACAAACTCGTCAGCGCCGCGCGCGTCAGGTTTTCCACCGGCTCGACTTTCGGCTGCAGGCGCATCAGCAGTTTGTAAAGCCACAGTGACTGCACGAGGATGAATAAAAATCCGCCAATGACGACGGCTGCTTTATGCTGTTCCCAAAACGTCGGCGGCATTTCGCCGTAAGCCGGCGCGAGCGATGGCAAGGCATTGGTGTCGGCGGACGCAGCGATGCCGGACAGTAGCAATAATGTTGCGGGCAGCAATTTCATCCGCGCCTCCGGCCCCGGCGGATTTCAAAAAACCGTTGCAGCACGGGCGCAAACGGCTCGGTGGTTTTCAACCGCAACGTGTCCACGCCGGTGCGGATGAGCGCGCCGTCCAGGTCGGCCAAACGCCCGGCGTTGACGGCGGCAAATTTTTCGCGCACAGCGCTGCGGGCAGAATCCAGTTCCAGCAATTCGCCGGTCTCGGCGTCTTCAATCGTCACGAGTCCGGCATCCGGCAAGGCGCTTTCGCGCGGATCGTGCAGGTGCAGGCAGACGACGTCGTGGCGCGTGTTCGTGAGGCCGAGTTCGGCGATGACATCGCGCCCGGCTGTTGGTAGAGCGAGCGTCTTCGCGAGCCGGCTCGTGGGGACACTCGCTCCACCGGCTTCCCTTTTGACCACTCCGGCATCGGAGTGCAAAAAATCCGTCAGCAGAAAAACAATCGCGCGCCGATTCAAAACGTGATTCAAAAATCCCAGCGCTTGCGAAATGTCCGTGCCGCGTTTCTTCGGCGGGAACATCAGCATCTCGCGAACGAGCCGGAGAATGTGCCGCCGGCCCTTGCGCGGCGGGACGAACAGTTCCACTTCGTCGGTGAAGAGCAACAGCGCGACCTTGTCGCCGTTTTTGGCAGCGGACATGGCGAGCGTAGCCGCGATTTCGGCGGCAAACTCGCGTTTCGTCCGGTTGGCCGAGCCGAAGCTGGACGACGCCGACACGTCCACGGCCAGCACGACGGTGAGTTCGCGTTCCTCGCGAAAGCGTTTCACGAACGGGCGGCCGAGGCGATGCGTGACGTTCCAGTCAATGGCGCGCACGTCGTCGCCGGGCATGTATTCGCGGAGATCTTCGAAGTCCATGCCGCGCCCCTTGAAGCCGCTCAAATACGCGCCGCCCATCGTGTCGTTCACGAGGCGGTTCGTGCGGACTTCGACGCGGCGGACGGATTCAAGCAGCTCGGTGACGGTCATTTTTTTATTTTCAATTGCCAATTGCCGATTGCCAATTTACTGCGGACACACGCATTGGGGTTAATGATCGTAAATCGGCAAACGTAAATCGGAAATGGTTTAAGGCACCGGCACGGCGTTGAACACTTTCTTGATGATCGCATCCGTCGTCACTGCCTGCGCCTCGGCTTCGTAGGTCAGGATGATGCGGTGGCGCAGCACGTCGGGGCCAATGCTTTTCACGTCCTCGGGAATCACATAATCGCGGCCTTGCAGCAGCGCCCACGCCTTGGCGGCGAGCGTCAGGAAAATCGTCGCGCGT
>CAISYZ010000002.1 GCA_903889895.1 uncultured Verrucomicrobia subdivision 3 bacterium | reverse complement strand
TACCGCAGGAATGCGGGGAACCACCCTCAAGGAAGCGTCGCAGAATTGAAATCGAAAAATGACCGGACAGCGAGAATAGCCAGATTTTACCGAAATGAAATCGTTGTCAGCAAAACCTTAACCGGACAGTAGTGATTTTGGATAACAGCAACAATGTCATTGCATTGGTGGACACCAATCTGTTGAGCGCCACCTATGGGACGGATATCTTGACCGAAAAATTTACTTCGAATTCGGGCGGCTACCGGCGCAGTGTTCATGCCACCAGTTTGTTAACCTTGAATTACACCGGTGCCACGTTGAATTTCTCCTTCAACTGTTACGGCCGCCAGACTTTGTATCAGGAAGCCAAAGGCACCAATTCCGTCGTGACCGCGACCTTGGCCGGACTAGGTTTTGGTGACGGCACTTTCAACGGGCAGACCGTGATTGTTTCCGGCGGGCTGACAGGCAAGCGCACCAAACAAGATCATCTTGAATTTTTACCTGGCGGCATTTCCACCTTCCCCGGCGGCGGCGGGGGATTGGGAGCTTTCCCCGGCGTGCCAACACCCTGACCTGTAATTGTAAAGCCTTCCTAAACGATTTCCCACCGCCACCTTTTCCACCCGCCGCCCGGCCTCGGGCGGCGTTTTCATTAACCCGTTGGCGGAAACCACCACGTTGTGGCGTCGCCTAACGGCATGGATATATGAGCCAACGACATGGTTGCGTCAGGTAACGGCACTGATGTGTCACGCAACGACACTGTTGCGTCGAACAACGGCACTGATGCGTCGCACAACGGCACTGTTGCGTCGCACAACGGCACTGTTGCGTCGCACAACGGCACTGTTGCGTCGCACAACGGCACTGTTGCGTCGCACAACGGCACTGTTGCGTCAGGCATCGGCACTGATACGTCACACAACGGCACTGATACCTGTATAAAAAAAGCCAATTCGGGGGGCGAAAGGGTGGTTTTGTCCAAAAATGGTGCAAAAAGGCGTCTTGCCGAAGTTTCCCGTCGGTTTGGGCTAGGGCATGGCCAGCAGCCATTGACCGGCGACAGCGGCGAGCAAAACGACGAGCCACGGCGGGACTTTGAACCCTTGCAGCAGCACCAGTGCGACCACCGCCGTCACCGCGTCGAGTCCCCCGCGCACGCTGGTGCTGATGACCGGCTGGACGAGCGCCGCCAGCAGCACGCCCACCACGGCGGCATTGGCCCCGCGCAACGCGGCTTGCGCCCAGGTCCGCGTGCGGAGCGTTTGCCAGAACGGTTGCGCGCCGCCGATGAGCAGCCAGCCGGGGAGGAAAATCGCCAGCAGACCGCCGCCGCCGCCGAGCCACGGGTGCGCGGGCATCAGCACCGCGCCGAGATAACCGGCAAAGGTAAACAGCGGACCCGGCACGGCCTGTGCCAGTCCGTAACCGGCGAGAAACGTCGGGTCATCCACCCAGCCGTTCGGCACCACCTCGGCGCGCAACAGCGGCAACACCACGTGGCCGCCGCCAAAGACCAGCGCGCCCGCGCGGTAAAAACCGGTGAACACCGCCACGGCGTGGTTGCCCGTCAGCGCCGCCAGCACGGGCAGAAAAACCAGCAGGCAAAAAAACAGCACAAGGACGGTGCCCGCGACCCAATGGCTTTGCCGTCCGGCGACGACTGGGTTGGCTGCGGCTGGAATTTGTTTTTGAAAAATCAGCCAGCCGGCCACCGCGCCGCCGGCGAGGATGGCGATTTGGAGCAAGGCGTTTTGCCCGCCCACCAACCCGGCGGCGGCGGCCAGCGCAATGAGGACGCGCGGGAAGTCGGGACAGAGGTTGCGGCCCATGTTCCAGACGGCCTGCGCCACCACGGCCACCGCGGCGAGTTGGAGTCCGTGCAGCCAGCCGGCGCGGGTCAGGTCGCCCAGCGCCGCGAGGCCGCTGCCGGCCAGAATCATGAGCAGCGCGGAGGGCAGGGTGAAGGCGAGCGAAGCCAGCAGCCCGCCCCGCCAGCCGCCGCGTTGCCGGCCGAGGGCGAAGACCACCTGGCTGCTGGTGGGGCCGGGCAGAAACTGGCACAGGGCCACGAGGTCCGCGTAGGCGGCATCCTCCAGCCAGCGGCGGCGGGCGACGAATTCGGCGCGGAAATAACCGAGATGCGCCACGGGGCCGCCGAAGGAGGTGCAGCCGAGCTTGAGAAAGGCCAGCAGGATTTCCAGATAGATCATGCGCAGATACGGCGCGACCGGTTACGTCCCGGCGGCGGGAAGCAAGGTGGCGCGCGCGCCCTCAAATGACAAGCGGAACCGGTTTTTACCGGACCCAGAAACCGGGTTGTCCGCGCCGGAAAAGTTTCCGTTTCAACTGGTGAAGAGATTGACGGGCAGGGGACTGCCGCAGTAGATGCAGCGCGGGCGGCGGGCGGAATTGGTCTTGCCGCATTGCGGACAAGGCGTGGCGGCGGCCGGCGTGGTGTGGCCATCGAGTCGGCCGTCCCGCAGGTCAATGGCGGTCACGGCCTCGGCCAGTTGGGCGTCGGTGTAGCCGTGTTTCTCTTTGAGAAAGCCCCAGAGCGCCTCGCAAATCATCAGCAGCCGGTCCACATCCTGCCGCAGCACTTCGACTTGCGCCTGATTTTCCGCCGCCTTGGCGTTGGCGTTATTGGCGTCGGCCTGCGCCTGCGCCGAGGCGACAGCCTGATAATAGGAGTGGCTGGAGGTGAACATAAATTGCCCGGCGGGCGGGGCGGTTCAGTGCACTTCCGGCTCCACCCACTTGTTGTGTTCCTTGATGAGGTCCACGAGGCGTTCCACGGCTTCGGCTTCCGGGATGTTGAATTTGATGGGCGTCTTGCCAACGTAGAGATTGATCTTGTTGGGCGCGCCGCCGACGTAGCCGAAATCGGCATCGGCCATCTCACCGGGGCCATTCACGATGCAGCCCATGATGGCGATCTTCACGCCCTTGAGATGCTCGGTGCGGGCTTTGATTTTCGCCGTGACGGTTTGCAGATTGAACAACGTGCGGCCGCAGCTCGGGCACGCGACGTAATCCGTCTTGAAGCTGCGACAGCCCGCCGCCTGCAAGACATTGTAGGCCAGCCGCAGGGAGAGGCCCGCGCCGCTTTCGCCGCGAATCAAAATGGCGTCGCCAATGCCATCCGCCAGCAGGGCGCCGATGACCACGCCGGCCTGGAGCTGGGCGATATTCGGCAGCAGGGGCACCGGCTCGAAATTGATGCAGTCCTTGAGGAGGATGGGATTGTTCCGGCCGAGGCGCTTGAGCTTCGCCGCGAGGAGGCGGAACGCGGTGATGGCCGGCAGCTTCACGCCGTCCTTCACGGTGACGAGCTGCGTCTCGCAGTTGATCTCGAAATCAGCCGTGGGATCAATCTCCGCGAGGTTGAGGTCTTCGTAAACGGCTTCGGGCCGCACGTCGTCCTTGGGGCGGATTTTCGGTGCGACCTTGTCCCACGTGGCGCGGGTGACGACGACGCGGATGAGCTGTTCGCCGCCGCACTTGACGGTGTCGTTGAGCGGAATCTCGGGCGTTTCCCGCTTCTCAAAGTGGAAGGGGTCGAAGGCAAAGGTTGAATCGTGGAAGCGCGCATCGTGATTGGTCAGCTTGGGAATCAAGCTGATCAAATCCGTGCAGACGGGAATCTCGTGCGGAGAATCTTCCGTGAGCGAGACGCGGATGGTGTCGCCCAGGCCGTCGCAGAGCAGGGAGCCGATGCCGATGGCGCTCTTGATGCGACCGTCCTCGCCTTCGCCCGCCTCGGTGACGCCGAGGTGGATGGGATAATTCCAGTCCGCGCCGAGGTCGTTGAGTCGCGCGACGAGGAGGCGGTAGCACTCGATCATCACCTTGGGGTTCGACGACTTCATGGAGAACTTGAAGTTGTGGAAGTCGTGCTTGCGGCAGATATGGGCAAACTCCAGCGCGCTCTCGACCATGCCGAGCGGCGAGTCGCCGAAGCGGTTCATGATGCGGTCGCTGAGCGAGCCGTGGTTGGTGCCGATGCGCATGGCGCGCTTGAGGCGCTTGCATTCCAGGACGAGCGGCGTGAACTTTTCTTCGATGCGCTTCAATTCCTCGGCGTATTGCGCGTCGGAATATTCCTTGATGGCAAATTTTTTGGTGTCGGCGTAATTGCCGGGGTTGACGCGGATGACTTCCACCCACTTCACCGCTTCCATGGCGGCCTCGGGCTTGAAGTGGATGTCGGCCACGATGGGCACGAGACATTTCTTCGCGCGCAATTCGGCGACGATGTTCTGGAGGTTGGCGGCGTCCTTCACCGTGGGCGCGGTGATGCGGACAATCTGGCAGCCGACCGCGACGAGGTCGAGGGTCTGCTGCACGCTGGCCGCGGTGTCCATCGTGTCGCAGGTGATCATGGATTGCTTCACGACGGGATGATTGCCGCCGATGATGACGCCGCCGTGGGCGGGGTCGCCGATGAAAATCTCGCGGGTCTGACGGCGTTGAAAGTGATAGGGCGATTCGCAGTAACGCATAAAAAATTATTTGGCGGGGGCGGCAAAGACCACCGGCACTTCGTGGTCCGCCTTCGCGCTGCGGAGCCAGTCGCCGGTGTCAAAGAACGCGATGTAAACCATGAAGGTGATGAGCAGCGCGGCAAAGGCGGTCTGGATCTTTTCGAGAATTTTCGCATGCACCGGCCGGCGGCGAACCCATTCAATGAGCGACAGCGTGATGTGCCCGCCGTCCAGCACCGGCAAGGGGAGCAGGTTCAGCAAGGCAAGGTTGACGTTGAGGATGACGCTGAACCACAGCACGCGTCGCCAGCCTTCTTCGTCCTGAAAGAGGTTGCTGTAAACGCGGATGATCATGACCGCGCCGCCAAGCTGTTGGACGCCGATGTCGCTCTTGGAAAACAGCGCGCCGAAGGTGTTGAGGATCTGGCCGGCGCTCAGCTTGAGCTGGTCGGCGGGGCTGGGATGCACCAGCGAGACATTGGTGTCGCCGGACCAGGACATGATGCCGAGCAAGGGGTAGGCATTCTTGGGTTGCAGCGGTTTGACCGGCGTGATGGTTTTATCAAACTGCTCGTTGCCGCGCCGGATGGAGAGCGTGAGCGGTTTGATGGCGCTGTTGCTCATGGCCAGCTGCGCGTAATCCACGGCGAGCGGGCAATAAATTTTCTCGCCGTTCAAGGCCGTGATTTCATCGCCCTCCTGCAAGCCGGCGATTGCGGCGGGGCTGTTGGTGGCGACTTCGAAAATGGTGGCTTTGCTGGAGCCGGTGAGCAGCACCTTGCGCAGCGACTTGCGCTCATACCATTTCGTGGCGAGGTGCGTGGGCTTGGCGTAGGTCGTCGTCTCCTTGCCATCGCGCAGATATTTGATGGCGATGTTGGTGCCGGAGCTGGTGACGATGCGCCAGGTCACGCTGTCGGACATGCTGGAGATGGGCGAGAAGTGCCGCACGACGTGGCCGTCCACTTCGAGAATCTGGTCGCCGGGCCGCAAGCCTGCCTGCCAGGCCGGTCCCGGCTGGCCGTCATCCGTCGTGGGCGAGACCCAGCCGATGACGGTGGAATTGTCGGATTCGTTGCCCGGCTTGCCGACCTGCCAGACGACGACGGCGAAAACCACGGCCAAAAGGAAGCTGAACAGCGGTCCGGCAAAGGCGACGATAATCTTGTCGAGTGGCGAGACGTTGGGCAGGGGAGCGGTGGTGTCGGTCTTGCCCTCGATGGCTTCCATGGTGGCCATCTGCGGCAGCGAGACGTAGCCGCCGGCGGGAATCCAGCCGAGCGCGTATTCCACGTCGCCGATTTTCTTTTTCCAGATCGGCTTGCCGAACCAGATGGCGAAGCGCTCGATTTTCAGCCCGCGCCACTTGGCCGCCAGGAAATGGCCGAGCTCATGGACGCCGATGAGCAGGTTGAACAGCAGCACCACTTCGAGGGCCACAAAGATGTATCGCAAAATAGTCATTCGAAACTCGGTCATGATAACGGGCACAAAATATACCGCAATCACAGAGCGCGACAAACGCCCGGCGTTCAATTATTTTAGGACAAAATGTTTCACGTCGAAGCCATCACCGCGCTGGACCGGCCCGAACTCGCGCCCTACCGCACGCTCAAGCGCTCCGCCGCGCACGCGAAGCTCGGCCTCTTTGTGGTCGAGGGCGACAAGGTTTTGGACCGCCTGCTGGAAAGCGATTTTGCGATGGTCTCCGTCCTCGTGATCGCGGAACGCCTTGCTGAATATGAAGCGCGACTCCGGGCGCGGCCGGAAAAAGACATTACCGTCTTCGTTTGCGCCAAGCCGGTGCTGGCGGAACTCGCGGGTTTTGAAATTTATCAAGGCGTGCTCGCCATCGCCAAGACGCCGCCGCCGCTCACACTGGAAAATATTCTCGCGCTCGACTCGCGTCCGCGCTTGTTCGTGGCGATGGACGGATTGTCCAACGCGGAAAACGTCGGCACGCTGATGCGCAACTGCGTGGCCTTCGGCGTCACGGCGCTGATTTCGGGCGAGACGTGCTGCAATCCCTTCTTGCGCCGCACCGTGCGCAATTCCATGGGTGCCATCTTCAAGCTGCCGGTGCTGGAAACTGTGAATCTGGTCGAAACCATTCGCAAGTTGCGCGGTCACGGCGTGCGCTGCATCGCGGCCCATCCGCACACGGATAAAAAAGTGTTATCTCAGGCCGACTTCACCGGCGACTGCTGTGTGGTTTTCGGCAGCGAGGGTCATGGTATTTCTCCGGCAGTGCTCGCCGCATGTGACGAGGCAGTGGCTTTGCCGATGGCAAACGACGTGGATTCGCTCAACGTCAGCATGGCGGCGGCGGTGTTTCTTTACGAGGTGAACCGTCAGCGCGGAAAAACTTGAATTGGTTTCAAATCGGCAGACAATCGCGGTATGAAACCCAAGCAGCTTGCCAATGTCCTCATCCGCATCCTCGGCCTGTCCCTGGTGGTGCATAGCTTGTCCAGCCTGGTCGGCTACGTCATCAGCTGGCTGCAGGTAGAGTCGGAGAATCATGTTTATAACTACGGCAGCCATTCCATCGGCGCATCGGTTTGGATTTACGGTCTGCTGCCAATTGCCATCGGTGTTTTTCTGATTGTAAAAAGCCGGCTGGTCACGGAAAAACTGTTCAAGGACGAGGCTGAGTAAATTTCATTTTGGCGAGCTTGGCGTCTTGGCGGTGGCACAGACCTTTTCCGCGAAATCAACCGCCTTGCGGCAGAGCGGCTGCCAGTCGAGTTCCCGTTTCACGCGCAGCGAAGAGGTTTCCGCGTGTTGCACCCATGCGTCCAGTGGCGCATCGAGCCATTCCAGAATTTTCTTTCCAAAATCTTCGCCGCTGAACTCGGAAAATTTCACCAGCGGATCATTCTTGAAATAGCCCTGCACGCTTTTCAGCGGGGTGCAGACCGTCGGCAAACCGCTCGCGACATACTCCACAATCTTCGCGACAAACGCGCAGTGCGTGCCCGCCGATTCCTCGTAAGGCACGATGCCCACCGTCGCGCTGGCCAGTTGCTTCGACACTTCCGCGTAAGGCGTGAAGCCGGTCGCCTCAAATTTGAAATCGCGGATGCGTTGCGCCTGTTGGAGAAATTTCTCCAGCCCGGCAGTGCGCTTGCCCACGAAGCGGAATATCGTCTGCGGCTTTTGTGCCACGACGGTCTTCACCGCGCCGAGCGCAATCTTGCCAAGGTGATGCGCATCGAACGAGCCATGCATCACCACCACCGGCGCGCTGGACGGCGGCAACTGGCTGCGCAGCGGAAATGCCGCCGCGTCGTAGCCATAATAAATCGGGCAGATCTTTTCTCGCGGATAACCGCGCGCCACGAGCCGGTCGGCAAACTCATCCGAAATGGCGCATACGCCATCCACGCCGTAGCGGGTCGGCAGCGAGATTTCGTAATTCATCAGCGCGCGGACGAGCGGCTTGGGCGCAACGTAGGCCGGCCAGGTTTCCATGAAGCCGGTGAGCAGGTCGGGAAAATTCATCACCACCGGCACGCCGAGTTTTTTCTTTAACTTGCCCGCCGCGACGGCAGAAATGGCGTGCTGCGAAAAAATCAAATCAAATTTCACCGCCTGTGCGGCCGTGGCCACGAGCTTTTCGAGTTGGAACGGATATGCGAGATATTTTAGGTTGCGGTTTTTGGCGTAGCGGCCCATTTCCCATTTTTCAAACGGATGCAGCCGGACGCCGAACCTCTTGGCGACGAGGTCGGCGTCGGGAATTTTCGGGCCGAAAATGTGGATCACGTGGCCGCGCCGGACCATTTCCTGCACGAGAAAAACTGCCTCGGCCGAACCGCCGCCGGAGGGCGGATAAAACGGTTCATGCGTCAGGAACGCGATGCAGAGTGATGGCGGCACGCGCCAACGCTAGGGATTTTGCCGCGCGGGTTCAATTCAATTTCCGGCGAAAATGTTTTGACTTGTGGCGTGAAAAATCTAAATTGGCAGTCCGTTTTGTGGATGGGGTCATAGCTCAGTTGGTAGAGCGTCTGAATGGCATTCAGAAGGTCAGGAGTTCGAGCCTCCTTGGCTCCACCAGTCTTCGCTAAACGCAGTTAAGCGAAGGCTGCCGCGACGAAATAAAAGTAGGCGGGCGAACGGATAAATGGGCTAAGAGCTGCGGCTCGGTAGGCCAGTTCTTCCAGATAAAACAACTTCCAAGATGGTTTTTCCTTGATTGAATAGTTTCATGTCATTGCTGGCAATCCGTCTATAAAAGTAAAAGAAAAAACGCGAGGTTTGCACCTCGCGTTTTGCGTTTCAGATTTTTGAATCAGGTCAGGCTGATCTTGTCGCCTTCTTTCAAGGTGACAATGGCCTTCTTCCAACTCGGCGCGCGGCCAGCTTGGACGGTGCGCTGGCGGCGGGCTTTGCCACGGACGTTCAGGGTGTTGATTTTCACAACCTTGACCTTGAACAATTCCTGCACGGCCTGCTTGATTTGCGGCTTGGTGGCGAGGCGGTCAGCGACGATGGTATATTGGTTATACTTCTCGCTCTGGCGCGTGCCTTTTTCCGTCAGGCGGACGGTTTTGATGATGTCAAAAGAGTTCATGATTATTCCTTGTTAAGGCGGGCTTCAACTTTTTCAAAGGCGCTCTTGGTGAAAAGCAGCTTGTCGGGCCGGAGCACGTCGTAGGTGTTGATCGAGTCGCTCGTGGTGAGCGTCACGCCGACGATGTTGCGCGCCGCGAGGGTGAGGTTCTTGTTTTCCGCGCCGCAGGAGACGACGAGCGTGGTGCCAGTCAATTCCAAGGCGTCGATGACCTTGACGAAATCCTTCGTCTTGGGTGAGGTGAGCTTGATGTCGTTAACAACAACAATGTCACCAAGTTTAAGACGTTCGCTCAATGCCTTGCGGAGCGCGAGCGCCTTGGTCTTCTTGGAGATTTTCTTGCTGAAGTCGCGGGGCTTCGGTCCGAAGACCACGCCACCACCGACCCACAAAGGCGATTGGAAAGAGCCGGCACGGGCGCGACCGGTGCCTTTTTGCTTCCACGGCTTTTTGTTCGTGCCGGTAACTTCGCCGGCAGTCTTGGTGCAGGCGGTGCCGCTGCGCTGCGCCGCGCGATAAGCGGTCACGGTGTCGTGGACCGCTTGGGTGCCGCGACCGTTTTCAATCAGCGCGAACTTCACTTCGAGTTCGCCCGCGCTTTTTCCGTCGAGATTCTTGATGGAAATTTTCATGGCTTAATTATTTCTTGGCCGGCGCGGCTTTGGCGTCAGCTTTCTTCTTGGAAACATTGGCAGCCACTGGCGGCTTCCAGCCCTTCGGGCGTTTCTTGGATTCACGGATGACGACGTAATCGCCTTCCGCGCCGGGAATCGATCCTTTGATGAGGATCAAATTATCTTCAGGTAAAACCTGGACCACTTCCAAGTTTTGCGTGGTGCGCGTGTCCTGGCCCATGTGACCAGGCATCCGCATGCCACGCATGACCGTGCCGGGGAACAAGCGCTGACCGATTGCGCCGGAGCGGCGATGCCAGCCTTTTGCGCCGTGGGTCATGTCACCGCCGGCAAACCGGTGGCGCTTCACCACACCTTCAAAGCCGCGTCCCTTGGTCGTGCCGATGGCGTCAATATAATCGCCGGGCGCAAACAAATCCGCGCCGACAACTTCGCCGGGCTTCACGTCCTTGGTGAAGTTGCGAAATTCCTTGATCCGCTTCACGGCCACGCCGTTGTGCTTCTTAATATGACCGGCCAACGCCTTTGTCAGGCGCTGCTCTTTTTGGTCATCGAAGCCGAGCTGGACGGAATTATATCCATCCTTGCCCGCCTGCGTCTTCACCTGAAGGACGCGGTTGGGGCCGGCGAGAACGACCGTGACGGGAATCAGCACGCCGGCGGCGTTATAGACGCGGGTGCTGCCGAGTTTTTTTCCTAAAAGTCCGAGTGGCATGGTAGTGGCTCCTTCAGATTTTGATGGGGATGTCCACGCCGGCGGGCAAATTGAGCTTCTTCAATTCGTCCACGGTCTTTGCGGTCGGATCGAGGATGTCGATCAGCCGCTTGTGGGTGCGTTGTTCAAAAGTCTCCTGCGACTTTTTGTCCGAGTGCGGTGAGCGCTGGACGGTGAATTTTTCAATGCGGGTGGGCAGGGGAATCGGACCGGCCACACGCGCACCGGTGCGCTTGACGGTGTCGGCGATTTCCCGCGCCGACTGGTCTATGACGCGATAGTCATAGGCCTTGAGACGGATTCTAATACGTTGAGCCATATAAAGAACAATTGCCTGGTTTTGGTTTAACGAACATCCCGCTGTCCAACATTGGAAAGCGGGCGTGAATACTAACAACTGCACCCCGCTGTGCAATATCTTTTTTCAGGTATTTCGATTGGCAACGGCCTTCAGGCTTCCGCCGCCGGCAGCGCCGCCACGCGGACTGCTTCCAATTCTTCCCAGCGCGCGTAAAGCGTCACGACCTTTTTCTTCGCCGCGTCCAGTTCGGCCGTGAGCTGGTTCACCTGCGCCGCGTGCTTGCGGAAAAATTCCGCGTCGGAGAACAAGTGCTCAATGCGCGCCACCTCTGCCTCGACCGCGTGGATTTGCGCTTCCATGCCTTCGAGCTCGCGCGTTTCCTTGAAAGAAAGTTTGCGCGGCTTGGCTGTCTTGGGTTTGGCGGCGGCAACAATTTTGAATTCATCCCGCTTCAACGCCGCTTCCTGCGCCCGCTGTTTTTTTTCCAGATAATAATCGTAGTCGCCGACGCTGTGATGGATTTTGCCGTCGCCCTCGAACGCCAGAATGTCTGTGCAGACGCGGTTCAGAAAATAGCGGTCATGGCTGACGACACAAACGACGCCCGTGAAAGCAATCAACGCCTCCTCCAAAACGCGCAGCGTCGGCAAATCCAAATCATTCGTCGGCTCGTCAAGAATCAGGAAGTTGCCGCCGCATTTCAAAATCTTGGCCAGCAGCAGCCGGCTGCGCTCGCCGCCGCTCAGTTTTCGCACCTGCGTCACAATGCGGTCGTCGGCGAACAAAAAGCGTTTGAGATAAGACCGCACGGAAATCCGCGAGTCGCCCCAGATGACAAACTCCGTGCCGTCGGAACATTCTTCCAGCACGGTGCGCGTCTCGTTCAACTGCAGCCGGCCTTGGTCCACATAATTAAACTTCGTCAGCGGCCCAGTCTTCACCATGCCGCCCGTCGGCGCCAGCGCCCCGATGATATTTTTCAGCAGCGTGGTTTTGCCGAGGCCGTTACGCCCGCAAATGCCAATGCGCTTGCCGTTTTCGAACGTGAAATTAAAACCGGAGAACAGATTTTTGTCGCCCAGCGTCATCGCGAGATTCGTCACCTCGACGGTGCGGTTGCCGAGCTGCGGGGGCGGAGGAATGACCAACTCCATGTCTTCCTCGATGGCCGGTCCGTCCTTGGCCGCCTCGTCGTAATAACGCTCGAAGCGATCCTTCTGCTTGCTGCGCTGCGCGCGCGGCCCTTGGCGCACCCACGCCAGTTCCTTTTTCAAAAACATCTGGCGCTTGTGCTCGACGACGGCGTCGGCTTCCTGACGTTCCGCCTTGTCGAGCAGGTAGTCGGTGTAGTTGCCGTCGTGCCACCAGAACTTTCCGTCGTATAACTCCACGATGCGATTCACCACGCGGTCGAGAAAATACCGGTCGTGCGTGACGACGAGAAACGTGCCGCCGAAATTTTCCAAAAACTCCGCGAGCCACTCGATGGATTCCGGGTCGAGATGATTCGTCGGCTCGTCGAGCATCAGAAAATCCGGTTGCGCGACAATCGCCCGCGCCAAGGCGATGCGGCGTTTTTCGCCGCCGGAAAGATTGGTGATGGCGCGGTCGCCTGGCGGACAGTTCAAATGCGACAACGCGGTTTCGATGCGCGAATCCAGCGTCCAGCCTTCGAGCGCCTGGATGTGATGTTCCAGTTCCTCGTGGCGTTTCGAGTCGGCGGGCAGCGATTCAAATTCCGCGATAAGGTCGAGCACCGCCTTGGCTCCCGCACGGACATTGCCCCGCACGTCAAGCGCCGGGTCGAGCGTGAAATCCTGCGACAGATAGCTGATGACCAACTCGCGTCGCCGCGTGAGTTCGCCGCTGTCCGGCGCCTGCAAGTCGGCGAGCAATTTGAGAAACGTCGTCTTGCCGCAGCCGTTCCGCCCGACCAAGCCGATGCGCTGGCCTTCGTCAATCGCCAGCGTGGCCGCGTCGAGAATCGCCCGCTCGTTGTAGCGAACGGTGACTTCGGTAGCGTTGATGATGGTGGACATCGTTCAAATAAAAACGGCGCAGACTTCCGCCTGCGCCGTCGTGAATTTTAATTTCGATTAGGTGCGCGCGGCGGGCTTCTTCGCAGCGGCGTCCAGAATCGTGGTCAGCACGCTGTTCGGCACCTGCGCGAACGTCAGCGGCTCCATCGAGTAAGACGCGCGGCCTTTGGACAGCGAGCGAATCGCGGTCGCGTAACCGAACATTTCCGCGAGCGGCACCTGGGCGTTGAGGACGGTCTGACCGTTCTTCGCTTCGATGCTGACAATCGTGCCACGACGACGGTTGATGTCGCCGAGCAGGTCACCTTGATATTCATCAGGCGTCGTGCATTCGACTTTCATCAGCGGTTCGAGCAAAATCGGCGCGGCCTTCTTGAACGCGTCTTTCAACGCGAAGATGCCGGCCATGCGGAACGCGAGTTCGTTCGAGTCAACTTCGTGGAAGCTGCCGTCCACGACTTCGACTTTAATGTCAATGACCTGATAGCCGGCATAGACACCGCCCTTGATGGCCTCTTCGATGCCGTCAATGACCTTCGGAATGAATTCCTTGGGAATCGCGCCGCCGACGATTTCGTCCACGACTTCGACGCCCTTGCCTTTTTCATTCGGGTAAACCTTGATGCAGGCATGGCCGTATTGGCCCTTGCCGCCGGACTGGCGGATGAATTTGCCTTCGCCTTCCGCTTCCTTCGTGATGGTTTCGCGATAGGCGATCTGCGGCGCGCCGGTGTTGGCTTCCACTTTGAATTCGCGCTTGAGGCGGTCAATGATGATTTCCAAATGCAATTCACCCATGCCCGCGATGATGAGCTGGCCGGTTTCTTCGTTCGTGAAACAGCGGAACGTCGGATCTTCTTCTGCAAGGCGTGACAGACCTTCGGACAACTTGTCGCGGTCGGCCTTGGTCTTCGGTTCCACGGCCATGCTGATGACCGGTTCCGGGAACGTCGGCGGTTCGAGCGTCACGTCGTAATCTTCATTGCACAGCGTGTCACCGGTGGTGATGTTGCGCAGACCGACGAGCGCGGCGATGTCGCCGGCGAACACTTCGTTGATGTCCTTGCGCTCGCTGCCCTGGATGACCATGAGGCGGGAAACGCGTTCGCGTTTACGCGTGCGCGGATTATAAATCGTATCGCCCTTTTTGAGGTGACCGGAATAAACGCGGAAGAACACCAGCTTGCCGGCGTAAGGATCGGTCCAGAGCTTGAACGCCAGCGAGCAGAATTTCTCATGGTCGTTCGTCGGCACTTTGACGACGACGTCCGTGCCGAGTTCGTGGCCTTCCGCGCCGGGAATATCCAGCGGGCTGGGCAAATAATCCACCACTGCATCGACCAAGACTTGCACGCCTTTTTTCTTGAACGCCGAACCGCAGAGCACCGGCACGAGTTCAATTTTGCAGGTGAGCCGGCGGATGGCAGCCTTCAAAACTGGCGCCGTGATGGGCTTTTCTTCCAGCACAAGTTCCGCGATGGAGTCGTCCTTGTTGGAGACAGCATCAATCAATTCCGCAAGCGCAGCCTTTGCGCGATCCTGATCGGCGGGAGCAATTTCGCGGATTTCATAATTGAGACCTTCATTCGCTTCGCCCGGTCCCCAATAAATTGTTTTCTGGTTCACGACGTCAATGACACCTTCAAAGCCGCCTTCCACTGGCCGGCCTTCCGCCTCGACCGGTCCCTGGCCGAGCGGCAGGAAAATCGGGAACGCATACGCTTTCAACTTCGTGCGCATGTCGTTGAGGGCATTTTCAAAATTCGCGCCCATGCGGTCCATCTTGTTCACGAACGCGATGCGCGGAACATTATACTTCGTGGCCTGACGCCAGACGGTTTCGGATTGCGGCTGCACGCCGGCGACGCCGCAGAACACGGCGACCGCGCCGTCGAGCACGCGCATGGAGCGTTCGACTTCGGCGGTGAAATCAACGTGGCCGGGCGTATCAATAATGTTGATGCGGTGCGGCACGTTGTTGAACGCCTTGAAAACTTTATCTTCACCCGGCTTGGCCGTTTTTTGCGTCCAGAAGCAGGTGACGGCGGCGGACGTGATGGTGATGCCGCGTTCCTTTTCCTGCTCCATCCAGTCGGTCACGGTGTTGCCGTCATCCACGTCGCCGATTTTGTGGATGAGTCCCGTGTAAAACAAAATACGCTCGGTCGTCGTCGTCTTGCCCGCGTCAATGTGCGCGGCGATGCCGATGTTGCGGGTGCGTTCGAGGGTGTATTCGCGGGTGGGCGAATTGGGGGATTTGACTTCAGCGCTCATAAAATTTTAAAAAAACTCGGTTAAACTTACTCTGGTCTGGGAACAAAAAACGCCCCGGACGATTTCCGTCGGGGCGTTATTGAAAAGCTTTCTACCAACGGAAATGCGCGAATGCCTTGTTGGCTTGCGCCATCTTGTGAACTTCGTCCCGTTTGCGAATGGCGTTGCCCTGGCCTTGAAAGGCTTCCAGAATTTCGGTCGCGAGGGCGGCCTTCATCGGCATACCTTTTTTGGCGTCGGCAAAATCCACAATCCAGCGGAGCGCGAGTGCGTTCTGGCGGTCAGTCGGAATTTCGAGCGGCACCTGATAGGTGGCACCGCCGACGCGGCGGGCCTTGGTCTCGATGCGCGGCTTGGCGTTGTCCACGGCGCGCTGGAGAATTTCAATCGGGTTGCTTGCCGGATTCTTGTCCGAGCTGGTGTCGAACGCGCCGTAAACGATGCGTTCTGCAGTGCTCTTCTTGCCGGAAATCATCACGGTGTTGACGAGGCGGGCGACCAGCGTGTTCTGGTATTTGCCGTCCTTGGCGAGGGGCCGTTTGGTAGCTTGACGTCTGCGGGACATGATTATTTATTCCTTAAATTATTTGGCGGCGGCTTTCGCGGCCTTGGGTTTCTTCACGCCGTATTTGGAACGGCTGACGCGGCGTTTTTCCACGCCGGCGGCGTCGAGCGTGCCGCGCACGATGTGATAGCGCACACCGGGCAAGTCCTTCACACGGCCACCGCGCACGAGCACGATGCTATGTTCCTGCAAATTGTGACCCTCGTCCGGAATGTAAGCAATGATCTCGTGGCCATTCGTCAAACGAACTTTGGCCACCTTACGCATCGCGGAATTCGGCTTCTTCGGCGTGCGGGTCATCACTTGGATGCACACACCACGACGAAACGGTGAGTTTTCCAAGGCGGGCGACTTGGACTTATACTTGACTTTATTACGGCCCTTGCGGACCAGTTGGTTGATTGTCGGCATTTGCGTTAAAAATCGCGGTAAAAATAACCGTTTCAACTTTTGGAGAAACGGAGCGCGGAATATATCAAAGCCGCCGGCGGTAGCAACACTATTTTCCCGCTTTTTTGGAATGTTCCCGCCCGCCGGCCAATCTGCCTTGAATTTTTGCCGGCCAACCGCTAGACCAGCGGCCATGCGAGCCGCTTTTCTGCTCATTTTATTTTGCCTGGGCGCCAGCCAAATCGCGCCCGCGACGGACGCCAATTATAAGCAGGTGACAATCACGAGCGGAACCAATTATGTCCGCGTGCGCCTGCCGCTCACCGACGTGACCGGCAAAGTCCGGGTGAAAGAAATAACTGCGGCCGGCTTCGGCATTCCCGTCGCGCCGAGCAAAACGGCTCTTGGTGAGAAAAATTATCTCGAATGGCAAATCGGTTATGACACATCGAATCCGGAAAGTCCCAGCGCCGTGCCGCAAATCAAATTCACGCGCAAAGGCGAAACAAAATACGGCCACGAACTTGCCAAAATCGTTTTCGAGTGCGTGCGGCTGGGATTACTTACGACGAACGATTTGATTCATGAGCTGGCTTCGTTGAAGCAAATTACGGCAGCAGATTTTGAAGAAAGTCGTCCAGTGCAAATCGAAGCCACGACCAACGCTGGCAATGGTTTTCAAAGTTCGGTCGAGCGCCTGCCGCAGTTCACCAAAACCACGCCGCACGGCTCCGTGCAAATCCAGCTCAAGCAAAAACAGCGCGCTGTCGGCTATCAGGCGATGGTTTATGTTTGCATTCCAATGACGGAGATTTTGTCGCTGGATGGAACGCCGCGCCAGTCCGCAAAGGCAAAATCCAAGGAAACCGTTCTTTACGATTTTAACCGCGCTAACACTCCATTCTTATTGGACATTGTTCACGCCTTTGGCATCGCTTCGCAACAGCACAATGAGGACATTCAGAAAATTCTCGCCGGAATTTTAGAATCGCCGCGCTAATTTTTCTTCCGTCGCCAGCCGGCAATGAACATGCCGTTGCCGTTCAAATCCTGCGGCCACACCATCACTTGCGACGCATTCTCAACTTTGCGTTCCTCAAATTTAATGGAATCCCAAATTAGCGGCTCAAAGTCCGGCTGAGTCGCATTGAAATTTTCCACCACTTCCGTGGATTCGGCGCGTGACAAAGTGCAGACGGAGAAAATTAATTTACCGCCCGGCTTCACGCTCGGCGCGACGTTCGTCAAAAGTTTTTTCTGAATTTCTGAAAGCTCGCGCACGTCATTCGGCTCCGTCGTCCAGCGCGCCTGCGGATTGCGTTGCCATGTGCCGATGCCGCTGCACGGCGCGTCCACGAGCACGCCGTCAAATTTAGTTTTCGTCGGCAGCTTTGCGCCGCCGTCCCAGTGCGCCGAGCGATAATTGAAAACCTTTGCCCGCCCGGCCCGGCGTTTGAGCTTCGTCAGCCGCCACTCCGCGCGGTCGCTGGCCCAAATCATACCTTTGTTCTGCATTAAGTCGGATATGTGCAAAGTTTTTCCGCCTTCACCCGCGCAAGTGTCCCACCAGGTTTCGCCCGGCTGCGGCGCGCATAGTTGACCGACAATTTGCGATGCGATGTCCTGAATCTCAAATTCGCCGGCGTGAAATTCCGGCGTCTTGAACAAATCTTCTTCGCCGCGATACAAAATGGCTTCCGGCAGCAACGGACTCACTTCCGCCGCGAACAAAGTTTTTGCCAGCGATTCTGCCGTGCCGCGTTTGGCGCGCAGCCACAATTTTGGTTCGCGCTGCAAGGAGAGCAGCCATTCATCGGTGACGTCCATTTCCGCCGCCGTCCACGCGGGCACGGCGTTCGCGCGCAGTTCGGCGATGGGCATGCTGGCATTGTTGGCCTGAAAACGCTGGTTCAAGCGGATGGCGTGCCGCATCTTGTTTTCCACGCCACGTTCCTCGCGCAACCAGACGTGCCAGCGGTAATATAGAAATACGGTCTTGGCGATTTCCGTAGCGTCGAAGGGCGCGAGGTCTTTGATCTGCTTGAGCACCTCGCGCAACGCCGCGTCCGCCGGTTTGTCCTTGCCGGTTTTGCGAATCACTTCCGCCGCGATGGCTTGAACATCATGAATCATGTTTCCAAGCATAAGCGATTGTTTAGCGAAAGCACAATGCGGACAGCGCTTGTCTGGAAAAGTCGGTTGCGGATTTGCGACACTCAGCTTTTCCGGGCCTCTTTCGCCCAGGCATCTTTCAAGGTGATGGTGCGGTTGAAGACCAGTTGGTTCGGTTTGGAGTCGTAATCCAAAGCAAAATAGGCGAGCCGCTCGAATTGATACCGCGCTGCCGGCGTGGCGTCTTTCAAAGACGGCTCCACCTTGGCGGTGATGACTTCCAGCGAGTGGGGATTCAGATGTTGTTTGAAATCGCCGTCCGCATCCGGCTCAGCCACAGTGAACAACCGGTCGTAAAGCCGGACTTCCGCGTCTAGCGCATGCGCGGCGCTGACCCAATGAATCGTGCCTTTGACCTTGCGCGCCGAAGTCGTGCCGCCGGTCTTGCTCTCCAAATCGGCAGTGCAGCGCAACTCGGTGATGTTGCCGCTGGCGTCCTTCACCACTTCGTCGCACTTGATGATGTAGGCATATTTCAGCCGCACTTCACCGTCCGGTTTGAGACGGAAATATTTTGGCGGAGGCACTTCTGCGAAATCATCACGCTCAATGTAAAGCTCGCGGCTGAACGGCACTTTGCGCTTGCCGGCATTTTCATCTTCGGGATTGTTCGTCGCGTCCAGTTCCTCGATCTTGCCCTCGGGAAAGTTAGTAATCACAACTTTGATGGGCCGCAGCACGGCCAGCCGGCGGAGCGAACGTTTGTTCAAATCCTCGCGGATGGCAAATTCCAAAACACTCACATCGGTGATGCCGTTATATTTGGTGATGCCGATGTTGTAGGCAAAATTGCGCAACGCTTCGGGCGTCACGCCCCGGCGGCGGATGCCGGAAATCGTGGGCATGCGCGGATCATCCCAGCCGGTGACGAGTTTTTCATCCACGAGCTGCATCAGCTTGCGCTTGCTCATCACCGTGTAGCCGAGCGCAAGCCGCGCGAACTCGTATTGATGCGGCAGCGGGCGCGGCAAATCGAGGCTTTCCAAAATCCAGTCGTAAAGCGGCCGGTGCACCTCGAATTCCAACGTGCAAATGCTGTGCGTGATGCCTTCGATGTAATCGCTCAGGCAATGTGCGAAATCATACATGGGATACACGCACCACTTCTTGCCAGTCTGGTGATGATCGGCATGTTTGATGCGATAAATCAGCGGATCGCGCAGCCAGATGTTCGGCGCGTCCACGATGATTTTTGCGCGCAGCACGCGCACGCCGTCTGGAAACTCGCCATTCTTCATGCGCGTGAAGAGGTCGAGATTTTCCGCTACGCTGCGGTCGCGGAACGGCGACGCTTTGCCGAGGCGGCGGTATTCGTCAGTGTGGTCGGGCGTTAAATCGCAAACGAAAGCTTTGCCCTTTTTTATCAATTCAACGGCGAATTCGTAAATCTGATCAAAATAATCACTCGCGTAAAAAGGCTGGCCGTCTTGGCCGGCTGTCGGTGCCAGAAAAAAATCGGTCTTGCCATCGATGGTCTGCGCGACCGGCGTTTGGCCTTTACCTTTCAAACCAAGCTTGTCATCCGCCCAGCCGTTGATGAGCCAGTTCACGTCCGCCTGGATACTTTCAACGTATTCGATATCCTCCTTCGTCGGATTCGTGTCGTCCATGCGGAGGTTGCACACGCCGCCGAATTCGCGCGCGATGCCGAAGTTCAGGCAGATGCTTTTGGCGTGGCCGATGTGCAGATAACCGTTCGGCTCCGGCGGAAAGCGGGTGTGGATGCGCGGATATTTTTGTGCAGCAATGTGCCCGGCAACAATGTCGCGGATGAAATCGGATGGGGCGGCAGGCGCGGCGTTTTCTTGATTTTCCAAACTCATAAATACCGCGCAGCCTAACAAAGAAACCCGCGCTTGTCCAAATGAAGCGGTCAGCTTTCGCGCACCAGCGGCGAAAACTGCCGTGATTCCGGGTCGAAGGCGAACAATTCCGCCGTGGCAATCTTGAAAAACCAGCCGTGCAGCCGCAGCGAACCGTTCATCAACCGTTCCTGCACACAGGAATAGCTGTGCAGATTATCCAGCGCGAACAAAACATTTTCCTCGGCGGCTGCGGTTTCGCGCTCGCTGGTGCCGTGGAGATGAGCGTAATCCTTGCGTAAAGTTTCCAGCACCGGCGAAGCAAGCTTCAGCCAGTCGCGCAGATGCGGCGTGGAATCGCTGACGGGCTTGATATCGAGCAGCGCGGAAATCGCGCCGCACTGCGAATGACCGCAGACCACAATGTCGTTCACCCGCAAGGTTTCCACGGCAAATTCGATGGCGGCGGCGGTGGAGTTGGTATCGCCGCGCACGTTTGCCGGTGGCACGATGTTGCCGACATTTTTGACGACGAACAAATCACCCGGCTTGCTTTGCGTGATGAGTTCCGCCAGCACGCGCGAGTCCGAGCACGTGATGAAAAGTGTGTGCGGGTTCTGCCCTTCCTGCGACAGCTTGCGGAAGAGCTTCCGGTAATTTCCGAACGCGTCGCTGCGGAACTTGTGGACGCCTTCAATGAGCCGTTGCATGGAAAATTATTGCGCGAGCGTTTTGTTCTTCGCGCGTGATTCTTCCGTCAGCCTGACCTTGAATTTTTTCAGCTCGGCCTGCAACCGCACGTCGCCCGTGGCGATTATTTGTGCGGCGAGAATGCCGGCGTTCCGCGCGCCGTTGATGGCGACCGTCGCCACCGGCACGCCCGGCGGCATCTGCACCATCGAAAGCAAGGAATCAAAGCCGTCCGTGGATTTGCCGAGAATCGGCACGCCAATGACCGGCAGCGTGGTGAACGCCGCCGTGACGCCCGCCAGGTGCGCCGCGCCGCCCGCGCCGCAAATGAAGGCTTGAATGCCGCGCGTCGGCGCGCCGGAAACATATTCTTCCAAGCCATGCGGATCGCGGTGCGCGGAGATGACTTTAGCTTCGGACGCGATGCCGAATTCTTTAAGCGCCTCGGCGGCGGCCTTCATCGTCGGCCAGTCTGAATCGCTGCCCATTAATATTCCAACTTGTGGTGTGTTTGTGTTTGCACTCATCGGTCGATATTATAGCAACAGACCTGCTAAATGTCATCATTCCAAAATTTTCTGGTTGGCTCGGCAAAATTGGCCCGCGTTTAGTCGGCGCTGGTAGATTCGGTGATTGAATCAGGATGTAGCAAAATCAGTTTGCTTTGTAATCAGTGCAAATTCGGGAAATCCGTGGCATGCTTTCCCGGCCATGACGACGGCGAACAAAATAACCATTCTGCGGATTCTCCTGATTCCGTTTTTTGTGGTGGAGATTCTTTATTTTGTCGAAACCGGTAATGAAATGAACCGGTTGCTGGCAATCTTTACCTTTGCCGCTGCGGCGATTCTGGATGGTGTGGATGGCTATGTTGCGCGGCGTTGCCATCAGTGGAGCGAACTCGGCACGGTGCTGGATCCGCTCGCGGACAAGTTGCTGCTCGTCTCCGCCATCATCGTCTTGAGCTTCGACCACGCGCCGAGGCTGGCGGTGATTCCACTCTGGCTTACCGGCACGATCATCGGGCGGGATTTGTTGATTTGTCTTGGCGTCATCGTCGTCCGTTTCACTGTCGGCAAGGTCACGGTGCGCCCGCGCCTCACAGGCAAGATTGCGACGGTGCTGCAAATGGCGCTGGTGCTGTGGATTCTCCTCAAGTGGACCAGTGGACATGCGGCGTGGCTGCAAATCATTTGTCTTGGTGCTGGCCTCTTAACCGGCGCGTCCGGATTGCTCTATGTTTGGGATTTTATGAAACAGATCGGTGCGCACCCAGCCAGCTCACCGGTGAAAAAGTGAAAGTCGCAGTTGCAATTTTTCCAAGCCGGTGTTTATTCAGGGACTTTTTATGGCCAAAGCAATTGAACTCAAACTAAAGGAAGGCGACATCGCCCCGAAATTCACCGCAGTGACCAGCGGTGGCGGAAAAATATCCCTTGCTGATTACAAGGGGCAAAACGTTATTTTGTATTTTTACCCGCGTGACGACACGCCGGGCTGCACGAAGGAGGCCTGTTCTTTCCGCGACGAGTTTGCGCAGTTCAAGAAAAAGGGCGCGGTCGTCTTTGGCGTCAGTCCGGACTCCGTGAAGTCGCACGACAAGTTCGTGGAGAAGTTTAAGCTGCCGTTTACGCTGCTCGCAGACGAGGACAGGAAAATTGTCGAGGCTTACGGCGTCTGGGGCGAGAAAAGTTTCATGGGCCGGAAATATCTCGGTGTCTATCGCGTGACGTTCCTTATCGGGCAGGACGGCAAGATCAAGAAAATCTGGCCGCAGGTAAAACCCGAAGAGCATGCCGCCGAAGTGCTGGCGGCGCTGTAATTTGATTTAGATTAATTCTAAATTGATTGACACCGGCAAATTGAATTTCCAAAATCACAGCAGTTAGTTTAAACAACAAAATCAAAAAAATAATTAAACAATATGCCTATTCCCGTTGGTTCCAAAGCCCCTGATTTCACGCTCAAATCCAAATCGCCCGCCGATGTGGAAGTCAAGTTGAGCAACAACTTCGGCAAGAAAAACACCGTGCTGCTTTTCTTCCCGCTCGCCTTCACCGGCGTCTGCACGGCGGAAATGTGCAGCCTCACCGCCGGCCTCGACGCCTATGCTAGCCTCGGTGCCGACGTCATCGCCGTCAGTGTGGACAGCCCGTTCGCGCAGGCTGCATGGGCCAAGCAGGAAAAAATCGGCATCACGCTCGCCAGTGATTTGAACAAGACCACTACCAAAGCCTACGACGTGGTATTCCCGATGCTTGCCGGCGTGGGGGACACATCCGCGCGCGCGGCCTTCGTCATAGATAAAAATGGCGTGGTGCAATACAGCGAACAGACGGCGACGCCGAAAGATTTGCCGAACTTCGAGGCCGTCAAAGCGACGCTGGCGAATTTGAAATAAGTGTTTCATTCCATTGTTCCAAGGGCGTGCTGAATTCAGCGCGCCCTTTTTTGTTTCCTGTTTGTAACGTCTTTTTAACCTTTCTGACGCTGGTGAATCATCGGTAATGCACTAAATTGAGGTGTGTTACCGCGCATATTAATTGTGGACGACGAGGGTGATTTCATCGAGCTGGTGAAATTCCGCCTCGCCAATCTGGGGTGTGAATTTCTGGTGGCGGGCGACGGCGTCCACGCCTTGAGCCAGGCGCGGCAGTTCAAGCCAGACTTGATTTTACTGGATATTCTGCTGCCCGACCTCGACGGCCTTTCCGTCTGTGAAATTTTGCGCCGCCAGCCGGGCACAAAAAAAATCCCCATTATTTTCATGAGCGCGCTCACCAGCGACGTGACCAAACGCACCGCCGCGATGCACGCCGAGGATTTTTTTACCAAGCCGCTCGATTTAAACCGGCTCGAAAAACGTATCGCCGAACTGCTCCACACGGGAATTGCCGCCAACTGACCGCGCGCAGTTTGTCCCGCGCTTCGCTTGACAGCGGGGCGCGCAATCTTCATTTTCTTGTGGAGGTTTTAGGTTAAGTTAATCACCCAATTAAATGAGCACATTGCATAATTTGTTCGGCACGTTGCAGAATTTTGAACTCGGCAGCGGCAAAACTGGAAAATTCTATTCGCTGCCCGCGCTCGAAAAGGCCGGCGTCGGCCCGATTTCGAAACTGCCCGTATCTATCAGGCTCGTGTTGGAATCGGTGCTGCGTAACTGCGACGGCAAAAAGGTCCACGAAGCGAACGTCAAGGAATTGGCTAATTGGAAGGCGAACGAAACGCGCACGGCGGAAATCCCGTTTGTGGTCGCGCGCATCGTGCTGCAGGATTTTACCGGCGTGCCGCTGCTCGTGGACTTGGCGGCGATGCGCACCGCCGTCGCGAAGCTGAACAAGAATCCCAAGATCATCGAACCGCTCGTGCCGGTGGATTTGGTGGTGGATCACTCGGTCCAAGTGGACTTCGCCGGCAGCGCCGATTCGATGTCGCGCAACTTGGATTTGGAATTCACGCGTAACCGCGAGCGTTATCAATTTCTCAAGTGGGGCATGCAGGCGTTCGACACGTTCAAAGTCGTGCCGCCGGGCATTGGCATCGTGCATCAGGTCAATTTGGAATATCTCGCCAAGGGCGTTTTAAACGCAGGCGATGTGTATTATCCCGACACGCTCGTCGGCACCGATTCACATACCACGATGATCAACGGCCTCGGCATCGTCGGTTGGGGCGTCGGCGGCATCGAAGCAGAAGCGGGCATGCTCGGTCAGCCGGTTTATTTTCTCACGCCGGATGTGGTGGGCGTTCATCTTACGGGTTCAATTCGTGAAGGTGTCACCGCCACGGACGTCGCACTCACCGTCACGCAAATTCTCCGCAAAGCAAAAGTCGTCGGCAAGTTTGTCGAGTTCTTCGGCCCCGGTGCCGCCGCGTTGCCGCTGGTGGATCGCGCGACCATCGCGAACATGGCGCCCGAATACGGCGCGACGATGGGCTTCTTCCCAATTGATGCCGAGTGTTCAAATTATTTGCGCGCGACTGGCCGCACGGATGAAGCCGTCAAGACCTACGAAAATTATTACAAGGCGCAAGGTCTCTGGGGGATTCCGAAAAAGGGCGAAGTCGTCTACTCGCAGGAAATCGAACTCGATCTCGGCAGCGTGTTGCCCAGCGTCGCCGGTCCGAAGCGTCCGCAGGATCGCATCGAATTGCCGAAGTTGAAAAATGAATTTACCACGGCGTTCTCGAAGCCCGTCACCGAAAATGGTTTTGGCATGAAGGCCGAAGACCTTGGAAAAGTGAAAGCCGATGTCGCGTTGAACGGACACAAATCCACCATTGGTCATGGGTCGGTTTTGATCGCGGCCATCACGAGTTGCACGAACACCAGCAATCCGAGCGTGATGCTCGCCGCCGGTTTGCTCGCCAAGAAAGCCGTTGAAAAAGGTCTAACCGTGAATGCTTCCGTGAAAGCCTCGCTCGCGCCCGGCTCTCGCGTGGTCACCGATTATCTCAATGCCACCGGCCTCACGCCGTATCTCGACAAGCTTGGGTTCAATCTCGTCGGCTATGGCTGCACGACGTGCATCGGCAATTCTGGTCCGCTCGCCGCGCCGATTGAAGAAGCCGTCGTCAAAAATAATTTGGTCGCCGCCGCCGTTTTGTCCGGCAACCGCAATTTCGAGGCGCGCGTCCACCAGAACATCAAGGCGAACTTCCTCATGTCGCCGCCGTTGGTCGTCGCGTTTGCGCTGGCGGGCCGCGTGGACATCGACCTCGCCAACGACGCGCTCGGCACTGGCAAGGACGGCAAGCCCGTTCACCTGCGCGACATCTGGCCGAGCTTGAAAGAAGTGCGCGACCTCATGCAAGCCGCTTTGCAACCGGAAGTATTCCGCAAGCTCTACAAAGATTTCGCCGCGCAGAATCCCAAGTGGAACGAAATTTCTTCGAGCACCGGAAATGTTTATGAGTGGGATCGCAAGTCCACTTATATTCAGGAACCGCCGTTCTTCGAAAATTTCTCGATGACGCCCGGCAGCATCAAGCCCATAACCGGGGCCCGCGCGCTCGGTATTTTCGGCGACAGCGTGACAACCGACCACATTTCGCCCGCTGGCTCGTTCAAGAAAACGACGCCCGCCGGAAAATATCT
>CAISYZ010000001.1 GCA_903889895.1 uncultured Verrucomicrobia subdivision 3 bacterium | reverse complement strand
TTTCGCCTACCTCCGAGCGCCGACCGCGACCGCCGCGACCGCCGCCGCGACCGCCGTGACCGCCATGACCGCCATGTCCACCGTGCCCGCGCGATTCGCGTTGCACCGGGGGTGCCGGCTGCTCTTCAGGGGCAGGAGCGGCGGGCGTAGGAATAATTTCGTTTTCAGCCACAATAAAATCTCCGGTTCAGGTTAAAATTTCAAGCCGGCTTCGCGCGCGGCTTCCGCCAGCGCCTTGACCTTGCCGTGATAACGGGCGCCGCTGCGGTCAAATACCACCTGGCTGATGCCCTTTTCAATTGCCGTCTTCGCCGCCAGCGCGCCAATGATCTTGGCGCTTTTCACGTTCGCCGCGAGGTTTTCGCGGTCGGGCGTGGTCTTGCTCAGCGTCGTCGTCGCCGCCAGCGTCTTGCCGATGGTGTCGTCAATGAACTGGACGTGAATGTTGTCGTTCGTGAAGCGGACGCTCATGCGCGGACGTTCCGGCGTACCCGAAACCGTCTTGCGCACACGCCAGTGGCGGAGCTGCTTCAACTTAAGTTTTTTTTCCGTTCTCATCGCTTTGTTTTCACGGATTTGGCCGTGAAAGGTATAAATTAATTGTTATTATTGGACCGTCTTGCCTTCCTTGCGCTGGACATGTTCGCCAGCGTAACGGACGCCCTTGCCTTTGTACGGTTCCGGCGGATAGTAGCTGCGGAGTTCCGAAGCGACTTTGCCGACGAGATGCTTGTCCGGTCCTTCCACGGTGACCTTGGTGTTTTCTTCCACGGTTACCTTGATTTGATCGGGAATTTCGTAATTGATCGGATGGGAGAAACCCAACGACAGGTTGACCACCTTGCCGGTGACGGAGGCCTTGAAGCCGACGCCCTGGATTTCCAGTTTTTTCACGAAACCGTCCGTGACACCTTTGACCATGTTGTTGAGCAGGGCGCGGCTGAGGCCGTGCAAGGCCTTGGCCTGCGCGTCTTCCCCGGCGCGGCTGACAACGATCTTGTCACCTTCCACTTTGAGCGAGGTGCGGGTCGGGAGGGTCCAGTCCAGCTTGCCTTTCGGCCCTTCGACATGAACTTTTTGCCCCTTCACTTCCACCTTTACTTTGGCGGGAATGACAATCGGCTGTTTTCCAATGCGTGACATAACTTGAAATGGGTTACCAAATATAGGCGAGGAGTTCTCCGCCCAGGTTTTTCTTGCGCGCCTGCGTATCGGTGAGGATGCCTTCGGAGGTCGAAACAATCGCCACTCCGAGTCCGCCGCGCACGCGGGGGATTTCCGTCGAGCCGACATAGCGGCGAAGACCGGGCTTGCTCACGCGCTTGAGACCTTCAATGACGCTCTTCTTGCCATTGAACTTCAGGCGGATTTTGATTTTCTTCTTCAGGTCGCCTTCCACGGACACTTCACCGACGTATCCTTCGGATTGCAAAACCTTGGCCACACTCTCCTTGATGCGGGAATGGGGCAGTTCGACCACCGCGAGGTGGGCGGCACCCGCATTGCGGATGCGCGTCAACATGTCAGAAATCGGATCGCTCATATTAGTTAACTTTCGTCCTTCGTTTCGCCCCCATCAACAGTGTGGCGGCGACAGCAAGCACGATTCAAAATTTACCAGCTGGCCTTCGTCATGCCGGGGATCAGGCCGTTCAACGCCGCTTCGCGGAACGTCATACGGGAAACGCCGAACTTGCGGAGGTAACCGCGGCGGCGGCCGCTCATTTTGCAGCGGTTCACAACGCGCGTCGGGCTCGCATCACGCGGGAGAGCCGCGAGGCCGGCGTAGTCGCGCTTTGCCTTCAGTTCCGCACGGATCGCGGCGTACTTCTTCACCGTATCAGCCTTGCGCTTGTTGCGCTCCAACCAGGATGTCTTGGCCATATCTCTTGATCTTAAAAATTATTTCTCGGAAAACGGAAAACCCATCAGCTTCAGCAGATCCAGCGCGTGGGCGTTGGTGCCGGCGGTGGTCACAATCGTGATGTCCATCCCCTGCGGGCGCTTGATCTTGTCCAGTTCGATTTCCGGGAAAATCGTCTGCTCGGCCACGCCGAAGGTATAGTTGCCACGGCCGTCAAACTTGCGGGGCGAAAGGCCGCGAAAGTCACGGATACGGGGCAGCGCGGTCGAAACCAAACGGTCGAAGAATTCGAACATCGTGTCGTTGCGCAGCGTCACGCGGCAGCCGATCGGCTGGTTCTCGCGGAGCTTGAAATTCGCGATGGCGTTGCGGGACTTGCTCACCGCCGGCTTGCGCCCGGTGATCATCGTCAGGTCCTTCGCGGCATCTTCCAGGGCGCCCTTTTCCAGCGACGCGCTGATGCCCATGTTCACGACGATCTTAACGAACTTCGGAATCTGGTGGATGTTAGTGTAGTTGTGCTTTTGCTTGAGCGCCGGCACCACTTCCTCAACGTATTTTTTGTAAAGTCTTGATTTCATTTTTTAACATCACGGATTTGGCCGTGAATAAATTTTACTTGGCGGCGGCTTCGGCCCCTTCGCTCTTCTTCACATTCGAGATGTGGATTGAACCTTCGCGCTCAACGATGGCGCCGTTCGGGTTCTGCTGGCTCTTGCGCACATGCTTCTTGACCATGGCGAGACCTTCGATGACCACGCGGGCCTTCTTGGCCTGCACCGAAATGATCCGGCCGCTCTTGCCCTTTTCCTTGCCGGCCAACACGACCACATGGTCGCCTTTTTTAACATGAAATTTTGTCATAACCTTAGATGACCTCCGGAGCGAGTGAAATGATCTTCATGAACTTCTTGTCGCGCAATTCACGGGCGACGGGGCCGAAGATGCGGGTGCCCTTGGGATTCAATTCCTTGTCGATGATCACGCAGGCATTGCGGTCAAAGCGCAGGGCCGAACCGTCGCTGCGGCGGATGGTCTGGCGGGTGCGCACGATGACGGCGTCATGAACTTCACCCTTCTTGACCTGCCCGTCCGGGGCGGCGTCCTTGATATGGACTTTGATCACGTCGCCGATGCCGGCGAACGTCTGGTTGCGGCCCAACACGCCGATGTTCCAAGCAACCTTGGCACCGGTGTTGTCCGCCACATCTAAACTGGAACGAACTTGCAACATAAAAAATTAAATTAGGCGGTTACGGTGGTTTCAGCCGCGTTGCGCGTCACAACTTCGACGAGCGTCCAGCGCTTGAGCTTGGACAGCGGGCGCGATTCCTCGATGAGGACCGTGTCGCCCACCTTGGCTTCGGCCTTCGCATCGTGGGCGTAAAATTTCTTGTACGACGTCACGATTTTTTTGAACCGGGGATGCGGGAAACGGCGTTCCACGCGCACCACGATGGTCTTGGTCATCTTGTTGGAGACGACTTCGCCGACGCGTTGCTTGCGGTGACCGCCGGTCGTAGGAGTATTCGTTTCTTCAGCCATACAAATTATTTGGCAACCTGGTTACGCAGTGCCGAGATGCGGGTTTCGACCTTGGCAATATCCTTGCGCAGGGTTTTCAGGCGCGCGGGTTTCTCCAACTGCGCGCTCGCCTGTTGCAGGCGCAGATTGAACATCTCTTGACGCAGGTCCCGGCTCTTGGCCGACAGCTCTACCAACGTCAGGTCTTTGATTTCGGCAAATTTCATTTTCTCTTAGCTCACGTGTTGATGACGTGAAATAAACTTGGTTTTGATCGGCAACTTGGAAGCGGCCAGGCGCATGGACTCACGCGCATCCGCTTCCGTAACACCGTCGACTTCAAACAAAATGTTCGCAGGGCGAATCACGGCCACCCAGGACTCCAGCGGTCCCTTACCGTGACCCATGCGCGTTTCCAAGGGCTTCTTGGTGTAGGATTTCTGCGGGAAAACCCGGATCCACATCTTGCCCTTGCGCTTCATGTGACGGGCGATGGCCACGCGGCAGGCTTCGAGCTGCTTCGTATCCATCCAGCAACGTTCGAGCGCCATCAGGCCATACTCGCCAAAGGCGACCGTATTGCCACTCGTGGCG